>CAYQIX010000001.1:0-52679 GCA_964417765.1 uncultured Desulfurococcaceae archaeon
CTATAAGGGAGGCGCTTAAGAAGTATGACGCGAATACCATAAGGCTCTTCATACTGTCGACGCACTATAGGTCACCACTGGACTTCAGGTGGGAGCTGCTAGATAATGCAGCTAAGTCAGTCTCAAGACTAACTACGGCTGTCAGCAGGCTGAAGCAGCTGGATATAGTAAAGTCGATTCAAGGTAGTGATGAAGAGAAGCTTATGAATGCGGCTAAGGAGGCAATGAGGGGATTCGTAGACTCTATGAATAATGACTTAAATACTGCTGCAGCGCTCTCACACATATTCAAGCTAGTTAACGCAGTCAACGACTACACCAACAAGCACTCGAGAATATCTAAGGCAGGCTTCGAGGAAGTCTACAGGGTATTTAAGGAAGTATTCGACATACTCGGGCTCAGAGTAGAAGAGAAAGTAAGTACTGACGTCACAGAGCTAATTCAGCTGATAGTTGATGTCAGATCTAAGCTGAGGGCTAGGAAGATGTGGGACCTAGCTGATGAAGTAAGAGCTAGGCTCAGAGAACTAGGGATAGAATTGCAGGACACAGCATCAGGAACGAGGTGGATCCTTAGGAAGCGCAAAGCGTAAGTCAGCTAGCCTCAGCTGGACTAGATACACGTAAGTAAGTAGGCGTAGAGCACCAACCTTTTTGTACCTGGAGTAATTCCAAAATTATTAATTTCGAGTGAAGTACTCATACTAAATCGCTTTGTGAAAGCACATCACGCTGTGGGGTACTTACACCGAAGGAGATTCAGGGGGTTGGTTAGCTAAGCAGCTCACATATTCTCTTGATTTCATTACTATTCCTAAGCTTTCTTAGGGTCCTCAAGTACTTCCTCAATTCCTTCTCAAACACCTCATTATGCGGCCTGACGTGACCACTAAATGTCTTCGGGACATGCATTAGCTCGTGAACTACTATCCTCACCTTCTCGCTGCAGTCGAGCCTGCTGAAGTTCCTGTCTATTAACTCAATGACGTAGTACGGCCCAGTCCCTAGGCCTACTTGAAGCACCTTACTCAGTCCCCACAGCCTCGCGTATGCCATAGACTTAGAGCTAGACCTCACAACCTTAACTCTATCAACACGTATATAGTCAAGCCTCAGCAGCTTAACGATGAGCCTTACTGCCTCTTCACCTCTTAAGTCCCTAGTGACCCTCAACTCCGCCACACCACCTAAGAGCCTTCTCTGTAGTGTGAATTTAATTGTGTTGTGGGTGCAGCCGTGATTAAGTATTGATTAAGGCCTCAGTCAATTAATTGTTGGGGCGGGTCGGTGTGGATGCACTAATACTTACCTTAGGTATAGTACTGATTTTCATAGGGTTTATCATAGTTGTGCTCTCGCTGATACTCAGCTATGTTAAGCCCTCACCTGCTGGCAGGGGTGAAACTAGGGTTAGCGGTGGAGGCGTTATTATTGTCGGGCCTGTACCGATAGTATTCGGAACTGATAAGAGGGCTGCCCTTGCAGCTGCAGTAATTGGCGCTATTCTAACTATTATTGTCTTGTTGGTGTTCTTGATTACTGGCGGCTATGTACAGGTGCCTGGCGGGGTGAGGTAAGGTGAGGTCACTAGCGGTCGCCGGCTTAATGCTGATTATAGCTGGCATACTCTTGGTTGTGGCGTCCTTCTTAGTAGGTGCAGGTGAGGAAGGCGTGGGTGGTGCAGCGGGCTGCATAATAATAGGGCCTATTCCCATATGCTTTACGGGTAAGGGCGCAGCTACAGCAGTAATTTTGGTTGGTGTGCTACTCATGGCTATAGTCTTCGGTATTGCTGTGTACATTATTTTGAAGGCAATGAAGTACTATGGAGCTCACTCACTTACTTATTAGAAGAACTCAGTGAAAAGGTAACGAATTGTCCTGCGCCATGTAAGAGAATTTTAGTAAATAATCATTAGCGAGTACTAGTATACTGACTTTGCTGAAGTTCATGTATAAGGTATCTGTGCTGTTCTATTATGTAGGCTGAAATCTTTTAATCTATTTAGGTTGAGAAACTCGACCTCAGGATTACTTGATAAGTAGTGAATAGGGACGTACTTAGTACGCATGAGTGCATATAATTTAGATACCTTCCTAGCACCTAATCTCATTAGCTCCTCAGCAGCTCGGTATGCTGCAGTAGTTCTCACCGCAGTGATAAGTGGTTCAACATGGCCACTAGGCCACCTAGGTACAGCTGCATCGTAGCCAGCTATAATGAACTCCTCAAGCTTCCTGTACATACTTAATGATATGTGCGGTGCGTCAGCTGGCGCTATGTAGGTTAGCTCGCACGAACTGTAGAGCAGGCCTGTGTAGATACCAGCTAGAGGGCCGTAGCCTGTGGTGATGTCGGTGACTAGCCTTACGGAGCTTGGAAGCAGTTTTGCTAGCATATTGGCTTGCCAAGTATTCCCAACACAGACTACTATTTCATTAACGTGCTGAGTAAAGCGGCTAATGATGTGCAGTATTAGTGGAGTACCGCTAATCGTAATTAACGGCTTGTATAAGTGTCCCAGCCTATTACCTCTGCCTCCAGCTAAGATAAGCAGCATTCTTCGAAGGTCCACTCTTCCTCACACTCAAAGTGCTTATCTCATTACATTAAGATGATAGTTTACTCCTTATTTACCCCTACCCTACAATTCTAAGGGGCGGTATAGGATTGCTGCTAGAGTCGTTTGGCGCCAAAGTGCTCATTGAGTCAAGTGAGGACCTGAGTGAGGTTGCTTCCGGCTTAAGGGGTCTCTTTGCTAGGCGCTATATACCGGCATTCACAATTAGCGAATATTCAGGCAGTAGCTACGATGCAAGAATTCATTGGAATGTCACGTCGGGGGAGTTTAAAGTTAATGAGTACTCGCTAGGGGATGTAGATGAGTTCAAGATCTCATCACCACCCCCCAGACCTTATACTTGTGAGTCACCTTACTTCTTTATACTGCAGGTCTTTTCAAGGCAGTACCTGAAGAAGGGATACCTCATGCTTACTGATGCAGTTTCGTTTGCTGATAGTGAGGGGAGAGCATATTTAGTTCTTGGTTACCCGCACGGGGGCAAGAGCAGCATACTAACAATAGCTTTAGCTAATGGGTACTTACCGCTAACTACTGAAAACACGATAGTGCGTGTTACCAGCAAGTACTTGGAGGTTGTCGGCGGTACTGACGTATTAGTATTAGACCCATACACCTTAGATAAGTATAGGCTAAATCTAAGGATTGAGCCTGACGGTACTACAAGACATGGCTACTTAATAGTAGATCTAAGCAAGAGAGTTAGCAAGTCCCTACTTCCAGTAAAGATTAGGTCCATCTATGTTGTTCACTGCTCATATTCATCGATAGGAGCGAGTAAGAAGCTTATTAAGGGAAGGAAAGCAATGAAGACCCTATGGCAATTTGCAACGTCAATTATTAGAGGTATAGATTACTATGAGCCATACCCTCTGTATCTCTCAGATGACAAGTTAGACGAGCTGCAGAGGAGATACCTGATTAGGGTATCTGCAATATATGAAGGAAAGTTTTACGAGATATTTGGATCTCATTTAGATGTTTTCAATGAAATTGTAAGAGGGCAGTAGCATCCGACCTGCACCTACTTACTACCTAGCAGCATAAGTAATGTCTGCCTCATAACGCTGAGTACAGCTGTAAGGTCTGCGGGCAACGATATTAGATAACACAACTATTTCATTACTATTTCATTATTTATGAATTGCAATTCATTAAACTTAGGGGAGCAAACTCATGAAGAAACAAGTAATGTAGGGAAGTGAGTCTCATTAAGTTCACATTTTACTTAACACTCCTCTAGCTGCTAACACACCAGTAGCTGCAGCAACATTAATTCCTCTTGATAGTCCTGCACCGTCACCAGCCACGAAGACATTCTCTAGTGTGGTTTCTAGGAGTTCATTAATTTTCGCTTTAACGCTGTAGAACTTGATTTCTGGTGCGTAAAGAAGGGTCTGAGACGATGCTATGCCGGGCATTATTGTGTCTAGCCTATTGATTGCCTCAATTAAGTTCGCTACTACTCTGTACGGCAGTGCCATACCTATGTCGCCTGGAGTCACGTGCTTTAGTGTAGGCTCTACAGCACTCCTGCTAACTCTCTCCCACGTGCTCCTCCTACCTGCTATTAGGTCCCCGAACCTCTGAATTATCGGTTTGCCGCCACCTAACTTAGTCGCTAAGTGCGCTATGCTCCTGCCATAAGCGATGGTGTCTTCTAGCGGATTAGTTAGCTTGACAGTAACTAGCAGCGCGAAGTTAGTGTTCTTTGACTTTATATTTACGTACGACTCACCGTTCACGCCAACTATGTGGTCGTCGTACCTCTCTTGAACTACGAATCCGTTAGGGTTGGTGCAGAAGGTCCTTACCTTATCGTCGTAGACCTTAGTATACATTATTATCTTTGGATCCCTCACAATCTTAGTTATTGGCTCAGCAATGTAGGACGGTATCTCAACCCTCACACCTATGTCCAGAGGTCCTGGCTCAATTTCAATACCTCTCTTCTTAGCTAACTCAGCAAACCACGATGCACCACTACGTCCTGGAGCTAGAATAACGAACTTAGCTATTAAGTCGCCTGCCGTAGTCTTGACTTTTAAGTACTCGCTGCTTCTGACGATGTCCAGTGCTCGAGTACCTAAGACGAATTTAACTCCCCGTGACTCTAGGTACTTCGTCATGTTCTCTACTACCTTAACTGTATTGTCTGAGCCTATGTGCCTCTGAGGCGTTGGTACGAACTTAGCGCCCGCCTTAGCAGCTAGCCTCTCAAGTTCCGTGGCTACGTTATTCTCTATAGTGAATAATCTATCCTTAGGTGCGCCGAACTTAACGAATACCAAGTCAATGTACTTTATTAATTCTTCAGCTTTTCTCCAACTACCGAGCAGCTTATCCAGATCGCCGCCAACGTCCGGGCGCAGGTTAATTGTTCCGCTACTTAATGCTCCAGCACCGCCGACACCCTGCATGATGTGGCATGGACTGCACCTAGCGCAGCCACTGATCTTGAAGTCTATGTTGAGTTCCGAAGTTACTATAGGGCACCTACGCTCTGATGCCCTACTTCCCCTCTCGATTATAGCTACCTTTAGAGGCTTCTTAGTATTTGTTACTAACTCGTAAGCTGCAAAAAGCCCTGCAGGACCTGCACCGACTATAACCACGTCGAACTCACTCATGCAGCATCACCTCAGGATGCCCAGATCCTTCCTCCTGTCAATTACTTGACTTGCGTCGGGTCCGGTACCGATTAGAGTTACAGGCACTTTAATTTCTGACTCTACCTCCTCAATCCACTTACGTGCTTCGTAAGGCAGCTTACTCCACTCCCGGACACCGCTTGCTTCAGGGTAGAGTACGTCGAGCTTAGTTACTGCTGCTTGAGTAGCTGTGTTTAGCATCACAGCTCTCTTAGCTAGCTTCATGTTGAAGGGAGCAGCCCTTCTTCTCCTCCCAGTGACTGTAGCTACCTCGTCCCAGCCTCTCCTGCGTGCCTCCTCTGGCGTTAGCTCACCCTCTAAGGGGCCTCCACCAACTCTAGTCACGTACGCCTTAAACACTACTAGTACTTCATCAACATTCTTAGGCCCCACACCAACCTCGGAAGCAAACGCTGAAGCTGTCGTGTCACGGCTTGTTACGTATGGGTATGTGCCGTGATAGAGGCTTAAGTAGGTCCCCTGAGTTCCCTCTACTAGGACATTTAGCCCCTTGCTGAGAGCTTCATTAACTTCAGCAGGCACATCCGTTATCATCTCCTTTAACTCCTCGAACTCGCGAGCCAGCTTAAGCCTCCTCAGCACTCTATCAGCCATGGCCGCTCCAACTCCCTGCAGCGTAGACCCTACCTTACCTGACAGGTGCGCATCCCTCCTCTCAGCTTCTACATGGCGTTGCTCTATGACGCCTGTATTTGAATCTATGAAGACTCTACCTCTAGCTCCTGTCTCCTCAATCTCCTTAAACAGAATGTCCAGCCTAATTAGTGTGCCAGGCGCTATCATTAACCTAGTGTTCCTATTCACGAATGCTGAGGGTATGGCACGGAGCTTCCAAGTCCTCCCATTCAGTGTTACGGTGTGTCCAGCATTTATAGCGCCGCACCTGACTGCTACAGCCACGCTATCCGCTAAGCTCAAGTAAGCAACTATCTTTCCCTTTCCTTCATCACCAAAGAATCCTCCGACAACTATTGTGAGTATGATCAGCACCTCCTGAAGACTTCCTTAGCGTAGGTCAGCGACCTGTTAATTAAAAAGTCGTAACTACCCAGGTACCTGCTGTAGTTAAAGCACTCCTCAATGTCCTCACTACTAAGTAACTTACCGACCTCACTGCCAGCAACAACGTCCCTGAATTTCCTGCCCTCAGCTAACGCCTGCCTCGCCAGGTCTGATAGCATCGAGTGGGCCTTATGCCTCGGCACGCCTGCCTTAAGGACTAATTTAATCATTAAGCACTCAGCCATTATAGTGCCCTTACTCATCTCTAGATTCCTCCTCATTGCGGCCTCATCCACTCCTAGCGTACTTAGCATGCGCTGCGTGTCAATGAGCATCTGATCGATAGTTAGGAGTGCATGAGGTATTAGGAATCTCTCGCTACTGCTGTTAGTTAAGTCCCTCTCATGCATTAGCGGAATGTTTTCTAAAGCAGTAACTACTAGGGCCCTGCACACCCTAGCTAGGCCTGACACACGCTCAGCTATTGTCGGGTTTCTCTTGTGAGGCATTGTGCTGCTCCCTACCCTGCCAGTAGCTATGTAAATCTCCCCTATCTCGTTCCTAGATAGCTCCCTAACTTCAAGTGCTAGGCGGTCCAGCTGGCTAGCCAGTATGGCGATAGCAGCTACCAGCTCAGCATACCCATCCCTAGGAGCTACCTGCGTAGTTATTGCGTGAGGCCTCAGACCTAAGGTACTGAGCGCTACCTCCTCTACCTTAGGGCCTTTCTGACCCCACGCAGCCATGGTGCCTACAGCACCAGATACCTTACCCCTCACGACGCGCTTCTCAAGCTCACAGAACCTCTCATAACTCCTGGACAGCTCGTACACATAGTTAGCTAGCTTGAAACCTAGGGTAATGGGTAGTGCGTGCTGTCCGTGAGTCCTACCAACCATTAAGGTGTCACGGTACTTCATACTCAGCTCCATGAGCGCATCGACTACGATCCTCAGCCTCCTCTTAATTAGCTTTACAGCATCCCTAATTATAAGGGCCCACGCAGTATCTACTATGTCATAGCTTGTTGCACCTAAGTGAACGTACTTACTGCACTCACCGCACCTCTCAGCTATCAGCGTCGCTAACGACGCTACATCATGGCCTAGCTTAGCCTCAAGCTCATCTACTTCTTCGGGCATTATGCTGTAGGCGCACTTACTGAGTACTTCGTAGCAGCCTCTAGGAGCGAAGCCCGTCTCTTCCAGAGCCTTCATGAGAGCAGCTTCAACTTCAATAAACTTTCTCAGGATACCTTCCCGCTTAAGGAGATTTCTCATTTCTTCAGAGCCATACCTGTAGTCGAATGGACAGATCGATGTTGAAGAACTGCTCAAATTTACTTCTCCCTCCTCAAATAGAGCTTGAGCGACTTACTCAAGTACTCAGGGTCTATCAGACCTGTATCTACCTTTAACTTACGCATCAGCTTTAGTGCTTCGTCTACTAAATGGCCGTCACGGCGATTATTTCTAGCTAGCTCGTACAGTGTCTCGGAGAGTGACCACGGATAGAATATCCACACCCACTTCTCTACCTTCTCTACGTAGTAGTCAGGTACAAGTGAACTCGTTGTCTTGTAGTGTAGCACAGCGGTCTTTATTTCAGAGGCACCTAAATCCTTGAGGAGCCTAACTACCTTAGACATGGTTGCTCCAGTATCAACTACTTCATCAACAACAAGCGTCCTCTTACCTTTAACATCAACACCCTCATACATCTTAATAATTGGTTCAGGTGCTACCCGCCCGCCGATACCCCAGAACTTAGACCTTATAGTGTATAGTTCGTCAATTCCGAGGACATCACTAACTATCCTAGCGGGGACTAGCCCACCACGTGATATAGTTACTATCACGTCGAACTCAGCTCCAGAGTCGATTACCATCTCAGCTAGCCTGTAGCACATGCGGAGTGCCTTGCTCCATGGAAGGTAAATTACCTCCATAAAGTCACCTCAGCACGGCTCAATAGTGCTTGGAGGCTTAGAAGTAATTGCGTAGGTAACCATAGTTACATTACTTAACTCTGCAGTTATCCTCCTAGCAATCCTGTCAAGCAGGTCATGAGGCAGCCTGACCCAGTCAGCAGTCATAGCATCATCGCTTGAGACCACCCTCAGCGTCACAATATATCCTACGTCCCTCGCATCACCCTTAACACCGACCCACCCATCATCACCGACCACTGCGAATGCCTGCCACACCCCCTCATAAAGACCTGCAAACCTGAGTTCATCCTCAAGTATCTTAGACGCCTTCCTAACGATCTCTAACTTCTCTGGAGTAAAGTCACCGATAATCCTGACAGCAAGCCCTGGCCCCGGAAACGGGTGCCTCTTAATTATCTCCTCAGGTATTCCTAGTGCCTCACCAATTCTTCTTACTTCATCCTTATAGAAGTACCTGAGAGGCTCGATTAACTTGAGGTTAAACCACTCTGGTAAGCCAGCTACGTTGTGGTGACTCTTTATCCTGTCAGCTCCCTCCTCACAGCCACTCTCAATCACGTCCGGGTACGTCGTCCCCTGAACGAAGTACTTTATCTTCGGGTCTGACTCAGCTATCTCCTTAAAGATCTTAGCGAACTCCTCACCAATAATTCTCCTCCTCTCCTCACAGTCCCTAACACCCCAGAGCTTACTCAGGAACCTCTCCCTAGCGTCAATGAATATGGGGTTGATCCCCGCCTTCCTCAAGTTTCTCAGCACTTCCTCAACCTCACCTTCACGGAAGAGTCCATGATCAACTAAGACAGCAACCAGCCTGTCGCCGACGGCCCTCTTAACCAGTACTGCAGCAACAGTTGAGTCGACACCACCGCTGACAGCGGCCAATACCTTTGCGTCGGGCTCGACGGACTCAGCTATCTCCCTAACTATCTCATCAATGTAGTTACTGGGCCTCCAGGACCTATCGACTCTAGCTAGCTCAAGGAAGTTCTCGAGAAGCTTCATGCCTTTAAGCGTGTGCCTTACTTCAGGGTGAAACTGAATGCCGTAGGTGAGCCTCCCCTTAATCCTGAATGCAGCAATATACCCCTTATCAGATACAGCAAGCACCTCAGCACTACCAGGTAGCTCAGCAACATAGTCCCTATGACTCATCCAGACATTCTCCCTCTTACCCCAACCAGCAAAGATAGGGTCCTCCCTAACTACCTCTACTTCAGTCCTCCCGAACTCTCCCTTCCCTCTACGTACCTCACCACCAATTAGCTTAGCTATGAGCTGATGCCCGAAACAAATACCAAGAACAGGTACTCTCAGGTCCAGAATGCTTGAGTACTTACCTATGTCCCCACTAAAGCTATTGACACTCGCAGGACCGCCAGACAGGATAACAGCTTTAATCTTATCTTTCTTTCCACTTAAGTAATCCTCAAATCGAGTATATGGAACAACCTCAGTATAAGCACAGAGCTCCCTGACCCTCCGTGATATTAAGTGCGCGTACTGTCCGCCGAAATTCACTACTAAGACTACGTCACGTACCTCCTTACTCAACCTCTTCCCTGTTTCTACGAGGTAATGTAGCTATATAAAATTACTCTAAAAACAATTAGGGAATTTCAAAAACAAATTAACATACATGATGTAATATACGATCTAACAACTAACTCGGCTCAGGTTAAAACGGCAGTTCTGACTTGCACTAGAGACACTGCCAGCTAATGAGCAGGGGAGGTCAGCATCGGGGTGGTTTGGGGAGGTCATCATGTAGTCAGTTCCTGCCGGTTTCTTCAACCCCTTCATACCTAGTATGATCAAACTTAAAAAGAAGTAGTGTTGGGTGTTCATTATGTTTCCAAGCTAATATACTTGGTTTAAATTTTTAACTGAATAGTTAATTATTTCTTATGTTTGATATTAGTATTTTATTAAAGCAAAAGCTTAAATACTAACTACATGTATATATTATTGAACAATAAATTTAGGGTGATAGAAGTGCCTGGTCAGATACCATTAATTGGAGAGAAGTTTCCTGAAATGGATGTTGTAACAACAGTTGGTAAGATTAAGCTACCAGACTACTTTAAGGGTAAGTGGTTCGTGCTCTTTAGTCACCCTGCTGACTTCACCCCAGTATGTACTACAGAGTTCGTAGCTTTTGCTAAGAGGTACGATGACTTCAAGAAGCTTAATACTGAGCTGATAGGCCTTAGCGTAGACAGCACCTTTAGCCACATTAAGTGGATCGAGTGGATTAAGGATAAGTTAGGTGTTGAAATACCTTTCCCTATAATTGCTGACCCTCGAGGAGAGGTAGCTGACAGGCTGGGGCTGCTTCATGCTCAGTCAGCAACGCACACAGTAAGGGCGGTATTTATAGTGGACCCTAATGGGGTCATAAGAGCTATACTGTACTATCCTCAGGAGCTAGGGAGAAACATGGATGAAATACTGAGGATGGTTAAGAGTCTTCAGATTGTTGATAAGTACGGTGTTGCACTACCTGCTAACTGGCCTAATAACGAGCTCGTTGGTGAGCGAGCGATAGTTCCTCCAGCATCAACCATAAAGGAAGCTGAGGAGAGATTAAAGAAGTACTCATGCTATGACTGGTGGTTCTGCTATAGAGAGGTACCTAAGGAGGAAGCAGAGGTAGCTAAAAAGTACATGCAGAGGATAGCGGGTAAGTAAGGACTAGGAAGCGTGGTGAACTCAAAACAACACATTTTTATTCCTACCGAACCTTTAAGCAGAAATAGCCGCATGTACTAGCTAAATACAGGTGTTCTGGCATGGTTAGGTTGCTTGTCCGCAAGATCTCAAGTCATGTATATCTCCTAAGGCTCGAGGATAATAATGTGAAGTACTTTGAAGCAATGTGGTACATTCCTGAAGGTATTACGTATAATGCCTACCTCGTGACGCTGGAAGAGGGCGCGGTACTCATAGATACATGGAAGCACAGGCATGCCAGTGAGTTAGTAGAGGAATTAAGCAAGTTAATTGACCTTAGAGATCTGAAGTATGTCGTAATTCAGCATATGGAGCAGGACCATAGTGGTGCACTGCCAGAAGTCCTTAAAGCAAATGAATTCAGAGCTGTAGTTCTAGGTCACCCAATGATCAGCAAGATGATTGAGTCATACTACCACATAGCACCTAAGTTCAGAGCCGTAGGTGATGGTGAAGCAGTAAATCTCTGCGGCAGCGAATTCAAATTCTATTACACATCTTGGGTTCACTGGCCAGACAACATAGTAACATACGTACCAAGTGACAAGATCCTGTTCTCTAGTGACGCATTCGGCAGCTACTCAATACCTAGCTCAATAACTGGTGAAGAAGGAGTTCCGCAGGAGTACATGAACTACGCAAGAAAGTACTTTGCCACGGTTGTTGGTCACTACCGAGATAACACTCTAAAAGCACTCAGCAAGCTGAATAACTTAATCTCAGAAGTTGAGGTGCTAGCGCCAGCCCACGGAATGGTGTGGAAAGTTAATCGCGAGCAAATAATTAACCAGTACATCAAGTGGTCTAGGGCAGAGGGAGTTAAGGGTAAGGTCGTAGTCATTTATGACAGCATGTACGGATTTGTCGAGGAAGCCATCACGATGATAGGCCGCGAATTAACTAAGAGAGGTGCTGACGTTGTATATTACGGGTTCACTGACGTAGGGCATCCTCACCTCAGTGACGTAATTAGTGATGCATTGGATGCTAGTGCTATAATCGTGGGTGTGAGCACGTATGAGGGCTCTGCATTTCCTGCCATGGAGTTCGTTATCGACTTAATCATACGTAAAGTGCAGGCCAAGAAGCCAGTTGCAGTAGTAGGATCTTACGGGTGGGGTGGTGTAGCTGCTAAGAGAGTTGCAGACAAGTTAAGTAAGGCAGGGTTTAACATAGTTAATGTACTGGAGTTTAGGGGTTCACCATCAGGTGAGATTATCGAGAAGGTTAGAGAGCTAGCATTACAGCTGGCGAGAACTATAGGGACGTAAGCTACCTACGGGCTGCTTCTACAATTGCTGGCACCTCAATAACCCTCCTCAACCATGTGCCTCTGCTGACCCACGCTGTAGCAAGTATGCCAGCACCTATGTTGCTGATGGACATGGCTATCCATATGCCTGTAGGGCCGCAGCCCAGAGCTACTGCTAGCAGGTAGCTTAAGCCTATTCTAAGTAGCCACAGCCTTATGAGGCTTATTACTGTAAATGCTTTAGTGTGGCCTGACCCCCTCGCTATGCCGCCAGACACGAAGAACATCCCGAAGAACGGTATTGACGGTAGGAATATCATTAGGAACCTCACTCCCTCCTCGATGACGCGCGGGTCATTTATGAACACAGCTATCAGGCTCGACCTGAAGATGAATATGAGGAACGTGCCGATCGCCATTAATGTGGTCATGAGGACTAGCGTCCTAAAAGCTATCTGCTTAGCGCGTTCATAGTACTCAGCTCCTATATTCTGACCAACCATTATTGCAGTAGCGTTCATGAACCCCATACTGAATGCCTGTAGAATATCAATAACTCGAATACCGACTCCGTACGCACTAATAGCTACGGAGCCGAACCTAGATACGATGCCGGTCATGACTGTAAAACCTAGAGCATTCGCTGACTGCATCAAAGCTAGGGGGGAACCTATCTTGAATACCTTAACAAGCCACCATCTCTGAGGGAGCAGCTCCTTCACAATTATGGTTATGCCCATCCACCTCCTAGCTAGGAGTGCTATGCCAAGTACTGTAAGGATCGCTCTAGCTACTACAGTCGCTATTGCTGCACCTACGACTCCCAGTGCTGGGAAGCCAAACCATCCGAAAATGAGTATTGGGTCAAGCACCAGGTTAGTTAATGATGAAATAATGCCCAAGACTGTAGGCGTTCTCGTGTCCCCCAGACTATTTAGTATGGCTACGAAAGCAAACCCTATGAAGGCTATGGGGATACCTATGAAAATAACTTTTATGTACTGTACAGCTAGTGGGAGGACGTCAGGAGGCACACCTATGACTGCTAGTATCGTGGGTGTAACTATGTAACCGAGCAGTGACAGCGCAGCAGCCATCATGGCCATAAACCCAAATAGGTGGCTCGCAGACTTATTTGCTAGGTCGCTTTCTCCAGCACCAACGTACTGAGATATTAGTGAAATGCCAGCTGAACTGAATCCCATGCCTATCGAATAGAACAGCATGATGAGAGGCCAGCAAACTACTGGAGCACTGAGTGACTCCCTTCCTAGCTTACCTAGCCAGAACGTGTCAATGAGGTTATAAGATATGTTAACTAAGTTAGCAATAATGATAGGCCAAGCTAGCCACGTCATAGTCCTAAGTATAGGGCCTCCTAATATCTTGTCTCTGTACTTGAGTAGAGGCGAAGGCTTCAGCAGTGACACCTAGGCATTAATCTACGAAATATTATTTTTATCGTTTTCGCTAACTCCTTAAAAAATAAACAATAGTCCTTAATGGAATTTCACTGTGATTACTGCCTCCTAAATTTAGCTACAAATATGAGCATAGTAGCTAGTGCTAGTACCTCAATTACTACAACATAGGTAATTACGTACGCTACAGACGACTCGTAGAGCACGCCCATAATGGCGTTTCCTGCGGTCCAGGCGCCGCCGAATGTCAGGCCGTAGAGCCCGTAAGCATATGCTCGATTCTCAGGTGCTGCTACGTCAGCTATTACTACTCTCATATTTGTTTCGTATATGCCCATAACGATACCCCAGAGTACTGAAGCAATTACGATGTGTGATACGCTACTAGCAAGTAGTAGGGCAGGAGCTACAGCCATAGCGAGTACAGGCGTGAATAAAACGGTCTTAGGCCCTATGAGGTCGTAGAGATACCCTGCAGGATACGCTACAGCTGCGTCAGCCAGCATTGCAACAGCATACATTACAGCAACTAAGTAGTCAGGTACCAACGAAGCTGACTTAAGGTAGTATGCAGCAAGACCCCAGTGGATGTACCCCATAGAAAGCAGCGCCACTGACGCAGTGAATAGCCAAAAAAGCGCACCTAAGCCACTGCCCTCCCGTCGGGCGGCTTCAACAGCCCTCACCCTCGGGTAGCTTTGGTATGCTACAGCTAGCGCCAACAAGGCAGCTAGCGCTGGAAATGCTAGGATGGCGTAGGTGAGCGGGTAATTACCCTCTGTCTGCTTGAGGGATGCCATAACTATTAAGGGGCCTGAGACAGCACCTACCTGATCCATGAGCTCGTGTAGCCCGAAGCCCTTTCCTCTACCCATGTTCTCAGTTACTTCAGCTAGCACCACATCCCTGGCAGGTGTCCTCAAGCCCTTACCTATCCTCTCAGCAATAACTAAGGCTAAAGCTAAGGGCCAGTTACCAGCTATGGCTAGTAAAGGGACAGCAATGAGATTAATAGCGTACCCTGAAAATATTAAGCTCCAGTACACCTTACTTGACCTTAAGGCTCCAGCAATAAAACCTCCAACTCCCCTCATGATGTAGCTAATAAATTCTCCAATACTTATTAAGCCAGCAATAAGGGCAGTAGCCCCTAGAATTTCGAAGTAAGCACCTAAAACAGACCTACATCCCTCATATGTCATGTCTGCTAAAAGAGATACCGCACACAGAGCAACGAACGTTATGAATGTCTTAGACCTGCTCAAGCTCGGGCACCCTATGCACCTTCAACTAGCTACATGCTGCTGCCGAAATCTATATGAATGTAGCACTAAACAAACTTATTTCCCTAACGAAGGAAAATGTAGTGGGATTATAAAATGGTTAAGGTGCGCTTAGGGTTTGCTCCACTTCACAGGTATCCATTTGATGAAGAGTGGGCAGTAGAAATTAAGAAGAGGGTTATTGAGAGTATAGAGAGGAACCTTAACTTTATAGAGCTTGTGTACCCTAGTGAGGAGCTAACTAAGATGGGGTTAGTCTGGAGTGACGAAGATTCAGAGAAGGTGGTGAAGCTATTCCGCGAGAAGGAGGTAGCGGGAGTAATCCTAGGCACCATGACGTTCGGCGACGAGCTTGCTGGAGCAAAGATTGCTGAAGAGTTTAGAGGGCGCCCAATACTTGTGTTCGGCACTAAGGAGCCACCTACTAAGCCAGGAGGATTCAGAAGATCGGACTCGTTCTGCGGCACACTCTCTCTAGCGTCAGCACTGTACAGGAGGAAGATACCATTCATTTTTGCTGGGATAGTGTTCCCTGAGGAAGAGGAATTCATTAAGGCTGTTGATGCATTTGCTAGAGCTTCACTTATAGTCAAGGAGTTTAGAGGAGCTAGGATAGGGCTGATAGGGCCTAGGCCTGAGAGATTTGAGACTGTAACATTCAATGAAGCTAAGATGGCGGAGCTTTTCGAGCAGAGGGTAGTGCATGAGTCTCTCTTTAAGGTTATTGAAGAGGCTAGGAAGCTGAGTGACAGTGATCCTGAGGTAGTTAAGATTGCTGAAGAAATGAAAAAGTCAGCAGATACTTCAAACGTGCCTGAGGATGTGTTATTCAAGATGGCTAAATTTGAAGCTGTCCTAAGGAGACTTGCAAAGGAAAAGAACCTTAAGGGACTCGGGATAAGGTGCTGGACTGAAATTCAAGAGTACTACGGCATATCGCCGTGTTTCGTCATGGGGCGCTTAACTCAGTCAGGTATAATGACTTCATGTGAGGTGGACATCTACGGTGCATTAACGATGATGATTCAGTACCTAGCATCACTAAAGACTACACCGCCTCACTTCATTGACTGGACGATAAGGCATCCAGAGAAGCCCAACGTCTTCCTAGCATGGCACTGCGGAAATGCACCTACTGCGCTAGCTCACCCGTCGTGCCCAGCGAAGATAAGCTACCACAGCATACTGTACAGGGCTGTAGGCAAAGATAATGCCTACGGCACAGTAGATGTCAGGCTGAAGCCAGGTGTGGTCACTATATGCAGGTTAGTAGAGTATGACGGCGAGTTCAAGATGCTCATAACTAAGGGGAGAATTCTTGATGAAGAAGGAGAGTTCAGAGGGTCGTGGAGCTGGGTCGAGGTCGAGGACCTAGATAAACTCTACAGAATACTAGTGGAGGAGGGCTTCGTACACCATGCAAGCATGATACACGGTGACTATGTGGAAGCAGTTAAGCAGGCATGTAAGATACTTGGGATAAAGACCGTAGTTGTTTGAAGGCCTAGCTGGAGTCTGTCATAAAAGATCATTCGGCAGGATGAAACCTAGGGATGAATTTTCTTATAAACGAAAACTTAAATTGTTTAGTTGAGATTATAAGAATTGTAAATATAATTTACAGGTGTGCTCTATGTACGAAGACCTCCTATACTATGCAGTTGATTATGCTACATCTCATGGCGCTACCTACGCCGAGGCTAGGTACCATAAGAACTACGGCTCAGAAATAATCGTTAGGAACGGATCAGTAGTTAGTGCCGGAATGTTAAGGAGGGAGGGAGTAGGTATCAGAGTAATTCTTGAGAGTGCGATGGCGTTTGCCTCAACAACTGACTTGAGCCGTGAGGGCGTTAGGAATGCTGTGGATAGAGCTATATCGCTCGCAAGGTCTTCGAGACCGCTAATTAAGCACTCTCACGCACTCTCAGATGAGAGGGTAGGTAAAGCTAAGTACGAAGTGATTGTAAAGGAAAGGTTTGAGGATGTCGCTCTTGAGGAGAAAATTAAGTTAATGACTGCGCTGTGGGGAGAGCTGCCAAGGGTGCTTCGAGAAACTAAGATGGTGTCCCTATTTGAGGAATATAGAGAAGGTATTGAGGAGAAGACCCTAGTTACTAGTGACGGCGCACACATAATTTCTAGAGTACCTAGGATATTTTACGGCGCCAACATAGTCCTAGCTCACTCGCAGAAAGGCACACTCCAGAGATTCATTGAGTTCGGTGGAAGCGGAGGTTACGAAATATTCAAGTCGTGGAACATAGAGAAGAGACTAGAGGAGGAAGTCAAAAATATAGAGCCCGTACTTGCTAAAGGCCGTGAGCCACCTAAGGAGCCGGTGGACGTTATTGTAGGAAGCGAAGTGATCGGGCTGATAGTTCACGAAAGTGCTGGACACCCGATGGAAGCAGACAGGATATGGGGTAGGGAGGCGGCTCAGGCTGGTGAAAGCTACGTGAAGCCTGAAATGATAGGAAAGGGGAGAATAGGTAATGAATTAGCTACTGTAGTTGACGACCCTACTATCCCAGGAAGCTACGGCTTCTACCTCTATGATGATGAGGGAGTGCCAGCTAGGCCAAGGTACATATACTACAAGGGACTGATTAATGAGCCACTTCATAACAGGTGGTCAGCTGCAGTATTTGGTGTGAAGAGTAATGCGGCTGCTAGGGCAATGGACTACACTAGTGAGCCACTAGTTAGGATGGCTAATACTTACCTTGAACCTGGGGACAGATCTTTTGAAGAGCTTATAGAGGACATAGAGCTCGGCATATACGTTAAAAGCTACATGGAGTGGAACATCGACGACATCAGGTGGGGTCATAGGTATGTGGGGCTAGAGTCGTACATGATACGTAATGGGGAATTAGCAGAACCAGTTCTGTATCCAGCCCTCGAATTTACTACAAAGTCTTTCTACAGCTCGATAGTAGCTAAGGGTAGGGAGCTTCGGTTCTACCCCGGTACCTGCGGTAAGGGTGAGCCTGCCCAAGGTATTCCTGTATGGTTCGGAGGTCCTGATGTTAGGTTAAGCAAGATGCGTGTGGGGGTGGCGCCGAGATGAAGGAGTTCCTGCTTGATTTAGCTAAACTAACCGTAGATAAGGGTAAGCAGCTTGGCTACGATGACGTGGTTGCTAAAGTAGTAAATACTGATGAAGCTATGGTTAAGGTCGCTAATAGTCAGCTCACAGTAGCTCAGAGCTGGAGGACCGTAATTCTTGAGCTGTACTTAGCAAAGGACAGAAAAGTCGTTGTAGTTGAAGTTCCGATCAAGGAGAGAAGGGATGTTGATGAAATACTCAGTAACTTGAGTGCTTACGTTAAAGCAGTAAAAGAATCTGAAATGTATGCTCCTCTTCCAGAACCTTCCGGGAAGCCTTTAGATGGCCTAGTAGATCCGAAGGTCATCGACGTAATGTATAGAAGCTCGGAGGTAGCTGCAGAGATAGTATCTGCAGCACATAGTGAGGGAGCTGAGAAGGTTGCTGGCACACTCACGCTTTCTATAGACAGGAAGGCGCTAGCTAGTAGTGCTGGAGCAGAATTCTATGAGGAGGGTACGGCAGTTGAAGCGTATCTGAGGGTATTCTATAAGGATAACTCAGGACACTGGGCATACGGATCTAGGGTGCTGAATATGGATGCGTTAAGAGATGTTGGTAGGAAAGCAGCATTATATGCTAAGCTGTCAAGTAATGCTGTTGACATCACTCCAGGCAGGTACGATGTAGTTCTGTCACCACTAGTTGTAGGGAATTTAATGGATGTAGTAGCCTGGACCGCTTCAGCATTTTATGTCTTATCTGGCTTCTCAATGTTCATGAAAATCAAGCCTGGTGATGAAGTAGCGTCAGAAGAATTTACGCTAGTAGACGACCCTCTAGCAAAAGAGCTGACAGGTTCTACTGGGTTTGATGATGAAGGCGTAGCAACTAAGACGAAGGCTATTATCAGGGAAGGAAAGTTCGAGGGCTTACTACATAATTCGAAAACAGCTAAGGTAATGAATACTAAATCAACAGGAAACGCAGGCATAATAGCGCCACAGCCTTGGAACATAGTAATCAAGCCCGGCAGCTATAGCGAAGAAGAACTGATTAGGGAGGTAAAGAACGGACTGCTCATACTCAATAACTGGTACACCAGGTTACAGAATTACGTAGAAGGAATATTCTCTACAGTTACGCGTGACGCCGTATACAAGATTGAGAACGGCGAAATAGTAGGTGTAATTAAGAGAGTAAGGATAGCTGATACATTCTTAAACTTAATGAAGAATATTGTAGGACTAAGTAAGAGTACGTACGATATTAAGTGGTGGGAAGTCCCCACTCCCTCAAAGACCCCCTACATCCTAGCAAGAAACGTCAACATCACTAAACCAACTGTATAGAAATTAAAGTTAACATAACCTTCTCTTTTTCCACATTATTAAAATACACTTCAATATTACCCATAAGTTCATTACGTGTCAAACAGTTAAGAAAAGGGCAATATTTTGAATTATAAAATCCTAGCGATACTTGTGGCGGCATTAGTAGTTGGCAGCCTGCTGATGATTGTTGAAATCAACATAAGAGGAAGTAGTACCTATCATTACGTAAGTAGCAGACAACCTAATTTAGAAGCAGAAGTACACGCAAAAAGTGCCGTTAAGAATGCTTCGGAATTACTGCTTAAGGTCCCTCGATTTAAGTTAGCTGTAGTTAACAACAACCTGATTATAGAGGTACCGGGGTATGTAGAGCAGCTGTGCTTCTACAAGCCAGGTGACACAATGCCTACCGCCATAATGTGGACCCACAGCTTCGTGCCTATGGCTAGGAGCTTAAGTGATGTAATAGCAGACTACGTTTTCATGAATAAGACCTACATGTTCGTGAAGGTAGCGGTACCTAAGTTGCTGTCAGTACTCAAGCCTGGAGTCTACGAACTAGCTGCCTGGTGTAAGGGAACTGAAGTCCTGAGTGCTCACGCTGTTGTAACGCCGTACAGCATCAGAATAGAAGATGTAAAAATGGTGCACAGCCCGCCTAGAGTGTGTGAGGTAGAGGATTTGTGCGGAGAATTTAAGCTTCTATGCTATGTGAATTCGACTTCACTTAGTGTAGTGAGGTCTGCTGTCTATGGTGTTAGTTCAGGTAGATTAACTGAGACTGGAGCTGCGTGGCGAGCCCTAGAGTGGGCTGACTCCAACATAAAGTACGACAGGAGTAAGCTTGAAAGGAAAGACTATAGACTCATCGACCCCATAACAATGCTTAAGGAGAGGAGAGGCATTTGCATGGACTACACAGCTTTCTTAGTTACTGCACTTCTATCAGCTAATGTACAGCCGGTTTACGCACTAGTAATAAGCAACATAAATCACATAGCCCCGGCCATTAAGGTAAATAACACACTATTTGTTCTAGATCAGGTCCTGCCACCTATGGAGATCGGCGACTACATTGAGTACCTACTGCTAGGAAATATTGGTAAAGTGAGCTTGCTGAAGTACTGGATACTCAATAGGGAGGTTCAGTTAGAGGTGCTCAACGACATTGAAATAGAAGCCACGGACACCTACCCGCAGGACGTTTTAGACTTAAGCGTCGAGGAAGAGGCGATAAACGCATTTGCAATGAAGCACCCTAACCTGAAGCTCCAACCTGCTCTCAAGTCACTAGCTGAATCCATTGGTTCTAGGTTAATTATGCGCGTTCCTGAGCTAGTTGGCTACAGCAGCAGTCAGTACCCGCTGACAGCTCTTTATTCTCCCTTATTTAGGGAGCAGTGGATTGAGTACATAGTTGACTGTATGGACGAGTTGCTACTTAAGTACTATAATTTTACTGCAGTAAGCAGCGGAGAGTTTTGGGCGTCGATAGAGGGAGATACTCTATACTTCATAGCGATTAATTACTACTTACCTAATGTAACTGCTAAGTTGTCTAATGACTCATTAATTATCAGTGTATCTTCACGCGAGACTATAACCTCTGCTAGCATCATAGTTTATGAGCACAGCAGAACTGAGCCCATAGCGGAGGTCCTGCCTAGTGAAGCTGCAGCAAGAAACTTAACAGCAATTAAAGCAGCTGCCTGGGTCATGAAGGAGGGGTATGTGCAGATAGTTTTTAGTGTCAGCGAATTAAGTAGGAAGCTGCCAAGTGGCAGTTACGATATAGTCACACTAATTAATGGAAAACCAGTGCATGCTATCCACATTAAGTTAGAGAGAATATATAGTCTCTCACGTAATGAGTCAAGGTCTGCGCACGAAGCCTACGTAACTGTAACCTAGACATTCTCCGTAAGTTGAGCTTTCTAAGTACGCTTAGCACCTAAAACGATATTACCTTACGCAAGAACTAAAGTTTCGAAAGGCGGGTGCGTAGCGTGAGCTCCCCAGACGCAATAAGCATAGCTAAGTTAAATGCTGCTAAGAAAGCTGTAGAGTACGTACTTGATGCAGAAGTAATCGGGGTAGGAACTGGATCGACGGTTGAGAAATTCATTGAAGTACTAGCTGGGTACAAGTCAGACTTAAGGGACAGGGTATTTACAGGGTCATCCATTGACACAGTTCTCAAGTTGAGCAAGCTAGGCTTCAAGGTTGCTGACCCCCTAAGTCTTCGGAAGCTAGAAGTTTATGTAGACGGAGCTGATGAGGTTGACCCCAGCTTAAACATGATTAAGGGTGGGGGAGCTGCACTAACTCTCGAGAAGCTACTCACTTTCTACTCAAGAAAACGCGTCTTTATAGTAGATCACACGAAGCTAGTCTCGAGGCTAGGTGAGAAGCATCCCGTGCCAATAGATGTCCTCCCTCAAGCTGTCAACATGGTGCTCAGCTACTTAATGGAGAAAGGATATAATGTGCAGATAAGGTACCCGCATAAGGGTAAGTACGGGCCGGTCGTCTCGGACATCGGCGGAGTCATAATAGATGTTGAGGTGCCTGACGGCGCAGATCCTGTTGTTCTTGAGAAGGAGCTTAAGTTGATACCCGGCGTAATAGAGACGGGCATCTTCATTAACTTAGCCGACTACGTCATTGTAGGGTATCCGGACAGATCTGAGGTGAAGGCGAAGAAGCTAAGTAGGTGACTCAACTATTTTTGCTACCTCTCTAAATAACTCCTTCAAACTTACATAGAGAGATCTGTATACTTTGTAGTACCTACTATAAACTCTGTGCTTCTCCATGTTAGGTACTATCCTCTCGGAACTAGTCCTCACCATACGGGTTACTGCTTCTTCCACGCCGCGGTATGCACCAGCAACTACTGATGCGAGTATTGCTGCTCCATAGGAAGAACCTTCATCAACGAGCATAGTGGTTACTTCAGTCCCGAACACGTCAGCAATTATCTGCTTCCATAATCTACTCCTCGAACCTCCTCCAAGCACTCTAATCTGGTGAGCACTAATTCCTATGCTCTTCATCAACTCCATCGAGTCCCTCAATCCATAAGCTACACCCTCAAGTATAGCCCTAATGATGTGCCCCTTACTGTGCTTGAGTGATAGACCGAAAATCACCCCTCGAGCATATGGGTCTGCGTGGGGGGTTCTCTCCCCTGCTAGGTACGGAAGAAATAGCAGCCCTTCAGCACCTGCAGGAATGCGCTCAGCTTCCTTCACTAGGATATTGTAAGGGTCATCACCTACTAAGTCAGCTATGATCTTTTCGAGATGTCCTAAGCTGTCCCTAAACCACCTGAGTGAGCCACCTGCTGAAAGCATCACACCCATAAGGTGCCACTTACCAGGAACTGCGTGGCAGAAAGCATGTAACCTGCCTTCGGGGTCGTACCTAAATCTATCTGAGGCAGCGAACACCACCCCAGACGTCCCTATGTTTACTGAGATGAGTCCTTCAGTGACTATACCAGCACCCACCCCAGCTGCTCCTTGATCGCCAGCTCCAGCTGCGACGGGTATGCCAGGTTTAAGGCCGAGCTCCTTAGCTACTTCACTATGTAGCTCGCCTCTAACGCCTGGTGACTCCAGCACCTCAGGAAGAATGCGGCTCGGTATGCCCAGCACATCGATAATCTCTTGGCACCAGCTCCTCCTCCTAACATCAAATAAGCTAGTGCCTGATGCGTCATTGACGTCAGTAATTACGTCACCTGTTAACTTATACCCGACGTAATCCTTAGGAAGCATGAACTTACTGACCTTAGCAAAGTTTTCTGGTTCGTTATTTCTCAGCCAAAGTATTTTAGGGGCAGTAAAGCCTGTGTGAGCTATGTTTCCAGTGAGTTCGATGAGCTTCTCCCTACCTATTAGTGAGTTAATGAATTCAGCCTCCTTAGCTGTTCTCTGATCATTCCATAAAATAGCAGGCCTTACGACCCTGCCCTCACCATCAATGACGACAAGCCCGTGCATTTGCCCTGTTAAGCCTATGCCCTCAATCTCATCACCTTTAATTCTGGCGCTAGCGATAGCAGCTTTTACAGCGTTAACGCAAGCCTTCCACCAGTCACCAGGATCTTGCTCTGACCACCCTGGCTTCGGTGTGTATAACGGGTACTCAAACATTGCTTTACCTACTACAGAGCCTTCCTCATTAATTATGAGGGCTTTACAGCCTGTGGTTCCCACGTCAATTCCAAGGTAGTAGGGCATGAGCCCACACGTTATATAGTATTTCGGTGTAGTTATAAAGGGTGGTGTCAGTGCCTCCAATACTTTCAGCATCGATACTAAATGCTGACTTCACTAAGCTTTGGGAATGTGTTAGTGAAGCACTAAGCTCAGGTGTCGACATGGTGCATTTTGACATAGCTGACGGATGCTTCGTGCCTAACCTGACCTTCGGCCCTATGATCGTTAGAGCGCTGAGAAAAGTCACTAATGCATCATTCGATGCCCATTTGATGGTAGTAAATCCAGAGCAGTACATTGAGGAGCTAGCCGAGCTTAAAGTTGAGTACATATACTTTCACTATGAAGCAACAAGGAGTCACTACCGGCTAGTGAAGAAAATTAGGGATTACGGAGTAAAGGCAGGTATAGCACTTAATCCCTCAACACCTGTAAGCTCACTAACTGATGTGCTTCCTGATATAGACGCAGTTCTTATCATGTTGGTTGAGCCAGGATTTGGAGGGCAGAAGATGATTCCGAGAATGTTAGGCAAGATTAAGGCGCTGGCACGCTTAAGGGAGGAGGAGGGGATGAATTACGTCATAGCAGCTGATGGAGGCATAAAAGTTCATAATGTTGCAGAGGTCGTGAGGTCAGGTGCTGACATAATTGTCGTGGGCTCCGGCATATTTGCTCAGGAAGACATAGGAGCTGCGGTTACTGCATTAAAGAAAAAGATTAGTGAAGCCGTCTTGAACTCCACGAGGAAGTAGGTACCCTGTATGCGCTCACCGCTTCTTTACACTCGTCATCTCTGAGATTCTCTCACCTTGCTCTCTAATTAAGCTCATAACGTTCCCTATGCTTACTGCCGTAGCCGCCCCAGCACCCGTAGTGGCAGACGCACCTGTCGCCTGAGCGAACATGAGCATTTCTACGAGGTCACCCTCATCTAGGCTGCCAATATTGTGTGGATCCCTAATTTCATGTTTAATAAGCCAGTAGATGATGCCAGCACTAAAGGCGTCACCAGCTCCGGTCGAGTCGATAGCATCTACCCTGAATGCTGGCTGAAAAATTGTGAGGTCCTTAGTTAGTAAGAAAGCTCCTCTACTACCAAGCGTAACTAAAACTATGCTTGTTCCCTCATCTATGAGCCTCTTAGCGCCATCTTCAATACTCTCAGCATTAGTTAGGTACTTCAGCTCACCTACATTACAGTGCAGGATGTGGACAGAGCATGCAGCACGAAATATTTCTTCTCTCTTCTTCGAAGCCTTACTTGGCGGTATGACAAAGTCTAGGAAGACTATTGACTTAGATCTCACGTCACTCGCTATATCTACAGCAGCTGAATCTACCTCACCTAGAAAACCTATTGCTAAGTAAGTTACGTAGCTCTCCGCACCTGCTAGCACCCTGCGTACGAAATTAGCCGGAAGATCCTCATTAGCTCCAGTAGCTATAATGAATCTCCTGTCCTGACCTTCTTCAACTAGTATCACGTTCTTTCCTGTGCCAGTTGCACGCGATACGAATACATTGCTGACGAACCCATACTTTGAGATAACATTTAATACATAGCTCCCGAAGGGATCTGACCCAACAGCCCCGACAACCATGATTGTCTTAGGGTCTAGACCGAGCTTAACTAGGTCAATAGGTACGTTTATAGCGTGCCCACCTGTCGATATGGTGAAGTCCCTCCCAACATAAGTTATCTCACCTGGGTCAGGTATCTTCTGAAGCCCGTGAATGACTATATCTACCATTAAGAACCCTATGCACGTACAGGCCAGCAATTGCATACCCTCTATAAAATCTAAGTAATTCTAAGCATTATAATCATTAAAAACTAATTTTAGGTATTACCTTTGGACACAAGCTATAATTGCTTTACGTAATTTTAACACATTAAGTTTATTAAAGAGTGCCCAATCTATAGTTATTGAGGTAGTAGTTCATGAATCTACATCTCCTCGCTAGAGGAGCTTCCAAAACTATTGCTATAGTCATAGTGGTCGTGGTTATTGTTGCTGCAATCGCTGGCTTAGCTGCATACATGACCCAGCAGCCACCTGCTGCTACTACGACGACACCAACTGAGACTACACCTACTACGACCTCTCCGTCACCTACAACCACAACACCAACAACTACTGCAGCTCCGCCGCCGAAGAAGCTCAAGTTCGTCGTAATAGGTAAGTCAGTACACCCGTACTGGTCGGTAGTTGAGGCGGGTGTCAAGAAAGCTGGTGAAGAGTTAGGTGTTGAGGCAGTATTCTGGGTACCTAAGACTGAGAACGTTCAGCAGCAGCTAAGTACTATGGACACCTACATTAGTGAAGGTGTTGCAGGAATAGCTATAGCTCCTTCAGACCCCGATGCTGCTGCTCCATATATTGCGAAGGCTATTGAGAAGGGTATTCCAGTGATAACTATAGACACTGATGCTCCGAACAGCAAGAGGCTAGCCTACCTAGGCACAGGCAACTACAAGGCCGGATGGCTAGCTGGATTAGCAATGTGGCAGCTGCTTAAGGAGAAGGGCTACGTGAAGCCTGGTGCTACGGTTAAGATAGGAATACTAACTGGCTCACTGACTGCTAGGAACTCATTAGAGAGAATTGCTGGATTCAAGGACGCAATAATGAACTGCTCGCAGAAGGACCCAGACATCAAGGGCAACATTAAGATAGAGTTCCTAGGACCTTACAATGATAAGGAGGATCCTGTCCAAGCATTTAACCTAGCACTATCCGTGATTCAGGGCAACCCAGACATAGCTGGAGTATTCGGAGTCTACGCCTATGACGGCCCTGCATGGGCAAAGGCTCTGAAGCAGGCAGGCATACCGCCAGGTAAGGTAGTTCTGGTTGAGTTCGACGTAACATCAGATAACGTACCTCCGATTAAAGAAGGCTATGCACAGGTAACAGTAGGGCAGAGGCAGTACTTCATGGGTTATCTAGGAGTAAAGCTCCTATACAACATGACTAAGGTGGGCTGGGAGAAGGCACTAAAGCAGTTCATCCCAGGATACCCAGAGAATAAGATTTACGATACAGGCGTAGACTTAGTTGGAGCAAAGCACATGGAGTTTACAGCACCAACCGGAGAGAAGGTAGTAATACTGAGCTTAGATGAGTACAAGGAGCTAGCTGAGAAACTAGGTATACCGCCAGAGCTACTAGGTCTAGGGTAAGTAGCTTTTCTAGAAAATAGTCAACTACAAAACATACATCTTTTTTAATCTTCTCCGAGAATAACACCCACCTTAAACATGAGCTTATTGTAGTGTTATTATCATAAATCATTTAAAATATCGCTCTGAGTAACATTAAAGTAGAGATAAGATAGTGGCGGGGCGGGCTTAAGTGGAGGAAGTAATACTCCTCATGGAGAACATATGGAAGAAGTTCCCTGGAGTAGTTGCTCTAAAAGGAGTGACTGTTGACGTTAAGCGAGGGGAGATACTCGGACTGGTTGGGGAAAATGGAGCCGGAAAATCCACGTTACTGAAGATACTCTTCGGTATACATAAGGCGGACAAAGGAAGAATTGTCTGGAAGGGTAGGGAAGTAGAGGTCAAGAATCCATACCACGCAATGACTTTAGGCATCAGCTACGTTCCTCAGGAAACACTACTCTCACCTAACTTATCAATAGCTGAGAACATTTTCTTAGGCTTCAGGCTTCGCAAGGGCTTTAGCTTAATGAAGTACAGCGACATAGTTAATGATGCTAAGAAGCTCTTGTCTGCATTAGATCTCGATGTAGATCCTATGACTAGGGTCGGGGAGCTTAGTGTAGCTATGCAGCAGCTTGTTATGGTTGCTCGCGCACTTGCCTTCAATGCTGAGCTCATAGTTTTTGATGAGCCGACTTCAGCGCTTGGCCCTAGAGAAACTGAGAGGCTTCTAAGTGTGATGCTCAAGCTCAAGGAGAGGGGAATATCAGTTATCTTTGTGAGCCACAGAATAGAAGAAGTACTTAAGGTAGCTGATAGAGTGGTAGTTCTGCGAGACGGCAAGAAAGTAGCAACGTTTGACAATCGAGAAAAGAAGGTCTCTCTATCTGAAGTTGTGAGAGCGATGATAGCTAGAGATGTGAAGGAGTTCTTCCCCAAGGAGGAGGTCCCTATTAGGGAGAAGATATTTGAGGTACGGAGCTTAAGTGGTGGGAAGGTAAAGGACGTGAGCTTCTATGTGAGGAGTGGTGAGATACTAGGAATATTCGGTCTGGTTGGCTCCGGCAGAACAACTATGGCACAGATGATAGTGGGTGTGAGGCCAAAGGAAAGAGGTGAAGTATACGTAGATGGTAGGAAGGTGGTTATTAAGAAGCCTTCGGACGCCATTAAGGCAGGAATAGCGTATCTTCCTGAAGACAGGAGGTACCAGGGATTAGTGCTGAGAATGAATGTGAGAGATAACATCACGCTACCTATATTAAAAAGAATTAGGTCATTATCAATGGGCTTTCTGTCACCAATAAATAGAGTTAAGGAGGAAGGGATAGTTAGTGATCACATAGGTAAGTTGAGGATAGTGCCTCCAGATCCGAATAGGAAGACCATGTACTTGAGTGGAGGTAATCAGCAGAAGGTGGTTCTCGCTAAGTGGTTGGCCTCGAGAGCTAGAATACTAATACTCGACGAGCCGACAAGAGGAATCGACGTAGGTGCTAAGGTAGAGATTAGGAAGCTCATGGTCGAGCTAGCTAGAGAGGGAAAAGCAGTAATTCTAATCTCATCAGAGTTGATGGAGATCTTAGGGATGAGTGATAGGGTACTTGTCATGGCTGACGGAAAGATCGTAGCTGAGTTCGAGAGGGCTGAGGCCACGCCTCAGAAGGTTATGGAGTGCGCTGTAAAGTCATATAAGTGACACGCTTTAGTTCAAGAGTTTAAAGCACTTATTATTATACTACAGGCGGTGTGGCTGAGGTAAGTAATTACAGATTGTAGAGAAAATGTTTTTATCTTTCCCCTAATACTTCTAGGCTAGAAAGTATGCTGGAGGTGTGCCATAGTGGCTGCTCCCCAGCGACTAACTAAGTTATTTAAGGGTGGTGTGCCGGAGTTTAACATCACGATAGCTACGATTATACTAGCTCTAATCATAGGTTTCGTTAACCCGAAGTTCTGGACGATGAGCAACTGGTTCACTATACTTAGGTGGTTCACGGGGCTTGGACTGCTAGCACTAGGTGAGTCAATGGCACTCATTGGAGGAGGTCTAGACCTGTCAGTTAGTGCCGTAGCTTCAATAGTGTCTATGGTGTTCGCTTACCTACTGGAGTTCATGGGCTTTAACGTTATAGCAGCAGCAATAGTTGCGTTACTAATTGCGGCAGCAATAGGTCTTTACCACGGCTTATTCGTGATAGCGTTCTCACCGCCGCTACCAACAATAGTTCCTGCGTTCATTGTGACGCTAGGCTCACTAATACTGGTTAGTGGGCTGGCCGTAGTCATGACGCACGGCTGGCCCATAGTCATATCTAAAGAAACAGCTGCAGTAGCTTCTCTATCGTCAACACCTGTTCTATTCACTATCATCCTCGTGGGCACTATCTTCATAATATTTGTTCAGAGGTACACAGTCTTTGGCAGGTTCCTGTACAGCATAGGAGGCAACATGGAGGCAGCCAGGGTGTCTGGAGTACCTATTCACAAGACAAGAGTGCTTGCCTTTGTGTTCTCCTCAGTATTCTCTGGGTTAGCTGGCTTAGTATTCACATCGATGCTGATGACTGGCTACCCTGGTGTTGCAGCAGGTCAGGAGCTCTATGCTATTGCGTCAAACGCAATAGGTGGAGTAAGCTTAGCTGGAGGTGAGGGCAGCGCTATAGGAGCAATAATAGGTGCATTGCTGATGACTGTGATAAGGAACGGCTTAGTACTAATGGGTGTTTCACCGTACTGGCATGACCCAATAGCTGGAATAATACTGGTTGTAGCGGTTGGGATTGACCTATTTAGGAGAACTCGAGGAGCAAGATGAGTTAGATCTTAAATTACCTCAATTACAAATTCTCTTTTACAATGCATTAAGCTCAACCTAATTAGATTTTAGCTACTCAACAGTATTAATGATGCATCTATTCGGGTCAGGGCTTTTTGAACCTATGATCTTTCCGTCCCTGATCACTAATATCTCCTTGCAGCAATTAGCTACTTCAGGGTCGTGGGTTACAACAATGATTGTCTGGCCAGATTGATTTAACTTTGTGAATGTCTGAATTACCTGCTTTGCCGACTTCCTATCTAGGTTCCCTGTGGGCTCATCAGCTAATAGTATTGCTGGATTAGTTACAATGGCCCTAGCTATAGCTACCCTCTGCTGCTGACCGCCACTCAGCTGATTGGGCTTCTTAAGGAGCCACGAGAGCTCGCCACCGACCTTTAGCAAAGCTTCCTTCACTAGCTTAGCCCTAAGGGACTTAGGTATCCCTCTAGGTATTAAGGGGAGCTCTATGTTCTCAAATACCGTGAGTCTATTTATTAGGTTAAAACTCTGAAACACGAAACCTATCTTGTAGTTCCTGAGTTTCGAAATCTCACTACTACTTAATTTCGAGACATCCCTGCCGTCAATGATTACCTTACCAGCGGTTGGTCTGTCGAGGAGTCCAATTATGTTAAGCAGTGTCGTCTTGCCTGAGCCTGAAGGCCCCATTATAGCGATGTAGTCACCTTTCTTAACTTCCAGATCCACTCCGTCAAGTGCTTTAGTAACTACTGAGCTAGTCCTGTATATCTTCCTGACATTCACCAGCTTTATCACTACGTCATTAGCCATGGTAGCCCTACCCTAACTTCTACCTACCCTCTAATGATATTATTCTTTCCTTAAAACTATATCGCTCGATATATCTACAGATACTTTTTTATAGCGGAAGTACTTTAGAGTCTTAGGCGAGTCAGTAGGGGGTGTGGACTGTGGGGCTAGAGATTGCGGCACGTCATGTAATTGCGATCCTGCTAATAATCGTTACTGTGGTTTCTATATTAGCTATTCCTATTCCGGTTGCTGCCGGAGGATCTGTCTACATATCTAAGGTTACGGTGACCTCCTCGGCTGGCACAGCTAAAGTATATCCTGGCAGCACAAGTGTCAGCATAGTAGTTGATGAAGTAAACGGTGAGTACTATAGTATAACTGATGTTGAGGCCTGCTTCATATTACCGGAAGGCTTTACACCAACATACGGTTCCGGAACCTGTGTTATGGCGGTGTCACCTAATGAGACTTACAAGACAACATTTGATCCAGGTGAGATATTTCAATTTAAATTTAGGGTCAATATTGACAGAAGTGTAAAGCCAGGCACGTACTGCATTAGGTTGAATGTGACGTACACAGTTGAATCTGCAACACCGTACAGGAAGAGTGTTCTTCAGAGAATATACGTCAAGGTTTACGAGTACCCAACACCTAAGCTAGAGGTAGTTGACTCGTGGTGGAGCAGCGACAAGGTCTTTCCAGGAACTGAAGGAGCTGACTTAAATGTCATGGTCGAGAACTTAGGTGACGTCAGAGTAACTGGAGGATACGCAAAGCTGGTGCTGCCGGAACCATTTACGCCGACAGCCATTAGAGTTAGTATACCTAATCTAAACAGGAATGACAGAGCAATACTCACGTTCTCAAATCTCGGGATACCCCTTAATGCAACGCCTGGAGCTTATGTAGTGAAGCTACTCGCTAATGTAACTGCAGTAACTGAGGATGGAGTTGACTACGACACATATGTTGAAATAGATTTCAATGTAAGTGTCTCGGAGCCTAAGCCAGTTAATCTCAGACTAGTGAATGCCTTTTGGTCTCGGAACATAGCTTATGGCGAATCTAGGTCATTGAACTTAAATATAGTATTGCAGAACCTGGACCAAGTCACTATTGACCAAGTAGTAGCTAAATTAATGCTCCCTAAAGGCTACGTATGGAGAAACGGTAGTCAAACTATAGCAACTATGGTTAGCGGACCAATAAGGTACGGGGAAGTATTCACCATATCATTTAATGACATAAACGCCAGCGTTGCTGAGAAGTCATCAAAATTCAAGGTAGAGTTAAGAGTACTAGCTAACTACAGGGGAGCAGAGTTTATGGTTATGCAGAACATAACATTTAACGTAGGTGTATCTAGGGAGGAGGTACTTTACCTAGTCACCCAAAGATGGACCTACAATGGAGCAGATGCGTGGGCATTTCCAACAGCAAGAGGAATAAATCTGGAACTTAAGTTTGCGAACCTAGGTCAAGACCCGATCACAGCTGTTATACCCAAGATAAAATTACCTAAAGGTTTTGAACTCAAGAGCATATCAGGCGATTCCTTAAATACAGGCATCCGAGCAGGTGGTGTAGGGACACTAACATTCACAATTGATGTAGATAATGGAGTCAAGCCAGGAATATACAACGCTACACTCGAATTAAGTTACGTTATTTCTTCAGGTACTACCTACTTCTACACCAAGAAAGAATACAGTATTAAATTAGTAATTAGTGATCCGAACGATTTCAGACCTAGGCTCAAAATCACCCAAATGTGGTGGGGTACTACACAGCCTCAAACAGCTTACCCAGGACAGAGGTCAGTACCTATCCACATAGAGCTTGCCAATATTGGAAGGTACTCAGCTAGTAATGTACTTATCAGTATAGAGCCAGAAAACAAGACCGTGTCAGTGATTGAAGGCAGTGCTTTAGGAGCAACTACACTAGGTAGCGGTAGCTCATGCAGGGTCGTGATGTACGTTGACTTGGGTAACGTAAGTGCTGGAGAACTACTATTTAAGGTGGTAGTAAGCTACTCCTTTAAGCTTGATGGAGCATTCATCAACTACACTGAATCCTTCCTGAGAGTGCTGAAGGTCGAGAAGTATGCTTCAATGAGCAGTACCGGTGTAGAAGTTGTGGACTACGGGTGGCTGAACAGTCAGCCTGTATTCCCTATGACCGAGAACGCTACATATACTGTCCAGGTAGCTAATAACTACCCATTCAGCATAGCAGGTGTAAATGCTGTCTTAAAGCTTCCAGCCGGTATGTGGTCAAAGGAAGGTTCAGTAGCGACAGCATATGTCGAAGGCCCTGTAGGAACTCACGCAACATTTACACTTGACTTCACTATCTCTGTCGGAAATATCGCCCCTGGAAGGTATGAGGGGACTCTGGAGTTGAGGTACACCGTACTTACGGGTGGGGCATGCATCGAGGAGAAGGCTACTTTCAAGGTCCCCATACTGATCAATAAGATCACCCATGGGCTAGAATACGTTACTTCAAGCTGGTACGGAAGGACTGGAGAACCTGGTACGTACGGCAACTTACTTTATGTAATAATAAGAAATACTGACTTCCCAACAATTACTGGCGTAGTAGCTGAAGTAACCCTACCTAAGGGCATAGTGTCCTCACTAAACAACGAATCTAAAGTTAAGGTAGTGCCGACATCAATAACGGTATCACCTGTGGCAGCTAGAGGTCAGAGTGTGACAATACCAGGTATTGGGCGCGTACCTATATCACTCACCGCTCAAGCTGTTGGGCAGCAGGTCACTTCGTTCAGCAAGGGCTCCTTAATGGCATTCCTAATTCCGCTGAACATACTCAACATACCTCCTGGAACCTACTATGCATTAATGAATGTATCATTCATTGATCACTGGGGTAACCTAAGGTGGTACGAATTTGAGATTCCTATTCACATCTTAGGTACGGCTAAGATAGTGAGCGTGTGGACTGATGGCACATTGAAGTTTAAGGAGCGGGAGGGCGTCATGAGAATTAAAGTACTTAATGTAGGGAGCTCACCCATACATAATGTGTACCTAAATATAATACCAACTACAGGGACCTTGCTAGTAAAGAAGACAACATACTACTTAGGCGAGCTAGAGCCAGGTAAGATTAAGGACATTAACGTGACAGTATACTTCAATCCGATACCTACTCAAGCAGGTATCACAATGACTTACGGGACAGTACCATTTACTGCAGCTGTGATGTACATGGACGCTAATGGAAATAACCACGTAGTTAACATGTCATTTAGCGTCGTAGTAGAGCCATACATAGAGCTAGAACTGAGTGATGTAAAAGCTGTCTGGAGTTCAGGTGAGCTGCGTGTATCAGGGACGCTAACAAACCTAGGTAATGCTCAAGCACAGAGGATAGAGGTAGTAGTGCAGGCAGGTAGCAGGAAGTCCGAACCATACTTCGTAGGTGACCTAGATCCCTCCTCGCAGACATCATTCACGGTAAAGTTGAGGTCTGCGCCTGTCAATGAAGCTCAAGTAACAGTAATGTATAGGGACCCATTCAACGAGCTACATACCGTGAACGCTACAATAGCTGTAGAGATACAGAATATAACAGCTACAACTACAGCAGCTCAGGGACCGCTAGGAGGACTATCCAACTTAGGGACTATTATCGTAATAGTAGCTGTAGTAATATTCCTGGTGCTTGTTGGGCTAGCTATACGGTCGTATCTGAGAAAGCACAGACTGCCTGAGTCATATGAGGGCGGTGTCTGACTTGCTGTACATGATACCCGACATAATAAGGTACTCATTTAAAGCTCTGACAGAGAGGAGGCTGAGGGCGCTCCTAACTATAGTTGGGATAGCTATAGGGCCATTAGCACTAGTCATGATAACGAGTGTAGTGCAAGGTCACGCTAACTATGTACAGCAGCAGCTCCTCGCGTTAGGTCAGAATACAATAGTGCTATTTAGCACGTCTAAGTACACTCTCAAAGAAGATGACTTAGACTTCATAAAGCGTATTCCTGAGGTGGAGACCGCAGGTCCTTTCTACCTCACCCAGGCCTACGTCACAACTCCAGAAAAGAAGCTACAGGTGTATGTGTACGCTATTGACATGGATCTGCTGTTTAAGGTTATAGGAGGTCTTAAGGTAGAAGAGGGTGATGTGCCTGCTGCTAGCGAAATAACATGTGCCTTGATTGGTCACTATGTAGCGTACTCAGAGACAACTGGTGCGAAGTACTATGACATAGGTGATGCGCTACCTCTACTGCTAACTAAAGTAACTTCTGGAGGGAAAGTTAAGATTTCGAGAGCGTCTGTGAGGGTAAAAGGGATCTTAGCAGAATACGGTGGTGCAATGATACTCTCACCTGATAAAGCAGTATTCATGCCCCTCGACTCAGGCAGTAAGATACTCCACATGAATTCCTGGTCAGGTATAATAATAATTTTGAAATCGCCTGATTACGTGTCTAAGGTGGTTAATGAGCTTAGGAACACGTACGGAGATAACGTCGACATAATTTCGTTTAAAGGTATTGCAGAAATCGTGGGCTCCATAACTGGAGCCATGAACTTCATCACATTCGCCACCTCACTATCTGCTTTTGCTGTAGCTGTAGCGGGTACTGCTGCAACCATGATAACTTCAGTTATAGAAAGAACGAGAGAGATAGGTGTTCTCAAGGCACTTGGATTTACAGATGGTCAGGTGATGATCATGATTCTGGCCGAAGCACTTCTAATGTCACTACTTGGTGCAGCTATAGGGATAAGCCTAGGCATCATCGGAGCCCACATAATGTCCAGCGGCGGCTTTGTAATCCGCGGCGGTACAGCCAATATAGTAATTAAAGCTCCACCTATGATAACTCCTGAACTAATACTGAGAACTCTCGGAATAACCGTTATGGTTGGTATATTAGGAGGTGTATTTCCAGCTAATAGAGCAGCTAAGATACCTCCTGCGGTTGCATTAAGGTACGAGTAAGGTAAAGTCAAGAAAAACATAGAGAGTTATTTTAGCATCTCCCTAACTTTCTCTATTGCCTCCTTAACGCTCACACCTTCTTCCACATTAATTACTCTTATACCCAGATTTTGGAGAACGGCTGACGCATGAGGACCTAGGCTTGACGTAACTACTATAGAAACTCCTTCATTTGACAGTACCTCAGCAACCTTTATAGCGGCGCCTCTAGCGGCTTCGACACCGGGGTTCTTAAGCACCCTGACACTCACTGCCCTAAAGTCATTATCTAGCTCAACAATAGTTATCGTTGGGGACCTAGCGAACCTGGGGTACACCTTATCATCGAGGCCGCCTAGATCTCCTGTTGGTAGGGCAACCTTAATCATTTGGTCACCACTTAACTATCGCTCATTAGGCTTTATAATTATAGGTACATAAGGAGCGGCCTTAGTAGGAGTGAATTTCCTCCTCCACTCAGCCCAGTTTCTAAGTATCTTCTCCTCAAACCTCTTAGCTAAGTCCGTGATAGCTTTACTGGCTGATGCTTCCGGAAATACCTCAATTAGAGGCTTCATGTAGCTTAGCGACTTAGGTACATGGTCATCGTATGGCACAGTACCTAGGATATCTATGTTCTCAGTGACGGCGTACTCAACAATTACTTTAACGTACTCAGGATTCAAATCATACTTATTGATCACCAGTGCTGAGGGAATGCCGAAGTGCTTAGCTACAGAGTGAATTCTCCGTAAATCGCTGAAACTCGCTGGCGTTGGTTCAGCAACCAGTATTGCCGCACTAGCTCCGGCAAGTGAAGCTATTACTTGGCAACCTATGCCTGCTGCAGAATCTAAAATAATGATGGTGTCTGATCTAGCTAACGACCTAGCTATCTCCTTAATTTCAGTAACTAACTTACCTGAATTAGGCCTGCCTAAGCTCAGTAGCGCACTAACTAAAGGGAATCCCCACCTGGTCTCTCTTACAATCCTTAGCTTACCTGCAGAAGCTTTAATTCGCTGTATTGCCTGCTTTGGGCACACAAGCGAGCAGGTTAGACATCCTTCGCAGGTAAACTTGTTAATGACGTACCTACCATTCACAAGCTTTACTGCTTTGAACGCGCAGGACTTAGCACAAGCACCGCAGGTGTTACACTTAGTGTAGTCGATCTCAGCTACGTAACCTTCACTGTAGTCTCTGACCTCATCCCATGAGTCTATCCCGAGTATTAGGTGGGCATTTGGGGCCTCGGCATCGGCGTCGGCTAGGATGACCTTCCAGCCAGATTTAGCTAAAATTATTGCGAGTGAGGTAGCAATCGTGCTCTTACCCACTCCCCCCTTACCACTAGCAACAGCTATCTCAATCACACTACAGCACCTCACTCAAGTAGTTACCTAACTTCCTGAATGTAAGAGCTATAGGGTGGTTAGGTGCTGCCCTAACTAGCGGAACACCATTAATGTATGAGCTAACTACATCTTTAGAGTATGGCACTTCAGCAATTACTTTAGCGCGATACTTCTTAGCGACATCTACGATCTTATCCTTCGGCCCTATACCCACCTTATTAATCACTATCAAAGCTTCAATACCTAATCTACTAGCTAGCTCAAGTATTAGTGTAAGATCATGCAGTCCTAAAGGTGTTGGCTCAGTAACTGCCAGAATGATGTCGGAATCTTCAATAGCTGCTGTAACGTTGTTTCCAGAGCCTGCAGCAGTATCGATTATTAAGACATCTCGATATTCCCTAATCGCCCTCTCTTTAGCTGCGAGCACGGTGTGAATGACGTGCTCTTCGCCTTCCCGTAGCATCCCCGTCACTAGAGTAATTGAAGTACTACCTAAGTTGACTTCAGTTCGGTAAGTGTAGCCAACTACCCTGTAGCCCTCACTTATAGCTTTAGCGCGACATGTGAAGTAGCACGCCCTGCATCCACTACAGAGCCTTGGCAGTATGTAGGGGTACTTCCCCTTAGGCATGAGAATAGCTCCAGAATCACACACTTCAGCACATGCACCACACTTCACACACTTGCTGTAGTCAATGAAAGGAATCATTATTTTAACTGCTTCTTTATCCTTTAAATCAATGCCTAAGAGTATGTGATCATTAGGAGCTTCAACATCGAGGTCAGCTAAGACTACATCTCTTGAGTTGGCTATAGCTACAGCCATATTGATTGCAATAGTGCTTTTACCAGTACCTCCCTTACCTCCAGTTACTGCAGCAACTCCCACCTGCACTCCCCAATACATAAGCTGCAGTTAACAGTATTATACTCGGTATAGTGGTAATAGTATATAGAGGTGCATGCTGATTTGCTGATCAAAGCGCACATATTGCTGGTGGCTGTGATAGCCGCTGCACTACTGACGCTAGGTATTTTAATTGCAATAACCTCAGCATATGGAGGTAATGGCTACAGTAGCTCAAATAAGATAATGATGAATTCTACGACGTATCTATTTGTGTATGGTTCTTCTGGATGTAAGGCGTGTATACCATTTAAGGAGTTTTTGAGTAGGAATTACGCGAACATAACAATATTCTGCGATTTAGCAACTAATTCATCATGTAGGTTGAGGTTCTTCGAACTGATATCAAACTATGAGGTCCCACCGGAGATACCTATGACATTCGTAGTCAGTAAGGAGGGAATCGTAGCGATCATCGTCGGTGATGTACAAGATGAGGCGTTTTGGGACAAATTAATAGCTTCCACACCTACGTCTGCGATGTCGATCCCTATTTACGGGGGTAGTTACAGAATAATTAAGTACCTGAACCTAAGCAACCAAGTGGAATTTATTGCTAAGTACATGCCGGAAATCACTCACATAATGACAATTAGTGTGCCTCAGTCAGTTACGCCGGAAATACCCATGAGCGGACCCCAACTACTTGCTGCAGTAGTTACGCTAGCTTTACTTGACTCAGTAAATCCGTGCTGTATCTATATATACGTGACCTTATTAATTGCGGCAGCTACGTACAGCTTAAGATCTCTAGCTAACTCGAAAAAAGTTATGCTAGCTTCTGGGGCGCCCTTCATAGCGTCTGTATATGCAGGATACTACCTTTTGGGAGTAGGTTTAACAAAGGTATTTACCTATGTACCACTTAAAGTATTCGGCGTAGTCGCTATAGCTTTCGGTGCATGGGTTATTCTGTCATCAAGCAGTGAAAGAGTGCTAGGTAAGGAGAAAATACTGAGGTTAATACCACGTGCTAAGACATCAGCACTAATCTCAGCTATATTAGGCTTCTGTGTTACTTACGCAATACTTCCGTGCTCAGCAGGCCCCTATGTAGTATTTACAGGGCTGATATCAAAGACCAGTTTCACCTCAGCATTAATGTGGCTAGGGATATATAACTTAATATTCATTATCCCCTTAATAGCTGTGCTTGTTGCTGCTCTGAAGCTGGCGGAGGTAAGCAGGATTAGAGAGATAATAATTAAATACAACAACTACATATCTGTAGCTATGGGTGCTGCACTAATAATTTTGGGTTTCTACGTCCTTCTTACTTAGTTCAGAGGTTTTCGTGAGCTCAGCATTATAAAGCTAAAATTCCTCAGTAACAACTTCCTTTACAGGGCACTGAAAAATGACACTTAATTTATCTTTAAAGGACGTTGTGCTTGCTGTGATAGCAAGTGGAGCACGCAGTATTAAGGAAGTAGCTGACGCACTCATGGTTAAGGAGGACATGGTAAGAGGCGTTATTGAAGAACTTAAGAGATCAGGTCTTATTGAGGAGGTTGAGAAGGGTTTCTGGATATTTAAGAGAAAAGTATTAGAGCTAACTGAGATAGGTAGGGCAGAAGCTGAGAAGGCGCTGGAGAAACTAAGGAAGGTTGCTGAGGAGGTTAGAAGTAGAGTAAGTAGTGAAATGCCTCCAGAGGAGGCTCAGAAGGTCATAGAGCCGTACGCTCCCATACTGCCCGTGCTGCTCTATCTCGGACTGCTTGATCTGCTACTCCTTGAATCCTTATTCCTGGTACCTTCACTAGTTCTCTGGGATATGAGTGACTTCGGCAGTGACGTGAGGCTTGAGTAACGCCTGACTAATCTTCGAGTCCTGCAGCATACCTGAAGTAGTACCCAGGTTTCTTCCTCTTCCCGAAGCTCTCAAGTCCCTTCTCACGTAGCTGCTTCCTTAGAGCATCGGCTTCCTCCTTAGTGATCTCACCTTTCTTCTCTAAGTAATCAATTACTTCCTCAGCTTCTTTAGGTGTTCTGGCTCTCCTAATGAAGTCTACTGCACCAGGCATGAAGCCTCTTAGTGGATCCTTCCCTAACTTAGGAGGCCCTTCAAGAAGCTCCTTAGCAAGGTGAGGAAACAGCTTCTTAAACTTCCTAATATCATATTCAATCACTGTATTCACCAACTGCTACTTCCTACGATAGCTAATAAGTAGTACACACCAAGTATTTTAGAGGACTTAGAAGTTTCGTAAACTTGTTTCTTAATTATGGCTACTTAGCTGTGATTTTGCTGTTATGTTGCAGTTGCATTAACTTAGGACAAAGCTTAGGTAGATCAGACTAAACTGTACTTATTTATTATCTCTTTAACTAAGTCAGCTAATTCATTTATAGCTGCCTTGAGAAGCTCTTCACCTTTTTCTCTAGATGCTTGTGTTGCTGCGCCGAGGACGGCGTTTCTGTATAGTTCTTTCTCGATCTTCCTTGAGTAAACCCTCAATTTAGGTAGTTCAGCTATATTATCTTGAGCATTTTTCATATCTACGGCATCTGGTGCTATGGCTAGCATTACGCTTGTTTCATCTTCACCTGCGTGACCTGGGTGCTTGAATAACTCCTTCAACTTATCTCTGGCTAGGTCTACCCACCAGTTAGTAACGATTATTGCTGTGTCACTCTCATTAGCTACAGCCCTTGCGGCTTCGGCCACAGCTCTCGAATTACCTCCATGACCATTAACTACGAGTATGACTTTATACCCGTTCCGTGATATCTCTGACAGAACTTCCTTAATGTACAAATAAAGAACCTCCGATGGCACGTCGATCGTTCCAGGGAATTCCCTCAGTCCTCGGCAAGAACCGTACCAGATCGGCGGGAACAGATGTGCATTTAGTTTTTCAGCTACCTTCTCAGCTATGTAGCTGGCAGCTATTGTGTCCGTACCTAGTGGGAGGTGATTGCCGTGTCTCTCGACACTGCCTACAGCTATTACTGCAATCCTCTTCTGTTCTTTATCGTATTTTCCACCAGAGAGCAGCCACACCTTACTCAAGGCGCTACACCGTGATCATGTAGAGTAGCAGCTTATAAGATCTACGAAATAACTCTACTCTACATACCCCAACATCCTTACTGCTGGAGCGACCTCAGCCACAACGTGTCCCTTCTCGTAGCTGTATCTCAGTTTCACGTCCCTAGATACAGCATCAACACTCCTCAGCCCCTTAATGAGGGGTATCTTAATCTGCCTGACAAATATGGGATCCCCTACCTCTCCTCTATTAATGATCCACACATTCTCAGGTATGATTGTGACCAGCCCACCCCGTAATTCGGCCCTAATTAGCCCTTTAGCATAGAGACCTTTCTTAGTTTCCTCAATGATTTCACGCAGCCTCCAGTCTCCAGGAGCTATGGTAAGCGTTGAGTGCATTGCCTTAGGTACATGAAAGAGCCCCCGAGCCTGACCTGGCGTAGCTTTAAAACCTGCCTTCTTAAATCTAAAAGCACTTGACCTAGTGTGAAGAAGTTCAGTGACGACTCCATTAACGATCAAGTATTTCCTCTTAGACCTAACCCCCTCGTCATCAAATGATGTGCTAGCTGGGCTCAAAGTCGCTAGTGGATCATCACTTACGTTGAGCCACTTAACGCCTAGGTCCTGCCCCGGAATTAAGTGCTCACCTCTATCTCCTTCAAGTAGGTGTGCTAGCTCATGAAAGAGAGCACCTGCTAATTCGTAGTCGAGAACTAGCACCCACTTACCTACATTTAAAGGACTTAGCGCCTTAGCTCTTAGCTGCGATGCAGCTCTGAAACTTAAGTCCTCAACCACCTCCTCAATAACACTCATTACGCTTCTTAAGTTGCCTGTGACTGCGATAGAGAAGCTAGCTACAGCGTACTTGCCGTAGCTCTTTTCCTCAGCAAATATTGATAACTCAGAGACTCCCTTAAACTCAGTACATGAAAATTCAGAAGATTCTATACTCCTCTCTATGTAGGTTGAAGTGGCAATTACCTCGCCTGCACCACCTAGAAGGGCGGCAATTTCTCTCACAATACTCACAAGCTCACTTAGGTCTACCTCTTCACCTACTGATGACACACCGCTACAGAAGTCAGCTTCCTCAAGTTCTGATGAGGTGCAGCAAGTGATATTTCTAGATAGCGAGTGGACCAGCTCCTTAAGTCTACTAAGATCAGCTTCAGAAGATGAGGATGCGATCACCCAATTTCCTCTAACAAACCTCCTTAGCCCTAAGTATTCAGCGCTTGACTTACTTACCTCCATGGACCCTCTGCGCCACGCAGCTATATTAACGTGTTGCTTAAGCTTAGTAATATCCTCGTACATATCTTCCTTACTTCAACATACTTACGGGGGTGTTAAGTATTAGTTATGGTAATTTATGGTAATTTAACTGCCGCCAGCTGCTGGAGGAAATATAGATACCTCATCTCCGTCCTTGAGGTGTGTCTTAAGTCCTCCAGTAAACTGTATATGTCTTCCATTGACCAGAATCACTAGATCTACATTTTTCTCTTTAAACTTCTGTATGACTTTTCTAAGTTCTGGAAGGGCTGTCAGTAGATCCTCAAACGTCGAGTTATTCTCTAATTCAACTACTTTCTGCTTCCATCCTAGTTTCTCAGGCAGTGAGAGGAATGCGGTGACCTTCACCTTCATTACAGCGGGCACCTCACTATGTCCCTCGAGTACGGGCAGTGAGCACAGGTAGGTGAATTCCCCCAACAATCATATCTGTTTGTCAGAGTTAAAGTACAGTAATGTTCTAGGGGACAGTCGAGGCATGAAGGTTCATGCATGAAGTAAGTAATCACTCTGAACTTGACGTACGACGTGCTGAGCCATATCTCACTAAGTTCATCAGTTCTTAAATCACCGAACACTACAGGATATAATTCCCTGGTGATGTTATTCATTGTGACCGACCACCTTCTAGAGTAGTAGATGCACGGCGTCACGAGGCCGTCAACCCTCACGAAAGCTGCTCTCTTCGTAATGAAGGGGCATGACCTCTCTGAAACTGATGTAGTAAACTTCGGCAGCAACACACTAATACCGTAGAGGAGGCTCAGGCGCGCAGCCTCATATGATACCTCCTCAATACTTGAAGTGCAGGAGGGGTCTCTATAGCAAGCCAGCGACTCTTCAATATCAGAACTTAATGGGATTACATTTGAAACTACTACATGGGAGGCACCTACATCCTTAGCTAGCTTAATGACGTCAGTTAAGCACGCATAATTCAGCTTAGTAACGGTGAAGTGTATATGTAGGTCAGGAGTGTAGGGCCCCCTGATACGGAGCTCACGTAATTCCTGCAAGGCATGAACGATCTTATAGAGGTCACCCCCTAATCTGAGCTTACTATAAATCTCATCGCTAGCTGAATCAATGCTGACAACTAGGGAGTCAACTCTTAGTCTGTGAATATCACGTACATACTCCTCTAGCAGCACACCATTAGTGTTCAAGAGTACCTCCATGCCACTAGACTTAATTGCAGATATCACTTCAAGTATATCTGGGTGAGTTAGCGGCTCACCCCAACCTGACAGTACTATGCGCTTAACGCCGGACTTGGAAGCTTTCTTAATTATTGCGCGAGCTATATCCAGGTCTATTTCAGTTATCTCACGGGAACTAAGGAACTTTCTGAAGCAATAAGTGCAGTTTAGATTGCATTTCGTAGTTAGCTCAAGCATTAATTCATTAGGACGCGAATCTTGAGAGGGCGTGATAATCCAGTCACTAATGCGAACAGCAGGCCTCACATACCTCGTCAGTGTTCCCCTATGTGGTATGACGTAAGCGAAAAATTAAAAACATTCTGGACCGTAGCTGTTACCTGCCTGTAATTCTTGAAATTTTTATATATTTTAAGTTCGTAAATAGTATTGACCTTCTAGTTTGGTGTTAGCTATGGTTGGGGGTTACGTAGGTAGGATACTACGTGTTAATCTATGGAGTGGGAAGTGCCTTATAGAGCCACTACCTCCTGAGAGTGTCCTTAGGTCGTGGTTAGGTGGGCGAGGCCTTGGAGTGTACTTGGCTTTGAAAGAGATAGACCCTAAGGCAGACCCCCTAGGGCCCAGGAATAAGGCGTTTGTTCTGACAGGTCCTGTAACTGGCATAGCTGGCGTCCCAGAGAGCGGTAGGTGGTGCAGTGTCACGAAGTCACCTCTAACAAACACTATTCATGATAGTCAGAGTGGCGGCAAGTTCGGCCCTGAACTAAAGTTTGCTGGCTTCGATGCTGTGATACTAGAGGATGTGTCAGAGTCTCCTGTGTACCTGTGGATTCACGACGGGAAAGCAGAGTTGAGGTGTGCCTGCCACCTGTGGGGTAAGGACGTACATGCAGTGACGGACATGATTCGTGAGGAGCTGGCTACTGAGGTAGGTAAGGATGAGGCAGCTAAGATTAAGGTACTAACTATAGGTCCTGCAGGTGAGAACTTAGTAAAATTTGCTGCGTTAATGAATGACAAGAACAGAGCAGCAGGTAGAGGAGGTCATGGAGCTGTATGGGGAAGTAAGAAGATTAAGGCAATAGCTGTCCTGGGTCACGGCAGGCCTAGCGTAGCTGATGAAGGTAAGTTTAGAGAGGCAGTAGCTAAGGCAGCTAAAAAGCACCGCGAAAGCCCTGTAACGTCTGAAGGACTACCTAAGTTCGGAACTGCGGTTCTAGTAAACATCATAAATAAGGCAGGGATATTCCCGACCCGGAACTTCAAGACAGGGGTCTTCGAAGGTGCGGAGAAAATCAGTGGTGAGACATTAGCTGAAAAGTACCTTGACAGGAAGAAGAGCGTTGAAGAGTCTTGCTGGGGATGTATGATAACGTGCGCTAGGTACAGCAGAGTAACTAACTCACCGTTTAGTGGAGAAGGAGGAGGTCCGGAGTACGAAACCATATGGGCTTTTGGAGCGCAGACAGGAACAGACGATCTAGAAGCTATAATTAAAGCAAACTTCCTCTGTAATGAACTAGGGCTAGATACCATAAGCATGGGCCACGTCATAGGTACGTTTATGGAGCTTGTAGAGCTAGGTAAGATACCTGAAGAGAAGTTGAGAGGCCTGAAAGCTAAGTGGGGGACACCAGAAGCTATAGTTGAGTTAACCTGGAGGACTGCCTACAGGTCAGGTATAGGTGACGAACTAGCTGAAGGTGCTGAGAGACTAGCTAAGAAGTACGGAGCACCTGAGGTAGCTATGACGGTGAGAGGACAGGAGCTACCAGCATATGACCCCAGAGGCGCTCAAGGACACGGCCTAGCTTACGCGACAAGCAACCGAGGAGGATGCCACCTGAGAGCATACATAATATCTCCTGAGGTGCTGGGTGTTCCATCACTTGTTGATAGGTTTAAGACTGAAGGTAAGCCTGCACTAGTCAAGGAGTTCCAAGATGTCTTTGCTGTAATCGACTCAATGATAGTGTGCAAGTTCTCGAGTTTCGCTATATGGGATGAGGAATACGCTGAGCTCATAAGTGCAGTGACAGGATGGGATGTAAGTAAGGAGGAGGTTCACAAGATCGGAGAGAGAATATGGAATGCTGAGAGGGCATTTAACATACTCAGCTTTGGCGATGGCAGAGAGTACGATACCCTACCTAAGAGACTACTTGAAGAACCAATGCCTGAAGGACCATCAAAAGGTTATGTAGTGAAGCTAAGTGAAATGCTTGATGAGTATTACAAGCTACGTGGCTGGGTAGATGGTAGGCCGACCAGAGCAAAGTTGGAGGAGCTAGGACTAAAGTGGATAGCAGACAGGCTGGAAGAGGAGGGGCTCTTACCAGAGTAAGATTTAACTTAATTTCATTAGGGTAATACATTATTTTTCTCCTAAAATAATGTGCTCCCCCAACATCACCTCAAACCTACGCTTAGATAGATGATGAGGCATGAATATAATGAGTAAGTTAGATGACGTTATTGATAAGGCTAAGAAAGCACTTCTCGACGAGCTCTATGCTTCTGCGATCTACAAGAAGCTAGCTATGCAGCATAGAAAAGGTGAGCTATTCAAGAAATTCAAGACGTTAGCTGATGTGGAGCGGAAGCATGCGAGGTTCTGGATGGAATTCTTAATGAAGGGGGAGTAAAGGTAGATGAGGTGCGGGTTAGCAGGACTAAATTAGCACTATGGGTAGATGTATTCAAAATCCTAGGTCCGGGACTTGCTTTCAAGATTCTTGAATCTAGTGAGAAGCGAGCTATAGAGCTGTACTATGAATTATTAGAGGGTAACTACCTGACGGCTGAAGAGCGTGAGAAGCTGAGGGAAATTCTTGAGGATGAATTAGTTCACGAGGATGAGATAGCTGAGGAAGGGTCTAAATTTAAGGAGTTCATTGGTCACGTGAGAGATGCTGTGCTTGGAATGAATGATGGGCTCGTAGAAGTGCTTTCGGTGTCAGCAGGTCTCGCAGGCGCGTACGGCGACCCCATGTACGTCGCTATCGGAGGGCTGATAGTTGGTGTTGGCGGTGCACTATCTATGGGGATCGGCGCGTTTATGAGTGTGAGAGCACATAAGCAGGTCAGGCTAGGTTTGATGGTGAGATTAAGTGCCGCAGCTAGGTACGCTGCAGAGCTATTAATTAAGAAGGTTGTTGAGTCTTTGAAGAAGCGGGGTATCAGTGAAGAGACTGCATTGAAGGTAGCGAAGGAAATGCTACAGAAGGGTTCACTAAGTAGTGTAGATGCTATCGAGGGGTTCGGCGCAAGTGAGGAGGTCATAGGCAATCCTGCTAAGGCAGGACTGTACACCGGGCTATCATATGCTGTAGGCGCTTTCGTTCCGCTTCTTCCATACTTCATTATGATGCCAGTACGTCTAGCATTACCTGCTTCGTTTTTAGTTGCTTCTGTCATGCTGTCAGTTATGGGATTCCTAATAGCTATTACGGCAGACCTCAGCATCAAAGCCAAGATTGCTGAGATAGTAGCAGCTGGAATAGGGTCGGCTCTCTTGACTTTCGGCATAGGAAAGCTAGCTTCAGTTCTTCTGGGTATTGAGGTGACGTAGAGTAGGAAGCAATATAATGTATGTAGGGGAATCTATGGTGAGGCGACATAAAGGTGGAGGAATTTGTTGAGCTAGCTAGGAAGATGATTGACAGGGAGGAGACTTACGCGCGTGACCTTGAGGACCTTGCTAACAAGGTAAGTCACCCGGTCCTCAAAGCACTTATTACTGGGGTCGCGTCAGACTCAAGAAAGCACAGTAACTTCTATGCTGCAGTATTAGCGCTACTTACTGAGCAGGCTCCTCTAATGTCTCAGGAGAAGTTGGACCTAATTCAGGAGGCCATCAGGAAGCATATTAGATTAGAAGAGGAGATGATTAAATTAACTGAAGAGTGGCTCAGTAAAGTCGATGATTCTAGGCTGAAGCTGATATTAGCTGCAATACGTGACGATGAGATTAAGCACCACAGCCTTCTTGTAAGTATCGAGAAGCACATAGCGCGCGCTGAAACATTAACAGAGCAGGATCTTTGGGACATGATATGGAAGGATAGCTTATGGCACGGTGCTCCTGGAGGTTAGCTAGATCTTTGGGTGTATGGTTCTCGCTCAAACTAAAATGTATTTTTGAAGAGCACTTAACGCTAATTATTAAAGAGTGTTCTCTAACCTGCTGCTCTTACTTGACCTCATAGAGTGCTGTACGCTCGTAAGCTTAGGGAGTCCGACTGCGTGTTTCTTCAGCAACCATACACCTAGATATACGAAGGGAGTATCTAGTGCAGCAATAATTACTTTGAACAGCCACAAGCTAATAGTCATTATTGCTAGGTCAGCTACTGCAATTACGCCGTAGAAGGCTATGAACGTAAATACAGCTGAGTCTATTAGCTGACTCACGATCGTTGATGCATTATTACGTACCCACAGCCACCTACCCTTAGTTATCTCTCTCCACTTCCAGAATGCCCAGACGTCGTGATGCTGGCTAATGAGGTACGCGACTATTGAAGCAGCAACGATCCGCGTCTGTAGACCGAATACTCTCTGATAAAGCTCTTCCATGCTGGGCTCAAGAGGCGGAAGAACCCAGTCCATCCATATGAGTGCAAGCATTATTACCTCAGCTGCCAGGCCCGCCCATACTACGTAAACAGCCTTCCGCTTACCGTAGACCTCGTCGATAATGTCAGTTATAGGGAATGTGAAGCAGTAGGCTATCGTTCCAGCAGGAACTATCAGTCCTAGAAATTGCGTTATCTTAACACCAGCAGCTATGTTAGCAAAGACTATGGTAGCTGAAAATATACCTGAAAGTAGCGTCAGCACAAGCACGTCACGCTCGGTTACTACCTTCACTTCACTCATGCCTATCACCTCAGGCTGTGGGGTCCTCTATTACTGAGTATGTAGGGGATTATTAGAATTACTGCTTGGAGCTCCAGTTAAGCTTCCTTCCTAGACCTTCTGGTAACAGTTGCAATTAGAGCTATTCCTACTACTGCTAGTATAGCTCCTGCGATGAATTTGGCCGAAGCCACTAAGTAATTCCATAACCAAGCTAAAATGTCCGGAAGAGACCACCCGGTCAGCGGATGTATAGCTATTAAGACTCCTGCTGCGATTAGTAGAGCACCAACAACGATAATAGCGATTTTACTAGCTTCTTTAAGTTCCTCCGAAACTGCTTTGGATTCTTCTCTCGCTTCTTTGGTGCTTTCATGCTCTGTTTTCTTGGGCATGAGCACGCAGGCTGCAATGTACAGTATTATTGCTATGCCTGGATTAACTACGAAGAGCGCTATAGCTGCCAGCCTGATTAATACAGGGTCGACTCTTAAGTACTCAGCTAAGCCTCCGCAGACTCCGCATAACATTTTCTCTTTTTCACTTCTATAAATTCTCTTCATTGCGGCACCCAATACTTTCTCTAGTTAAGTTAAGGACATAGGGTGTTAATATTCTTAAATGGTAAGTAGTCTCGATTCATGATAGTACTAGAATTGTGAGGCTTTTCTTAGTTTAATGCAGTGAAAAGCGGCAGGTTACCTAGTAGTGATCTCTATACCAGGTATCCTCAGCTTGCTCTCTAGCCACTTGAAACCTACTGTAGCAGCTGTAGTCATCGCTAGATATATGACTGCTAACGTCATGAAGATCTCTATCGGCATGAACCACTGAGAATTGAAGGTCTTCGCTACTGAGAACATCTCAGGCACACCCACCACGAATGCTAGTGACGAGTACTTTATCATGTAGATCAGCTCATTAGATATGCCGGGTAGCGCGCGCCTTATAGCCTGCGGCAGAATTATATACAGTACCTCCTGCATCTTAGTCATTCCTAACGCTCTAGCAGCTAGTGACTGACCTATATCAATGGATCTTATTGCGCCTCTGACATACTCAGACTGGTATGAGCCACTACACAGTATGAATCCTATTACAGCAGCCCAGTAAGGCGTGAGGTAGATTCCGAAGTCAGCTAAACCAAAAAATAGAATTAGGAGTGTTACCATGAGTGGAAAACCCCTAAAAATAACTACTATGGCTGTTGCGAGTACGCGGGCTACTCTACCGCCATAAACTCTGGCTGTCCCGAGTAGAATTCCTAGAGCTACGCTAACAGGCATTGCTATAGCTAGCAGCTTTAGTGTGGTAATGACTCCGCTGAAGAGTGCTGGCAGGAACTCTTCCCAGAAGCTCATCTCCTTTCACCGTATAATCTCCCGATTTTCTCGAAGAACTTCTTTGTGACTTCGTGCTTCGGGTTAAAGACCACTTCCTTAGGCGGACCTTTCTCGAGGATCTTCCCGTCATACATGAACATGATTTCATCAGCTACTTCCAGCGCGAAGCCTATCTCGTGCGTTACAACCAGACCTGTTACGCCTTTCCTGGCAAGCTCCTTCATTACCTGAAGTACCTCGCCAACGAGCTGCGGGTCGAGAGCTGATGTCGGCTCGTCATAGAGTATTATTACCGGATCCATAGCTAGTGCTCTAGCAATAGCGACCCTCTGCTTCTGACCTCCTGAGAGCTGTGCTGGGTACTTGTGCCATAGATCCTCAGTTATGTGGACAGTCAGCAGTGCCTCCTTAGCACTCCTCAGTGCTTCCTCCTTAGGCATTTTCTTAACCTTAGTAAGCCCTATCATCACGTTCTCTAAGGCTGTCAGGTGGTGGAACAGGTTGAATTCTTGGAATACGAAACCTATCTTCTGCCTCATCTTGTTGATGTCGACCTTAGGATCAGTTAGCTCTATGTCCTCAAGCCAAACTCTTCCCTTGTCAGGCATCGTCAGCAAGTTTAGGCATCTTAGTAGGGTGCTCTTGCCTGCTCCACTAGGTCCTGCAATTACCTTCGTTTCACCCTTCCTTATCTCGAAGGTGACTCCCTTAAGTACCTGTAGCTTACCATAGCTCTTGTGAATATCCTCTGCTCTTAAAACTACATCCCCACTCATCTCACATCCCTCCTTTCACGAGACCTGGGATCTGGACTTTTTCATATATTATGTTGAATATTTTGGTTCCACCATAAGTGAGGATTATAAATAATATACCTGCGAAGAGGTAGGGTATGAAGTAAATTCCTGTCGAGATGGCTACGTATCTAGTTCTGGTCAATATCTCCATAACGCCTAGCGCGAAACATATGGCTGAGTCCTTGAGCAGTATTGCGTACTCATTTGTCCAGCCAGGTATCGCAATCCTCAGTGCCTGCGGCAGCACTATATGTATTATTGCCTGAGTTTTAGTCATGCCTATTGACCTAGCAGCTAGCATCTGGCCTTCCTCAACGGATTGGATGGCACCACGGAATATCTGGGATTGGTAAGCACCGCTTCTGAGTCCTAAGACAATCATGCTCGTAACTAGTGCCGACAGCTTGAATCCCATAGCAGGAAAAACACCCCAGTAGAATAAGAATAGCAGAACCAGCAGTGGAACTCCTCTGAAGAACCAGACGTAAACGTCTAGGATGGTCTTAATTATCCTGCCACCGTAGACCTGACCTATGGCTATGGGCAAACCTATAATAAATCCTAATCCAAGCCCTCCACCAACCAGCGCAAAAGTCCACAGAGCTCCCTCAATGATGTAGGGGAAGTACGGTAGTAATGCCTCGATGTTGATGTTCATGCTATCACTTCTCTTACGAGATATTTGTAATTTGTAAGGGAAAAATAAACTTTTAGTTAAAACAGGTAGTTAGTTTTTATAATCAAGACTTACGGATTGTTTACTTTAGATTCCATTTCTCTAGTAATTTATCCCACTCAGGGCTATGCATTAGCTCCCACAGTGCTTCATTAATCTTATCCCTCAGCCACTTGTCCTCAGGTCTGGTAGCGATTGCGTAGCACTCTGGCGCACCTAGTGTAGTAACTACCTTCAGCTTGTCAGCAATCTCAGGGTGCTGCTTTAAGTACGGCTCGAAGAATGCTGAGTCAGTGATGCATGCTATAGCTCTTCCATTTAGAACAGCTTCAACAGCAGCTACGTAGGAGTCTAAGCCTAGTTTCTTGAAGTTGTAGCCAGCCTTCAGTAATCTATCAGCCCACTCATCTGCTGTTGCACCCAGCTGTACAGCTATGTACTGACCTGAATTCAGAATTTCTTCTGCTGACATCTTCACGTCTGACCTAGTTACTAGCTGGTGGATGTATGTGTAGTAAGGTACTGAGAACCATATCTTCTTACATCTCTCGGCAGTAACAGTCATTCCTGACGCAATTATGTCTATGTCACCCTTCTCTAGTGCTGTCACAATTGTGGACCAGTCCCATGGCTTGTGAATTACTTTCCACCCATACTTCTTAGCCATCCAGTCAACTACATCCACGTCGAAGCCCAAAGCTGTTCCATTAGGTGCTACATACGTAAATGGCGGGTAGTTAGCGTCGAAGCCATGTATTATTGTGACCTCACCCTTAGGTTCCTCCGTGAACTTCCCTTTAGGATACGCACAGAGCTCTTGTGCTGTTGGAATGTGCGGCATGGGCTTAGCAAACCAGCCGACCACGCCACCTATGACTAAGCCGATTACTAATCCAACTACTAAGTATAGTACTGCTTTATTCAAAGAGTAACCCCATTTCAAAAATTCAAGATAATCTTTAAAAAATTTACCTATTGAATCTAGGTACAGTCGAATAGTTAGCTATAAATGTTTTTGCACTTTAACATGAAAATCATGAACTTGAAAGCACTTTGTTATTGCGAGTTGATGTAGTTTAATATACAGTGTTAAGTTAGGTGTTCAAAAATCCCATGTAGCACACGAACTTATTCGTGAAGAAACTAGTTTTTATTCGGGTTGATAATTGAGAATAAGAAGTATAGTTATTACATGCTCCCTTGCTCTAACTCTCGCCCTCATAGCTTCAGCTATATTTATGAATACGCATATTCAGCAAAAATTACCTACTACGACGACTGGCGAGAAAGTAACTTCCTCAATTATGAAGAAATATGCAACAGTGGTTAATTACCTCGAATTAACTGTATTAGTCGACAATTACTCCTACAATAAGACATTAGTTACTGCATGGGGACTATCTATATACTGCGTGGCTGATAATGTTACGTTTTTATTCGATACAGGACCTGACGACTACGCATTATGTCGTAACTCTGAACTACTAGGCATAAACCTAAGTAGTATTGACTTTGTTGTGCTGAGTCACGAACACGGTGATCATGTAGGTGGTCTTAACTACGTAGCTAAGTTACGAAGAGGAATTAAGGTATACGTCCCCTCATCAAGTAGAGACTTAATTAGCTACGTGTCTAGCTTAGGACTAAATCCCGTACCTGTCCATAATACAGTAACTGTAGCTAAAGGTGTCTTCATCGTAGGGGAGGTTTATGGGCCGCCATATGAGATTGCAGTAGCTATTAATACGAGTAAGGGCTTTGTTGTTGTGGTAGGTTGCAGCCATGCAGGCGTTACGACGTTCTTGAGGAAGGTCAGTGAAGAGTTTGGCGGGAGAATATATGCTGTAATAGGTGGTTTTCACTTATTTTCAGCACCTAAGGACTTGGTTGTGGATGTAGCTGAAGAGATTGTGGATATGGGGGCAAGGAAGATTTACCCTATACACTGTAGTGGAGACTATATAAGGCATTATCTAGCAGTTAACTACCCAGCCATTTATGGTGACGGCGGAGTTGGGATGAGGGT
>CAYQIX010000002.1:0-45209 GCA_964417765.1 uncultured Desulfurococcaceae archaeon
CTATCGAGAAGCAGCACGCTAGGGGGAAGCTAACCGCTAGGGAGAGGATAGATCTCCTTGTCGACCCCAACTCCTTCATAGAGGTTGACATGTTCGTCAGGCACAGGGCTACTGAGTTCGGCATGGAGAAGAGGTTTGCATATGGTGATGGAGTAGTTACTGGGCTAGCTACAGTAGCTGGTAGAAGGGTTGTTGTTATAGCTCAGGACTTCACTTTCATGGGTGGCTCACTCGGTGAGATGCACGCAGCTAAGATAGTTAAGGCAATGAGCTACGCACTAAGCGCTGGAGTACCTGTTATATTCCTAAATGACTCAGGAGGTGCTAGAATTCAGGAAGGTGTTGACTCACTTAAGGGGTACGGAGACATATTCTACATGAATGTAATGGCTTCAGGCGTCATACCTCAGATAGCAGCTATCATGGGTCCATGCGCTGGAGGAGCTGTCTACTCCCCCGCCTTAATGGACTTCATAATCATGGTTAAAGGCACATCATTCATGTTTATTACAGGCCCTAGAGTCGTTAAGGCAGCTATAGGAGAGGTAGTTAATGAACAGCAGCTAGGCGGTGCTGAGGTCCACGCTACTAAGTCAGGTATGGCTCACTTCATAGCTAATAACGATGAGGAGGCTGTAAGAATAATTAAGAAGCTCCTGTCGTACCTACCCAGCAACAATGCTGAGGACCCGCCAGCAGTTAAGACAGGCGACCCGCCAGATAGGGCTGACCCTGAGCTGAACGCCATAGTGCCTGAAGACCCTAACCAGGCTTACGACATGAAGGAGGTAATTAAGAGAGTGCTAGATAAGGACACATTCTTCGAGATCCACGAACTCTGGGCTCGGAACGCCATAGTCGGGTTCGGCAGGCTTAATGGCAGGGTGGTAGGTGTCGTAGCTAATCAGCCAGCCTACCTCGCTGGAGTACTCGACATCGACTCATCAGATAAGATTGCCTCATTCGTTAGGTTCTGCGACGCCTTCAACATACCAATAATAACCTTCGTTGACGTGCCGGGCTACCTCCCCGGCACCAGGCAGGAGCACGGTGGCATAATAAGGCATGGAGCTAAGGTTCTCTACGCCTACTCAGAAGCTACAGTACCTAAGCTAACAGTAATTACTAGGAAGGCGTACGGCGGCGCATACATAGCTATGGGCTCTAAGCACTTAGGTGCTGACTTCGTGATAGCTTGGCCAACAGCCGAGATAGCTGTCATGGGTCCTGAGGGTGCAGCTCAGATAATTTGGAGGAAAGAGCTAGCAGCAGCTAAGAGTGACGAGGAAAAGAAGAAGCTACTTGAGAAGTTCGTGCAGGAGTACAGAGAGAAGGTAGCCAACCCGTACGTAGCTGCAGGCAGGGGCTACATAGACGCTGTGATAGAGCCTAAGGAGACGAGACCTACATTAATTAAGGCCTTAGAGTACCTACTAAGCAAGAGAGAAACGAGGGTGTGGGTACCGCCTAAGAAGCACGGGCTAATGCCCGTGTAATGGGGGTGGTTGAGACGCCCCTACTCAAGAGGAGGATACGGTTCAAGAAGATAGAAAAGAAGAAAGTGGAGGTAGATACGAGTAAAGTAGCTGCAGCTGCTGCAGCTGTAAGCATCCACGAGACCCTGCAAGAGTACGCTGCGGCTGCAGTGGCAGCTATAGAGATACACGAAACCCTCAAGGCAGTTCCTGCGCAACAGGCGGCTGCCCCACTAACAGCTATCTCCTCATGGGTTGCTTCCTGGAGGCTTGAAGCTTCCACACACCTGTGTAAGAGGGGGAGGATTAAGTCATGGTAAAGTACAAGGTTAGGATAAAGGATAAAGAGTACACAGTTGAAATAAAGGAGAAGAGAGGCAACACCTACATAGTCAGCGTTGACGGTGAGGTTTTCGAGGTAATCGCAGAGGAAGCACCAGCTGAGGCTGCCGCACCAGCTGCAGCCCCGCAGGCAGCTCCAGCAGCCGCTCCTGCACCAGCGGCTGCGCCGACCCCAGCACCTAAGCCAGCGCCTGCACCAGTTACCGGCAAGACAGTTACTGCACCTGCGCCAGGCAAGATACTTGAGGTTAAGGTAAAGCCCGGAGATAGGGTTACAGAGAACACCGTTATCGCTGTCATGGAGTCCATGAAGATGACCATGGAGATCTACGCAGGGTACTCAGGCATAGTTAGGGAAGTTAGGGTAAATCCGGGTGACTTCGTAGAGTTAGGTCAGGTGATTGCCGTCATCGAGTAAGGAGAGCGCCCTCAATGATGTCCTTAACCAAAGATTTTTTTCTGTACTTAGCCCCTAATTATCCACAGGAAGGTATTATGCGTACTGAACTGCCCTTCAGGTATAAGCCGTTCATAATAGGTATGGTTCACGTAGGACCGCTACCTGGGTCCCCAATATTTGAGGGTGACCTCGAGGTAGCTATTGATGAGGCGGTGAGAAATGCTCTAGCTCTTGAGGAGGGCGGTGTTGACGGCGTCTTAGTTGAGAACTTCTATGATGTGCCATATCCCAGCGAGCGCGCTGACCCAGCAACAGTTGCTTCACTGTCACTGATTGTTAGGGAGATCAAGAAGGCTGTCAGCGTCCCCGTAGGTGTTAATGTTCTGAGGAACTGCTGCCTTGAAGCGCTAGCTATCGCGTACGTTAATAGGGCATCCTACATTAGAGTTAATGCATTCGCTGAAGTAGTTGTTAGTGACCAGGGAATTCTAGCGCCTAAGGCGTACGACCTGATCAGGTATAAGCGCTACTTAGGGGCTGCCGGCGTAGCTGTACTGGCTGATGTACACGTAAAGCACGCTGCCCCACTAGCTCCTAGACCTATAGATGTAGTTGCTAGGGAGGCTGTTGAGCGGGGGGTAGCTGACGCGGTAATAGTTAGTGGTGAGGTGACAGGCTCTGAGACAAGCATTGAGGAGGTGGCTAAGGTCAAGAAAGCAGTTCCTGACACACCTGTGATTGTAGGTAGCGGAGTGACGGCTGAAAATGCAGTTAAGTATCTCAGCATAGCTGATGGAGCTATAGTAGGCACGTACTTTAAGGTAGGTAGGCGCGTGGATAGAAGTAGAGTTAGGAGGCTAGCTGACGCTATTAAATCTCTCAGGAGGGTAGTAAGCTAACATCTCACTCTGCGTAAGTAAAGCAATAATAGCTCATATCTAAACATGTCTATGGGTTGTCAAGTTGGGCAAGACCTCTCGAATACCTGGCTTTCACAAGCTACCTCTAGAGGAGAGAATTCGAATACTTAAGGAGTTTGCTGGCTTAAGTGATGAAGATATTGAGGTACTTAAGAAGACTGGTGCTCTAGGCTTAGATGTTGCTGAGAGAATGATTGAGAATGTAGTAGGCACTTTAGAGTTGCCTCTAGGCATAGCAGCTAATTTCCTCATAAACAGTAAGGACTACTTCATACCCATGGCTATTGAGGAGCCCTCAGTAGTTGCAGCAGCATCTAACGCAGCTAAGATGTGCCGTGCTGGCGGCGGATTATTTGCTAGAGCTACTGACTCACTAATGATTTCCCAGATACAGCTAGTTAAGGTACCTTCACCGCACACAGCAGTGTACAGGATTATTGAGAGGAAGCAGGAGATTATTGAGCTAGCTAATTCGACTGACCCAGTACTGATTAAACTAGGCGGCGGAGTCAGGGACGTTGAAGTAAGAATTATTGACTCGCCGCTCGGCCCTATGGTGATTACTCACCTAATAGTTGATGTTAAGGATGCTATGGGCGCTAACACGGTGAACACTATGGCTGAAGCTGTAGCACCACTTCTTGAGAAGTGGACTGGAGGTAAAGTGTACTTGAGGATTGTGTCGAACCTCGCTGACAGGAGGTTAGTTCGCGTTTGGACTAGAGTACCTAAGGACGCGGTGGGTGGTGAGGACGTAGTTGACGGTATCGTCTACGCATGGGCATTTGCTGCTGCAGATCCCTACCGGGCAGCAACACACAATAAGGGGATAATGAATGGAGTAATAGCTGTAGCACTAGCTACGGGGCAGGACACTAGGGCGCTTGAGGCTGGAGCTCACGCCTACGCAGCGAGGAGAGGGAGGTACGAACCGCTGAGTGTGTGGGAGAAAGACGAAAACGGAGACTTAATAGGCTACCTAGAAATGCCTATGGCTGTAGGGATAGTTGGTGGCGCTACAAGAGTTAACCCAGTAGCTAAGGTCTCACTCAAGATACTGGGTGTTAAGACAGCTAGAGAGCTAGCTGAGATAATGGGTGCTGTAGGACTTGCCCAGAATTTAGCCGCGCTGAGAGCTCTAGCTACTGAGGGGATCCAGAAGGGACACATGAAGCTCCATGCTAGGCAGCTAGCCATAAGTGCTGGCGCGGTGGGTGACGAGGTAGATAAGGTAGTTGAGGAGATGATTAAGGAGGGCGTAATAAGAATCGATAAGGCTAAGGAGATACTCGAGAAGATAAGAAGTAAGAAGTAAGAACATAATGCAAATAATTCGTTTTACATAGCCTAGTCAAGCTTAAGCACGTCCTTAAGGAACGCCTTGTACTTACTTATTGATTTCGTCACCCTCGGGTCAATACCTAGCTCGAGAGCCAGCTTAACTGAGGCGATACCAACCACCTGAGACCACTTAAGTATATCTCCTATGTAATCACTGCCCTCCACTTCAAATTCCTTAACTGGGACACCAGAGTCCCTGAGGTGCTCGGCAACGAACTTCATCAATTCATTACCTGCCTCCCTAAACACTACAGCGGCTATTGGCTCCTTCCAACCTTCCCAGCCTACGACATCATTGTGTCCCCACTCCGGCACAACCTCTGCCTTAGCAAGTACTTTAGTGTTCTCATTGAATTCATTCTTAGCCCTCACGGCTAGTGGGTAGTACTTCGTGCTTGCAATAAAGAATGGTATCCTGCCCGCTACCGCCCTAATAACTTCCTCAGCTAATACCTCAGCACCCTTAACATCTCTTAGTACTTCAATAGAACTTCTGAGTCCCTCATAGAGCTTGAGCCCTAGCACGCTAAGCAACTTGAGCGTACTCAGGAGTAGAGCTGGAAATGCTGACCGTGGAGCGTACCCGCTCTCAACCTGAACACGAGGCAGGTCCTTGCTAACAGCTAGTTCAGTTAACTTGCCTCCAGAAGCTACAGTAGCTACTTTAACCCCCCTCTTGAGGCCTTCCTTAACAGCTAGTAGCGTCTCGAGCGTATTTCCAGAGTAGCTGACCGCGATCATCAGCCAGCCGCTCCTAATCCACTTCGGCAGCGTGAAGTCCTTGACCACAGTTACTGGAATGTCCAGCCTGTCTATAGAGAGTGTATACATTACGTCGCCTACTATGCCTGAACCCCCCATGCCAACAACTACTAACCCATCATACGGCGGCTCCCACAACCTACCCTCAACTTCACGCTCTAGCGCCTCAGCTGCTTGACTAAACCAGTTAAGGTACATGCTCAGGAACTCACTCACATATGCCACCCACACATATATGACTGTAGAAACTGAAATTACTTACGGATGACCCTCAGAGACATGCCAACAGTACATTACTTAACTTTTAAACCACTTCTTAGCCTTATCTCTCAGGACCTTAACCGAGTAGGTAATGAACTCTGCCTTATCACCATTAATTAATGCCTCAATAGCTCTCCTGCCGTCCTCACCACCTGCCTCTGCTAGAGGCTTAAGGAGATACCTCACGAACCTCTGCGTCGTGTCTTGATTCCTGAAATACATGTTCAGTACATCAACGAAGCCCTTAGGATTTCTCACTAGCAACTCAGTTACATAGACTCCGTACATCTTCATAGCTAGCGAATTAAGAGCTATCAGCATACCTGGAGCACCCTTTCTTAACCTGTCCTCAGCTAAGTACTTCATGTATGCTAGAACAATTTTTGTATCAATATCTTCACTTATTTCATCATTCATTGACTCTTTACCACCTCTATTTGGAACTTACCACCTTCACCATACTGTACGTAAATGGGCTTCACATTACTTGTGACCGTTATGGGATGAGGTTCTAAGTACAGGTACAATCTTCCGTCCTTCCATTTAGGTCTTACTTTAATGATAAGATCATATATGTCAAGAGGTATTGGTATATCGTCATCAGACTTAACGTTATATATGTAGAACGTTGTAATTCCTAGTTTTCTCCTGAGCAGGAGATTGTTTAGGTGCTCTCTGAAGAAGTCGTCCCAGTCGTTGTTGTGAACCATTGGAACCTGCTGTAAAGAGTCAAATACAAGAAATGTTGGATTTATCCTGGTATCTGCTTCCCTGTTATATTGAGACATTACGTACAGCGGCTTTGCTGTTGGGTTTACTGAGTCTATTATAATCTTAGACAGCTCCACACCAAACTTCTTAGCATGCGCTTTAACTATCTGCCTTATAAGTTGCGGCGGTTTTGAGTACGTCCTTATCATGAGGGTTCCGCCGTACTTAGCTATATACCCTAGTATCCACCAAATAAGCAGCGGCAGAATTGAAGCTGGCTCTCTAACTATAAATGCTATCTGTGAGCCTTTCCTAAGGTATCCACCACATAAATATCCGATTTCTTTAGCGTGAGGTACGTAGATTTGTGCCTCACTGGGTGCAGGTATCTCCTCCATTCTAGGAGGTAAGTACACCTTTATTCCAGCACCAGGTGAGATGTCAAAGTACAGCTCCGCGTACGGTATAGATGTGCCTCTCATTTTCCTAATTTCCATTTTTCTAACTAAGACACCATTCTCTATCGTAGACTTCAGTATTATTACACCATCAACAAGGAATTCCTCAACTCCGTAACCAACCGAGGGAGTTCCAATAGGCAGCTCAGATATTAGTATTCCTGTAATACCTAGTGGTTTGAGGCCATTCACCATAGCGTTCTTTATTAATTCTCTCGTCAATCTGAAGCCAGCTACTTGAGTTATAGCTGTGGCTGAATCCATGACCACTCTTTTTGCGTTTAACTTGACTATAGCGTCCATGAACTCCTTTAGAGCATCCTCAATGCCCTCAAAAGTTGATGTTTGTATTCCCTCTATATAATACACTAATCCTCTCCTCTCTAATTCCTCAAAGTCCATACCTAAGGCACGCATAAATCTGTAGAAATCATTTTTTGGTTCTAAGAAGCTCAGATATACTCCAGGTTCGCCAAATCTCCTAGCTCCCTCATATATGAATTTAGCTGATAGCGTTGTTTTTCCAGCACCTGGATGTCCTGCAACCAGTATTATATCGCCACGTGGAAATCCGCCATTCAGGAGCTCATCAAGCTCATCAATGCCTGTCGGGCACATCTCTATGCTCATCCGCTCCTCCCTAAAATAAAATCAAAGCCTCCTTATTATTAATATTCTTTCACTAACGCTAAAATTATCTATAATGACATGTTAATAGCGTTCAGTGACTGATTGACTCAACTATATATCCTTTCCTCGAAACCCCCATTAAAGTATTTTTTTAAGTCCTACTTCTTAGTACTAACGTTATTTGTTATTCGAGTAAAGTACTTTGCTTTAGTGCTAATTATTACGCTAATTACTTTCTTAATGAATTTTGTCAATTCATCCGAATCGATTATATCAGGGGGTTCCTCATTAATTCCAGTCATGTATGACAAGACCTTAAATACTTCATGCAGAATCCTCTCCGTAGGTGAAGATAAAACACGCTCAAATGCTGTCACAAAGTCTCTTGGATTATTAATTAGTATTTCCGCAGGACTCATGCCTGTTAGTCTTTTGATGGCTTCAGTTATTTCGTAAGCTTTATGGACACCTAATACACGGCTCAAGCTCTCACAGATTAAGCTGTCCAGTTCAGTCATAATGACACAGCTGTCGTAATTGCTATCTATGAGTCTCATGTTATTAAGTAACTCAGTTAATGGAGACTTTTCTTCTTTGAATATGTTTCTCAATTTGTTCCTTAATTCATCTTTATCTCCTTGCTTAATCACATTGCATCCCGCGCGAGTACTTATAGGTGTTGCATTTGCAGCTCTTCATTCCGTATTAAACTACTTCTTACCCAATATTTAAAAATGACTCCGAACCATTACTAACGCGCTTGATGCTGGTGCAGGCTAATTCTTTTTATACTCATTCTAAACAGATATCAAAATCTAGATGCATGTACTGCGTGGCTGACTTCCAATCTCATCCTTGAATATTTAAGGAGGTTCTGCTGAGCTTCAGCTGTAGTCAGCTTGCAGCTAATTTCACTCCAATATTTAGCGCGTATAGACAGTTATGATTGACGTAATGCAAGACAAGTATATATTTAGTACGAGCTTGCTAAATGCCTAAGGTTAGAGGGAATATGGAGACAATTAAAAGTTTTATTGCCAGATTCTCACTTAGTGGTGATGTAACTTGGGGAATATAGATCTCATTGACTTAGTTTATAAGTTCAGGAAGGAGGAGAAAGAACAGCATCAGCGGGCTGAGGGAGTCTACTGGGTGACGGATCTGACTAGGTGTCCGCTTAAGAGGGTGTATGAGCTGAAGTACCCTGAGCTGGTTGCTAAGGATGTGTTCTCGCCTTCGTTCATAATGGGCGACCTCGCTCACAGAGGTATCGAGTCACTTATTAAGGAGTTCTTTCTTGATGCGGCATCGATTGAGGTTGAGGGTTCTAGAGAAGTCGTGCTCCCGAATAGCCAGAAAGTCACAATTAAGGGTAGGGCAGACGCCATAATAGACCTTGGGGAGGGGGTCAAGGTAGGTGTGGAGGTTAAGACAGCTAGAGCTGACGTAGGGATACCTCAGCCTCACCACATAGATCAAGTAAGGATATATAACTGGCTCTTTAACCTCAAGTACAGCATACTATTCTATGTAACCCCTGACAGAGTGACGCAGTATGAGGTTAGCGATAAAGTGAGTGAGGAGGAGATTATTGAGAGGCTAACATCAACAACGTATCCGAGGTATTCCTGGGAGTGCTCTTACTGCCCATTCTCAGTACTGTGCCCACATAAGAAGACCGCAAATGAAAAGTATAGGTAAGAGCAGCCGCCTCTAGCTACATCTAGCTCTGATATAGCAGTACTCTGTACGCTACTTTAGTTAGCCAGCGCCTGACCCCTCTGCTGAGCCCGTTCTTAATTCCGAAGCCTTTTACACCAACGTACAGGTTTAGAGGTAATCCGGCTAAGCTCTTAGCTAACCTAACAGCACTAGGACCTTCAACCCCGTACTTCCTAGCTAGGTGGGCCATTAACCTAATGTCACCCATGGCTGGTAGCAGCCACGGGTTGTAGTGTGTTACGCCTGCTTTAACTATCTTAACCTTGAATCCCCTCTTCAAAACATGATTAAGTATGTACCAATCTTCAAATACGTGTAGGTCCTGCGGTATCTGCAGGTTCTTAAGCACGTACCTTCTAATCATGGTGTCGTGGGTGCCCCCACGCCTGTAGAACTCTCTAATTAGGTAATTTACGTAGTTAACACCTAGGAGTTTAAGCCACATGATCCTCTCCTTGTAGCCGTCGTAGTTCAGCCCCCAGATGAGCCCTACGTCACTTTCCTTGACGTAGGAACTAGCTTCCTCCCACCAGCCAGGATTCACGATCACATCATCATCAACAAACATTAGCCACTCTTCACTGAAGTTACTCACGAATTTACTTATGGATAACTGCCTCGCTATTGCTCTATTTCCTGCTCCCTTATAGATCAATACCTCCTTATTATTTGCTGAGCACCAGTTAGCTATTACTTCAGGTGTCTCATCTATGGAATCGTCAACGAGAATTAGTGACTTAAAAGGTATCTGAAGGACCGAGTTGAGTACATCAACAAGCGTGATTGGGGTATGCTTCAGCTTGCTGCATGAATTCCTCGTTATTAATGAAAGCACCACCAATATTTCAACCCCCAGCAATTCCTCGAACGTGCTTTGCCAGCCTATGCAGAAGTGAGCAATGGTTAACTACTAACCCTAAGTCAATTACATCCCCCTCAACGACACTAACACGCTTAGTTACTGCGCGCTGACGGATAATGTATCTTAAATTCTTAAACAAGTCACACACAGCTAGTAATTTAGCCGACCCAGTCCCTACCCTGCCAACTACTAGGTCACGCAGGAATGTTGCAAAAAGAAACACCACAAGAGGAAGGAAGTACTTAATGAGATTAGTCAACTTGTAGTTCTTAAGCATGAAGGTCAGCCTACCTCTAACCATGTAGAAGTATCTTGAATGTTCCTGCAAACACCTCCGTCTTAATTCCCTCCTAGCGTGGACTACCTTACTCTCAGGCGCCAGCACTACAGAGTAGCCAGCCTTCCAAACTCTGAAAGCAAGGTCAGCTTCTTCGTAACCAAAGAAGTAGTATGGGTCGAACATCCCTACTTTCATGAATACCTCCCTTTTAACAGCCATACCTCCGCCTGTTGCGTAGGGTATTCTGCAGAACTTCTCGCGACAGTTAACTCCATTAAGTTCTAGCACGCCGCCGTATACGTCGATAACGTAAATAACTGCAGGCCCCTCTCCCATTACACCGTCGTGTACAGCGCTCTGGCACATACCAACCTTACTGTCAGCTAAGGCACAGAGAATAGGGTCCAGCCACCCTTCACGTACTTCAGCGTCGGAGTCAATGAAGTAGAGTACTTCACTTGACGCCATCGCTGCTCCTAAGTTCCTTCCTAAAGCTACACCGACATTATGCGGAAGCGTAATTACTTTGGTGTCCTTATTGTAGATAAGGGCAAACCTCAGAGCTATCTTTGTAATCTTGTCTGTCGATCCTTGATCAACTATGATTAGCTCTAAGTCGTCATTACTTGCTTCAAGAATCGATTCTATGCAGTTAAATAGATTGTCACCATCGTTGCACGTTACGATTATTACTGACGCCCTAGGCTTGCTAGTTCCTACTTTACTCAATGTAGTCAATCCTCCCTAGCGCAATTTGAGCTAACTCACTTAAAGTAACGTATAGTACTCTGAACCTACTGGTTAGTTCCTTGAGGAAAGACCTTAACCTCAGTATATTAACTTCGTTTAGGCCGTCCTCTAAGTACTCACTGCCGTAAGAGTCCGTGATGTGGCCGTAGGCTGTGACTACCCCATACCTTCTCGCAAGCTTAATTCCTTTCTCGATACTGTCGCTGCCGATATTCCAATTTGGCGGAATGTTAATTACTTCGTGTACTACCTCAGGAACTAAGTTTAAGCTCCTGCAAGACATAAAGTAGCCCAGCTTCTTAAGAGCTTCAAGAAGCTCATAACTCACTCCCCACCCAGGAGGCCTGAATACCTTACTGAACCTTAAGCCAGCTCGCTTAAATACTGCCTCACTAGACATCAACTTACTTACGCACTCACCGTAGCTTAAGTCACTAAATTCTGAGGAGTGGTTTACTCTCACATCAATTCCTGAGTAGTGGTGAGTGAAGCCATGTACACCAACCTCGAATACCCCTCTATCAACGTATTCATTTAGCCAGTTACACCACTCCACATGCTTATCTAACCTGAATGGACTGCCGCTCCAGGTATTTCTTATTGATAACTTAAGACACTTCTTAACTAGCCTTTTAAATCCAGCATCATTAGGTCTATCTATCCAGTTTGGTGTCACAAATAGCGTGACCTTGAGGTTGGGGTAATCGCCAAGTAAGTCCACTACATACCCGAGCTTGCCGTTCTCCTTATCACCTCCGCAGTCACCCAAGTACTTGCTTGTCTCCGGATGAACATCATCAATGCTTAAATTGAATAAAACGTAGTCACTTCCTACTCTAACATCCTCACTAATCATAAATAGCCCTTACAAACAGTGGTATAGTTGAACATACATAAACTTTATGAACTTTAGATATCTCTAATTAGTAACTTTTCAGCTCCCTCGCCTGAGCTGCGCCTAGTCTTAATATCGATGCTGCCTGCTACCTTCCCTCACTAACGTCCTCCATTAACTTCCTTAGCATCTTCCTCCTTTTCCTCAGCTCCTCAACGCTGTGCTTAATTATCTCTATGAGGTACCCCTCCTCCCCTGGAACCCCATATCCTACTATCTCACCATCTACTCTCAGCATTGGGTACTCATTATCTCCAGTAGCCTCGGTTACGTAGACCTCCTCACCAATCTCGCGCTCAATTATGTCTTTAATCTCGTAGAGCCACTGCTTAACTGTGTACACCCAGTATGAATCCCTCCTACCTACGATCTCTATCGTCACCATCCCCAAACTCCAATCCCGTCTCTACTTCATTGTTAATAAAGTGATTTATAGGTGAGCGCGAAAAGTGTCTCTTGTAAGGTGTTTAATGACTTGCTTGCTGCTGCAAAGTACCTCCTAGATGGCGCTAAGTACATCAAGATATACGTAATTGCCTTTGTAGTAGTAGCTGCTGTCGCAGTAACTGTAGCTGCCCTCTACCCTACACCTCCTATCCCCCCAGGTGCTGAAGGACTTCTGAGGAATGAAACCGTGAAGGTCAGTGCTGAGGAGGTAGCTGAGTGGATTATTGAGAGTACCTTAGTCCTAGAGGTTAGGCAGCTACTCCTCATATGTGTTCAAGCCTTAGCTACAGGAGTACCGATGTACCTCGTTATCAAGAACTTAGACATAGGTGCTAGGTACCTAGGTGAATTATCACTACGTAGGATAGGTACATTGATAATTGCATCTCTTATATGTACTGCATCAATAACTGCTGGAGCTGCTGCTACTATAGGTGCTAACCTAAGTCAGGCGGCAGGAGAAGTTACTGCAGCTGTTCGTGAGGTTACTGCATATGTGACTACCTTGGATGAGCTTAGCAGAGCTGTTAATGCAGGTGTGGAAGTACTGTACTCGCTTCCTTACGTCAGACTAGCGTATGTGGTGGCTGCAGCCTCAGCTCTTCTAATAGGGTGTGTCATGGCTGTTACCTACGTAAGAATTAGAGATGCCTTGCTGCCGAGGTACTGTAGGTTGATAGCAGCCCTATTCTTGGTAGAGGCAGTCTACAGCTTCTTCAGGAGTTTAAGTGCAGTAATTCCTGAGGTAGGTCTCATTCCTCTAGGAGCTGGAGACCCTATAGTAATGGTTGTTGCTGCGTTCAGACTCCTCACTCAGTGGGTTAACGCTAAGGACATAGAGTCTATAGCTAGAGCGTTAGTTAAAAGAAGGAGTATGAAACGTGAAAGGTAATATTCTCAGCCAGCGTACTTCATTATAGTAGGTAGTGAGGAGGTGGTGTAGGTGCTCCCTCCGCATTTGAGAGTTGACTTCAAGTTAGCTGAGAAGGTCATTTCAGAGTTCATTAAGGAGGTAGTCGATTTAGCTGGTGCTGATGGAGTAGTTATTGGACTGAGCGGTGGCGGCGACTCAGCAGTTGCTGCAGCCTTAGCAGCTAAAGCACTTAGTGCTTCAAAGGTTAGGGTGGTCTTCATGCCTGACGTGGAGTCTGACAAGCTGTCCGAATTAATAGCGCATAAGGTAGCTGACAGGCTGGGTTTATCCCTCAAGACCTTAGAAATCACTGACATAGTCAACTGTTATCTAGATAAGGTAGGCCTAGACTACATTAGCGCTCCTAAAATAGCTAAGGGCAATGTAAAGGTTAGAACAAGGATGACGCTGCTCTACCTTATAGCTAACCTGGAAAATAGACTCGTCCTCGGGACAAGCGACAGGTCCGAGTGGCTTATAGGGTACTTCACTAAGTGGGGTGACGGAGCAGCTGACGCATACCCAATAATTGGCTTATATAAAACTCAAGTCAGGGAATTCGCTAAGTACTTAGGACTTCCATCAGAGGTAATTAGCAGGCCTCCAACACCTGACCTGTGGCCAGGGCACACAGCAGAAAGCGAGCTGGGAATAACCTACGACTTAATTGATGAGGTACTCTACAGAGTATTTGATGAGGGCATTTCACCAGAAAAAGTTCCTGAGGTCTCAGGAGTTCCTAAGCAAGTAGTCGAGAAGGTCCTGGAACTCCATAGGAAGTCCGAACACAAGAGGAACCCTCTTAAAGCACCATTTACTTCATTTAAGGACCTAGAGAAGTTCGGGAAGTAACCCACTATACAGCATATTCTGAAGAGGCAGCCCACACCTCATAAAGCCTCCTCAGCTCAGCAACAGGATCTTTAGATAAGTCAACCCTCAGGTCAAGTAGTACGTCGTAGTCTAGCCCGAACTCAGGGTGTTCACCCACAATAAGTAACGCTGCACTCCTATCTCCTCTCCTATCACCACCTACTCTATGACCTGCCTCAAGAGCTGAGATTATCCTGACAGCTAAACTGCCTGAAGCTTCTCCGAAGGCTTTGCAGAGAGCGTAAACTACTCCAGTAGTACTAAGTAAGTTGCCCGCACACGCGTACCCTTCCTTTGATATCGCTTCGTATGGCTCGGGTATTTCGCTACCGCTATAAGCTACTGCCTTACCTCTTGAGTCGACTGCTATTAGCTGCCTAAGGTGAGGTGCTGGATCTTCACTTAATGCCAGCTTAACTGCTTCACCGATATCCATCCCCTTACTCACGTACTCTATTACTTTCTTACCTAGGACGGGGTTTGTGTATGCTTGAGTAGCTACTGCAGCTACCCCAGCCCTAGCCCATGGAACCCTAGAGCCTACTGCCAGGCTGCCGCTCACAACACCCACACCGAATAACTTCCTAGAGCTATCATAAGCCACTATAGAGTAGGTCACCGCTAACACCTAAAATACTTAGATACTAGCAGGAAAAATAGCATTCATATTGCCGAAGGCGGAGCGCTATTCTATGGCTTCTGGCTTAATTAGCTCCCTACCGAGTAGGTAGGAACACGAGGTTATGCCGAGCACGTATAGAACCGCACCTACATAAAGTAGGGTGTTAATGATTAGCGGAACTACGTAAGCTATTATTTCTGATGACGCAGGCACTATGCTTGAACTTAGGGCGGTTACCTTAACTATCACTAGCGCTGAAGCAGCAATAATTAAGGTGCCTGACGCTAAAGTTAGAAGTGAGCCGTAGTCCTTTATCCAGTAGGTAGCTTCAACTTCCTTAATCAGTAGGTAAGTAAGTGTGTAAGTGCCAATCACACCTATCGCTAGCAGCGCTAACCCAGCTGGCACGGCAGTAACGTGGACTAAGCTAAGGCATACTGAATCATAATTTGGGCACCCTAGTGACGTAATGAAGTTTCTACCTAGGTACGCTAGCTCAGTCACTAAATTAGCACCGAATGCAAGCACCACAGACATCAGTATAGCACCTAAGGCCAGCATATCCCGGCCGTTCCTTAGCCTTACCGCTATACCGAAGAGCGACATAAGCAACACATAAGTACCCAGCACCACGCAGCCTGTAATCCACGAACCTGTGCTTACTTCTAGCGCTGTTAACTTGTAAATGAATAACATGAATGACGACGTGAATACAGCATTAATAGCAATTACCAGGTATCCTAGCCTTCTGTTTGACATTACTGCCTAGCCCTACTAATCTCTGAATTAAACCTATAAAACAACACCTAATTAGAAGTATTAATCAAAAAGAAGTATTTTAAGTATGTAGGGATTACCTCGTTAATACCTCTACCTCTCAGCTCCTCGACCTAGCGTACCATATGGTTGGGTTCCTTGACTGCAGGTATATCTTGCCAGCTCCACGTAGCGTGAAGACAAAGCCCTCACCGCCAAAGAGGAGTGTCTTTAAGCTCCCGAACTTCCTTATGTCGTACTCCAGTGTGTCCTCCATAGCTACTAAGTGCACGTTATCTATTGTTAGCTTCTCGCCGGGCTTCACCTCACGCTCTACTATGCTACCGTAAGCATTAACCCACACACCCCCGACACCTGTGAAATGGAGCCACATTAAGCCACCTCCACCAAAGACTCCTCTAAGCCCTCTCCACACTACCCTGTGCTGCACGTCGCCGTGGCTTGCTAGGTAGCACTTATCATTTACTATGACGCCCTTACTCCCATCAAGCTTTATGTACATGATGTCGCCTGGGATAGGTGGTGCTAGCCATAGTGATGTGGACGAGTCCTTAGCTCTGTAGACATTGACGAACAATGACTCGCCAGTAGTGAGGGCCCTAAGAAGTCCCCTGCTCTTAGTGCGTACCTCAACATCACCTTCGATCATCATTAAAGCTCCAGCTTCAGCTTCAATCGTCTCGCCTGGATCTAGCTTCACCTTAAGTATCGAATATGCTGGCCTATACAGTATCTCGTACTCCAAAAGCAGCCACCGTAAATTGAAGATATTGCATACAGTTATAAAGTTTTACTTAACTAATCAACAGCTTCATCAATGATAATCCGTTACTACTATCGAAGTAATTCCTCGCCCTATCAGGTAATGGGTAGAAACATAAAAAGGTGCGTGAAGGAAGTTCTTGGGTCTCACCATGGTTAAGGTTGTAGCCTCAGCACCAGGTAAGGTGACGCTGTTCGGCGAGCACGCAGTTGTGTACGGGTACCCGGCTGTTGTGGCTGCTATAGGTAGGAGAGTGTACGTTACAGCTGAAGCAAGAGAAGATGATGCAGTCAGGATTGTTGCTTCAGACCTTAAAGTCCCTGGTGTCACAGTAACTTACACACCTGAGGAGATAATTATTGAGACAGACTACGGTGTCGCTCTATCAGCTATCTCATACCTTAATAAGGCAGTTGAGCTCACCTCAGAGTACTTAGGGATTAAGAAAGGAGTTAACCTTGAAGTAAAGTCTGAGATGCCTGTAGGTGCTGGGCTAGGTACTTCAGCAGCTGTCTCAGTAGCTACTATAGCTGCGTACGCGTGGGCAACAGGTAAGGAGCTGAGTAAGGATGAGATAGCTAAGCTAGGGTGGGAAGTCGAGAAAGCTGTGCAGGGAATCGCCTCACCCATGGATACTGCGATAGCTACTTATGGAGGCTTCATGAAGATAAGGATTTCAGGTGATAGCGACTTCAGCAAGGAACAGCTGAGAGTTGAGAGTGACCTCCCTATAGTGATTGGGTACGTTGAGCGGGAGGCTAGCACTAAGGTACTTGTTGAGAAGGTGAGGAGGCTCCTCAACAAACACCCAGACTTAATTAAGGAAATCATGCGAACAATAGGTAGGGTAACTGAGGAAGCCATCAATGCCCTAGAGAAGGGCGACTTAATAACTCTCGGAGAGTTAATGAACGTCAATCACGGGTTGCTAGATGCTCTAGGAGTCTCAAATAGGAGGCTGAGTGAGCTAGTCTACATAGCCAGAGCTGCTGGAGCGCTCGGAGCTAAGCTCACCGGAGCTGGTGGCGGCGGCTGCGTAATAGCTCTTGCGCCAGGTAAGCAGGACGCTGTTGAGGTAGCTATGAAGATGTTTGGCTCATCAACACTTAAGACAGAGCTAGGCAGCGTCGGAGTTACCGTGAGGAAAATAGCTTAGAAGTGCACCCTCAGACCCTCGCCCTCAAACATAGCCATCGCAGCAGACCTTAGTGCGTTAACGAACTCCCTATACCTCTCATGAACGTAGACTCTGAAGAAAGCTAGCTCCTTAGGCATCAAGCCAGCCACCGTGACCCTTATTGGGTGTGCATCAACAGAGCCGTCAGGCTTCAAGAGCCTCAGCTCAGCTTCCTCGAACATAGGGTTTGTAGGGAGCTTCGGCGTATCCACGAATACCGCGTCATCACCTACCCCACTACCCGCTAACTCAGCTAGCTTCTCCCTAAACATCAACTCGATAACACCCCTGCTGAACCTCATGAATGCTGACACATGGCCCTCCAGCGGCTGAAGTAGCTCATATACTACCTTGTAGGGGACAACCCTATTCAGAAGGTACTTTACCTCCTCAAGCTCCCTAACCTTCGGGTGTGAGAGTACATACTCGTCATCAAGCACTAAGTATTTATTCACATCATCTACTGCCTCACGTATGTTAAGAGCGTCCTCAGCCTTAATCATCAGCGTCCCGGCTACCTTATCAAACGCCCTCACCGTCTTGTGGAAGTACACTGTCTTAAACATGAATAGCCTAGCAATGAGGAGGTGGTCAAGAACATCCTTAGCTTTGTATTCAAGTACTAGCTTATCGTCTAGGATTACCGAGTGGTAGGCGAGCCTCTCCCAGTCAAGCCCTAGCCCGTAGTTAGCTCCAGTAAAGAGCGAGTCCCTCAGTAAGTAGTCAACTATATCTGCACTATACGGCCCTCTAATTATGTAGTATAGAGATCTCTCGCTGACACCGCTGCCCACACTAGATGTTAGTGGCCACGCCTCAGGTGTTGGGGCTTCAACAAGTTTACCCATGACATCAGCGCTAATCCCTAGCTCCTTCTCAATGCATTTCTCAAAGCACTTGCTCAGCTCTGGTGTCTCCCTGATGATCCTGCCTCCTAATATTTCGTGATTGACGCCGTACTTCGTCAGTACGTGGTCCTCGAAAGTGTGCGAGAAGGGACCGTGGCCTATATCGTGGAGTAGCCCGAGCAATCTAGCAACCAGGTAGAGCCTCTCCTTCTCTGACCTCTCAATATCTAGCTTAGAGTATAGGTGGTCGGCAAATACTCCAGCAACGTACATCACACCTAGTGAGTGGGAGAACCTCGTGTGCACTGCCCCAGGGTAGACGTAGTGTGCAGCAGGAAGTTGCTTAATTCTCCTCAACCTCTGGAAGGCAGGTGTGTCAACAACGCACTTTTCATGCTCAAATACCTTAATGTATCCGTGCACTGGATCCTTAATTAGTACGTAGTTCCTCAAACTCACCGCCTAAGAATATTACTCAAGCACTCTATAATGCTTACCTGCTACATTCTTTTCTGTGTCGCTACTTGAGAAGCATTATTGTCGGCGCTAAATTCATTAACACTACGAGCACTGGAAGGACCCTCTCAGCCAGGCTGCCTAGCTTCTCGAGGCCCTTAGCCATATTGAATATGCTGTAGCCTACGTACTTAACATTCTTAACTACCGCCTCCAGCGTGCTGTAGTACGCCTTTAACTCGTTGCTGACTGCCTCCTTAACCGCTTCGAGAACTGCCTTAGTAACTCCGTTATTCTCTCTGACTATGTCGTAAGGTGTCTCAGTCAGTGATGCAGCACAGCTGTGATCATCCGGGGTCACGATTTCGACATCAACAAAACCTAACTTCCTAACCATTTCCTCCAACTTCATCCTGTACTTGCCGTCCATGTTGTTGCCGTATATGTAGACTAAAGCATACCTCTTACCGTTAAAGTTCAAGGTGAGGGCCTTAACAACATTGTGACACACTCCAGTACACACACTATCAATGAGGGTCTCGCCATACCCGACCATGAAGTCGCTGCCTTCCTCGCACCTGTAGTTCCTCACCACTTCATCAATCACTTCCTTAAGCTCCCTCAGATCCGTTACTTTATCACCCTTGTAGGAGTGTGAATCAACTACAGCAACCATAAGCAGATCGCTGAACTTCGACTCCAGGTAGTCCCATAACTCGTGGGGGAGGTCATCACTTCCCTTCTCGACGTTAACGAGGAATACTACAACTGATGTAGGTCCCCTAAGCACATACGCGCTCCAGCCCCTCACTTTAATCCTTAGCGGCTCACACATCTTGAGCTGAGCGAGGGTTGAGTAGTAGTTGTTAATTAGTACGTTAAGCTTCTTAGCAAGCTCCACAGAGTCTTCAGAGCTTACGAGGTTGTGCTCATGTGAGCCAGCTGTGTGGAATACGAAGCTCTTCACGTAGACTCCAAGCGCCTCTTCTAGGTGGTATATGAATCTCGAAGACCCTATATTCCTGAATGGACCGAAGTGTAGTGTCGGAAAGATAAGTACTATTGGCTCGCCTCCAACCCTGTTGAAAATTAGTATCTTAGCCCTCATGTCCTCGACCTTGCTGTACTTACTAAATGCTTCCTCGAGCTTAACAGGGTTGCCCGTAAACCAGGTCTTAATGAATGCCCTAGCTATGGTTATTGGTGAGTAGCCTAGGTTTCTCCCTTTAAACTCAACTAACCCTAGAAAGAACGCACCTAACCCGACAGAGATCGCTGTAGTCATTAAGGCATAGATAAGTATGTGGGGCATCACGAACTCACCTAGCAGGTCATTAACTGTCTTGAACGCAAGCAGTGGTAGGGCTACTGATGATGTGAGAGCTATTAGTGGGTGACAGAAGGCCATTAAAGCTATGAATGTGAAGCCAGAGCTAGCTAGCAGCCCAACACCCTTAAGTGAGAGCAACCTATAGAAGACAACCTCAGCTGGGAGAGCAACAAGAAACATTGCTGTAGCTATACCTAAGGTCCTCTTAAGCGTCAGCGTCTTAGCTACAGCTAGCGGCGAGTACATCAGCGCCAGAACAACACCAAGTATTAGGTACTGAGTGAAGCTAACTAGGAACCTACTTAAGCTTAAAGGTGGCACAGAGTTAATTAAGGCTACAATAGCTAAGAGGACTATGTAGCCTAGGACAAGTACAGGAGCCCTCGGCAGCAGGAACAGCCTACTGTAGTACTTCCTAGTGATGCTCTCTACTTCCATTCCTGCCCGCAAATCCTAGGAGTAAAACAGCATTAAAAACCCTTACCTGACTTCATAACTAATTAAGAGTGCATTATGACATCCTGCGTTTCTGCCTGCTCCTCAGCCTATTAAGGAGTAGCTTTAGCGCATCCCTAATAACTTCATCAACTACCCTAGCACTGCCTGCGAGCTCCAGTACTTCATTTAGTAGCTCAGCAGTCTCCCTACTAAGCTCAATGACTGTCCTCTCAGGCTGCTTAGCATATTTGAGGAGCTCCTCAGCCAGTCTCTCAAGCTCACTTGAATTAAACCCTACACCATCTACTACATATATACCCTCACCTTCTAGGTGCTTCCTGACGTCCTCAGGCACCTTAGCACGTGAGACTAAGTACATCCTGTCTGGCTTGTAAAAGTTCTTATAGAGCGTCACTAGCTGGTACTCCTTAAGTCTCAGCCCTTTCTTCTCACTAATTACCTCAGTGACCTCGGCCTTCTTAACACCTAGTGCGTCGGCCAGCCCCACCCAGAGGCCCTCAATCCACTTAGCCCTCCACTCTTCAGCAGTCAGCGGCTTAGCTAGCGGACCCCTTATATCCCTGCTCCTCAAGTACCAGTCTTCAAGCTCCTTACACTCAATAATTACGTTAGGTCTGAGCACTGGTGGTTCTGACTCAGGCTCTAGAATGTTAAGAACCATGCCACCGTAGACCATGAAGTCAGGCCTCAGCGCTGTGTAGAGCCTCCAAGCCCTGCTTAGGTCTGACGTGTCCTCCCACCCGATCGGTCTAGGTGCCTCAACAAAGAAGCTCAAGCACCCTCTGCCCTTCACCTCAACGACTGCGTTAGGCGGTATCGTGCCTGTCCTCTGCTTTCCCGACCTATCCAAGGGTAGGTAGCGATGCTCAGGGTAGACTAGCCTACCACCTAACTTGCCTAGCGCAGAGAGCACCTCAAGCAATACCCACGACTGATACGCTGACCTCAGGTTAGTCCTATATGAGGTCCTTATAGCTGCTGACGCAGTCCTCATGTAGTCAGCTAAGCCTAACTTACCCCTCACTAAGTCGTGGGTATAGATGAATATTTTCTTCCTTAAGTGCGCCCTCGGGTCCTCAATAAATGACCTTAACTCCTTACTGAACGTAACTCCCTTAATACCTAAGTACTTAATACAGTTACTAACAGATGCCTGCAGTACCTCAACCCACTCGTAGGCCTCAGACAGCTGCTCAGGCGTCAGCACGTAATCTATGAACACCTCCTTAAACCTGCTCAGCAGCTCATTAAACTTCGCCTTAAGGTCTGAGCTAAACCTAAACTTCCTCTCAGGGTCATACTTCTTAATGAATTCCTCAATAGAGGTGTAGAGCTCTATGACTAGGTTGCCAACCTCCTCATTAACCATAGAGACACCAGCCCTAAGTAATACTCAGCGTATAGGGCCTTAAGGTATTTTCCTTGAAACTGTTTCACAGCCTAAGAGCGATTTGCTCCATTATTTATTAGTAACTCCTTGAAACTGTTTCGGGATCAGCAAGTTGAGTAAGGACATAGTTAAGTTAGTGCTCACGTCATTCATGACCGCCCTAACTGCTGTACTAGCTCAAGTTAAGTTTAACTTAGGTCCAGTACCCTACACAATGCAGAATATGGCTGTTATGCTGACTGGGCTGCTTCTCCCCCCGAAGTACGCTGCTGCCTCACTAGCCCTATACCTACTGCTGATAGCTCTGGGGCTACCGCTCGCATCAGGCTTCGCCGGCGGCTTAGCAGTACTACTCGGGTTCTGTGGGGGGTACTTAGCTGGATTCGTCATAGCTGCTCCACTAATGTCTATCTTAAGTAGAGCCTACCTGAGGCGGAGGGGGATAGACCTTAGCAGTATAAAGGGCAGGGACGTAGCTGTACTGCTGCTTCTATCCTTAATCTCAGCCCTACCTATCTACGTACTCGGCTTCCTTGTCTTCTCCTACTACGCAGCACCGAATACAGAGATTTACTCATGGTCACTGAGCGTAGGTAACTGGCTGGGGGTGAGCCCTACATCGAGGTTCCTGCTTCTCTTCACTGTGTCTGTGCTGATATTTATCCCTCAAGACTTATTCATGGATCACCTATTAGCTATTGCTGTAGCTAGAGGGATAGCTAAGGTGCTTAAGGCTAGGGGGTTAAGTATTGACTAAGGCAATAGAGGTTAGGGACCTCAGCGTAGTAGTAGGTAGTAGGGAGGTACTAGCTAATGTTAGCCTAGAGGTAGGTTCGGGCGAGGTAATAGGCATCACAGGGCCTACTGGCAGCGGTAAGTCCACGCTACTCAAGGTTATTGCGGGCATCATACCCAAGCTATACTCATCATTTAAAGTTTCAGGCAGCGTGAGCGTCTGCGGGCTAAGTCCTTTAGATGCTGTGCGTAGGGGATTAGTAGCTTACGTACCTCAAGACCCCTCATCATACTTCATCGGCTCAACAGTAGCTGAGGAACTGCTTTTCGTTCGCGACTTGAGTAGCCTGCGGAGGTACGGCATCATAGATGATGTACTAAGCGATCCCTCGAGGAAGATCCACGAGCTATCTGACGGGCAGCTCTACAAGCTACTAGTTGCTGCTGCAGTAGGCTCAGGTACTAAGGTGCTCCTGCTTGATGAGCCTACGTCCCATGTAGACCCGTGGAGCTTAGAGAACGTCCTAAAACTGCTGAGGGAGTATTGCGTGAAGTTCCGTGCCTCAGCTATTATCGTAGATCATAGGATTGAGCTAATCAAGGACTACGTGAACTTCACCTTAGAACTTAAGAGCGAGCATCAAGGTAGTGCATATATTGGAGTAGGGGGCAGAAGCACTATAGGGGATGATGTACTGATTAGTGCTAGGGGACTGCGTTTTACCTACGATGGCGGCTACTTCGTGCTTAATGGTGTAGGCCTTGAAGTTCACTCTGGTGAGTCAGTAGCTATTATTGGAAGGAATGGAGCTGGTAAGACAACACTAATTAAGCTACTGGCTAAGCTACTTAAGCCTACTGAAGGCGTTGTAACTACTGCTGGACCTGTATTTATAGTACCTCAGACACCTGCCTACTGGTTCTCTAGGGACACCGTGAGGGATGAGGTGTCATTCTACGCTAACGCATGGGGGTTTAAGGGAGATGTGGATGAAGTAATTGAGATGTTCCGCCTAGGTGATGTGAGCAACTTAAGCCCCTACTCCTTAAGTATAGGTGAGGCTAGGAGGTTGTCGCTGGCTTTAGCCTATGTATCGGGCGCTAAGGTGCTGTTACTCGACGAACCTACCTTAGGCATTGATAGCGCATCTAAGGAACTATTGATTAGGCTAATCCACAGCTTCCTCAGCCAGGGATCTGCTGTTATTGCGTCAACGCACGATATCGACTTAGTCAGGTACTTCAGCAGGGTCTACCTCCTCAAGGATGGGGTCCTGGAGGCTATACGCGGTGGCTCTGCAGTGGTGGCTTAGCGAGGTATTTAGGGTCCTCACGCCAGGTACCTCACGTACTCGGTTAAATCCGCTACTGGTCTTTGCTGCTGCATGCGCAGGGTCGATTACCTTACTTCTTGCTCCTCCTGCCGCCCTAGTTGCTGCTCTAGTAGCACTGACCGCCTCTACAGCTGCTGTGAAGGGGGTGAGGGAGGTACTAAGTGCTTATGTACTGCTCGCGCCATTTATCGGAGCTTACTCGATTGCTGCACTGATTATGCAGGTAGTCCTGGGCGTCATTGACCCATATACGATAGCTGTTAATTCCGCGCGCATCATGTCTATAGCTCTGCTAGCTGCTCTGCTCATGTCTATGCTGAGTACTGCTGATCTCGTATCCTTCGTAGGTAGGTACTCGCCGGGTGCTGCGCTGGGTATAGCACTAGCTATTAAGTCGCTACAGGTAGTAGCTCTAACACTCATGAGGCTATATGAAGTGTATAGCATTAACTTAGGAAATATAGGCAGCGGTCTTAAGCGCAAGTTAATCCTCACTACGTCCTTAGCTAGAGCTGTAACGTACTTAAGTATAGTGAATGCTTTAGAAGTGTCTGAGGCACTATATACTCGGTACTCAGTCCTTACTGAGAGGCTGAGGTCTTGGAGGTAAGTGCTAAAGTACTCAAGGTACTGCTGGAGAAGGGAGGCTACGTAAGCGGTAGTGAGCTAGCTGCTGAGCTAGGTATTTCTAAGCCAACGCTTCACAGGATCATCGAGTACCTGAAGAGGCTCGGCTACGTGATTGAGTCGCACCCAAGGAAGGGCTACAGGCTAGTACTTACTGATGACTTAGCTGAGGCAGGCACGTACCTGAGGGACTTAAGCACTAAGCTGAGGTACAGCATACACTACATTAAGTCATGCATCTCAACTCAAGACATAGCCGAGGCACTAGCTAGGGAAGGTGCTACTGAGGGAACCGTAGTCATTGCTGAGTCAATGACCTCAGGGAGGGGTAGGCTAGGTAGGAGCTGGCATGCTGGTCAAGGAGGGCTCTGGCTCACAATACTACTGAGGCCGCCAGCACTCATGAACCTCCAGCTACTAAGCTTGTGTGCTGGCGTAGCTGTTGCTAGAGCAGTTAATGATCTCTATGGTGTTGGTGCTAGGCTGAAGTGGCCTAACGATGTAGTAGTTAATGATAGGAAATTATGCGGGATCTTAATTGAAGGAAGAGCTGAGGCCGATAAAGTACACTACGTACTAGTTGGTATAGGCATTAACGTAAATAATGAGTTACCTGAGGACTTGAGGACTACCGCAGTAACGCTCAGGGACTTAGTAGGGTACCCAATACCTAGGATCCCGCTACTTAAGGCTGTACTAAGGAATTTCGACTACAGCTACAATCTCCTTCTAGGAGGGAAGCATACTGAAGTAATCGAAATGTGGAAGAAGCTCTCTAATACATTAGGGAGGTACGTTAAGGTAATAGCACCCGATAAAATTATTGAGGGCTACGCTACTGACGTAACCAGTGATGGCGCTCTAGTGATTGAGACAGCTGAGGGCGAGAGGAAGATTGTTTATTCAGGTGACGTAATTCACTTGAGGTTCTAGTGCTTGCGAAGTTTTTAGTTCTCTACACTAGACATAAACCGTAGGAGTGGTTAGGCTTGAATTACTCACTAAAGAAGTCGCCCAGTATTGCGATGTCTCCTGTACGTGCTCTCGTAATAGTCAATACGGTAATTTACCTAGCAATCTTCATTTCTGCCTCAGTAATCTACGCAGCAAGCACCGGGGACTTAGGTACTGCAGTACTCTCCATACTCTTTCCTGACAGGACAGGGCTGCTGGACTACATTAACAACTACTTGCCGCTCATGATGTCAGGTGCCGAGGTATTCCGTGGTGCGGTCTGGGAAGTGATCACTTCACTCTTTATTCACGCAAACATAATTCACTTAGGCTTCAACATGGTTGCCCTCCTCTACATAGGCACTGCATGCGAGAACTACTTAAGCAGCAGGAAGGTGCTAGCAGTCTACTTTAGCGGTGGGGTCGCAGGAAATCTTCTTACGTTAGCGCTCATGCCTCCAAACATTTATTCGCTCGGTGCGTCAGGAGCAATATTCTCTCTACTAGGGGTACTAGCTGTTACTGAATACAGGAGAACTCACCAATTCCTCAGCAGCTTGGGGTGGGCAGTCATTATACTAATAATTAGCAGCTTAGGTGTTGCTGGAGCAGTAAATAACCTCGCTCACATAGGAGGACTAGCTACAGGATTAATCATAGGCGCTATCCTCCCGAAGCATAAGATACACCATAGCGCTTAATCCCCAAATTAAAGAAAAATTAATTGCCATCAACAGAATTTCTCATGGTTGTGCACGTTGTCTTTGAGAGCACACAGTGTCGGAATAGTCTATGATGAAATATACCTGAGACACGGAGATGTGGTTGGAATACACCCTGAGTCCCCCTTAAGGCTAATCAAGATTATGTACAGTTTAGAGGAGCTCAATATACTGAAGAAGGTCGGCATAATCAAGCCCGAGAAGGCCCCTCTAGAAGCAGTACTCAGCGTACATGAGCACGAATATGTTGAGTTAATAAGGAATTCTAGCTCTGAGGGCTTCAAGTACATTGACAGCGACACCTACGTAAATAAGTGGACATATATTGCAGCACTACACGCAGCGGGAGGCGTCATTAAGGCCATAGAAGCTACCCTCACAGGCAATTACCTAAGGGTGTTCGCACTCGTCAGACCACCAGGACACCACGCAGGCATTAAGGGAGCAGCACTAGGCGCTCCAACACTCGGATTCTGCATATTCAATAACATAGCTATCGGAGCTAAGTACTTGCTCAGCAAGGGACTTAAGAAGATAGCTATAATTGACATCGATGTTCACCACGGTAATGGAACTCAAGAAATCTTCTGGACATCACCCAACGTCCTCCATATAGACGTTCATCAAGAAGGTATATACCCTGGGACGGGTTCGATAGATAATATAGGCGGAGGAGATGCTGCAGGAACTAAGATAAACATTCCTTTAGGTTATGGCGCAGGAAACACTGCTTACTCAGTAGTATTTGATGAGGTTATCGAGCCCCTAATCAATGAGTTTAAGCCTGAATACATCCTCGTATCTGCTGGTTTTGACGCGCACCACTCAGATCACCTAGCAGGGCTGACACTGACTTCTAGGGGCTACTACAATATCTTCTCTAGAATCGTTAAGTTAGCTGAGAAGTTCTGCAGTGGTAAGTTGGTAGCTGTGCTTGAGGGAGGGTATCGGGACGGTCTAAGCAAAGGCGTACCTAATGCCATAGCTGCACTCATGGAGGTCGATTCTCTGGTTGTTGAAGATGATGTGCCGGACACGTTCAGCAGTAAGGTGCGTGATCTCGTTTCAAAGATAAAGGAGGTCCTCAGCACGTACTGGAAGCTCAAATAACTCGGCGCCTCCTGAGTGTAATCCAGCACGTACATAACTCTAGCTTAGCATAGAACACCTTATTTTATAAGTATTGATTCTCCTCCCTAATCGGTGGCATTAGCTTAAGGGTTAGGTAGTAATGCCCAATATAGATCCAAGGCTCTGCATACTCTGCCGTGGTGCTAAGGGCCTCTGCGGCTATGCGTATTGCCCTATCGTAGCTAAGGCTATGGCCTTAGTTAAGGTAAAGAGGGTCTCGGGAAGGAAAGATCTCTTCGGCTCCAGCCCTCCCGCAGTATTTGTGGGGAGGTACGGCTACCCTGAGGTGCTTGCGGGCCCTTCGACCCCTCCTGTATTAGGCGACACGTCCATATATGACCTGCCTGAGAAGTGGTTAGCACTACCGATTGAGAAGATTCTTGACTATAGGCTTAGCCTAGTTACTGCTAAGCAGAAGATTAAGGTAACTGACGTGAGTAGGTCGAGGCTCGTGGAGTTACTGCACGAGTTAGTCCTATCTGTTAAGCCTGTTGAGGTTGAGGTCGAGCTGCTTAAGCCTCCTAGGCCAACTATTAGGTTAAGCGAGTATGAGGCACCTCAGGGACCTACTGCTCCACTTAAGAGCTTTAGGGTTGTTGGCAGCGGGGCGTCAGCTAGAGTTATTGAGTCCGTGTATGACGACGTAGACATGAAGGCTAGTGATGCAATAATTAAGCTGTATGAGCACAGCGTCCCAGTAACTCATATTCAGAGAATGCTGAGTGTTGGAGCACTAGGCAGAGGGCGGAGCAGGAGGCTAGTACCTACTAGATGGTCTATAACGGCTGTTGACGATACGATATCTAAGTACTTAATTAGGAAGGTAAAGGATCTGCCGGTTATTAGCGAGTACTGGGTGTACGTGAGGAGGCACGCTAAGAACCTATTCCTAGCTGTACTCATTCCGAGGCACTGGAGCTTTGAGTGGATGGAGGCATGGTACCCTAACTCGACATGGAATCCAGGAGGTAGTGAGGTAAGTATCGAGGGTGACTACGAGGGCTTTACAGGAAGGTCAACGTATGCTTCAATTGGTGGCTGCTACTATGCTGCTAGGTTAGCTACTGCTGAGCACTTACTCTCAGTAGGTAGGCAGGCAACAGCTGTAGTCCTCAGGGAGATATATCCTGGATTCAACATACCGATAGGTGTCTGGTTTGTTAGGGAGAACCTTAGAGCTATGTATAAGGCAGGTCCTGCAGCTAAGGTGCAGACACTTAAAGAAGTTATTGAGCTAATCGACAAGCACACTAACTTAGGTTCTAGAGTCTGGCTGTCCAGCTCAAAGCTGCTCAAGTATTTAATAAGTAGCAGGTCATTGATGGATTACGTTAAGGCGTGGTGACCGATGTTGAAGATTAAGGTGGTTAGGGTTAGGGAGGCATTAACGCCTAGTGGATTGCCTGACATTGACTGGGCTCTCAACCCGTATGTAGGTTGCTCACATTCATGCATTTACTGCTACGGTAGAGTCTACACTAAGGACGAAGAGGTAGCTAGTGCGTGGGGTGAAGTAGTAGCTGTTAAGGAGAACATCATTAACTTGCTAAGATATGAGGTTAAGCGCAAGAAGTCCGGTGTAGTAGGGGTGGGAACTGTTACCGATGCCTACCAGCCGATTGAGCTACAGTACGAACTAACTAGGAGTTCACTAAATATACTGCTGAATAGCGGATATAGTGTGAGTATTCAAACCAAGTCAGACAACATCTTGAGAGATAAGGACATTCTTATTAATTATAGGATTAGGGTCGATGTTGGAGTAACGATAACCACCTTGAATGAGGATGCGGCGAAGTTCTTAGAGCCCGGTGCCCCAGCACCGAGAGCTAGGGTTAGAGTATTAGAGCAGCTGAGCGCCTCAGGCATAAGTACGTGGGTCTTCCTAGGACCTGTAGTACCTGGGTACACAGACGACCTAGAGAGCATTAAGGAGGTTGTTGAAGTTGCTGCAAGCACTAACTCAGCACTATATTATGACAAGCTGAGAGTTAAGGACTTTATGCTCACACCTACGCACCCCCTCTACAGTGCTGCGAGAAGAGCCCTCAAGTACAGGTGGAGAGATCTCTTCGAGCTAATCACTAAACTCTGCAAGAGGTATGGCGTTAAGTGTTCATTAGGATTCGACTACAGCAGCTCAGGTGCTGGAGAAGTTAAGTCTATTGTAAAGCTAGATAAGTTCGCTAAAAAGTAGTCTGGGTTGGCTACCTGCCGTAGATACCTACTAGCTTAGCGTAAGCTATCACGTGCCCGTCTAGGGCCTTAAGTAGGTCATCTATAGTTGCTCCTGCCTTAAGGCTCAGCCTAGTATCTAGTGCTAGAAGTAGAAATACGTATCGGTGTGTACTTCCCGTTGGGGGGCATGGCCCCCCGTAACCGACTATGCCGAAGTCGTTAACTCCTTGAAGCCCGTAAGGGGTCTCAGGACCCCTAGGCACGTTCTCAGGGAGTGCACTCAAATCTGCTGGTATATTGTAGAGTAGCCAGTGGTAGAATACTCCCTTAGGTGCGTCAGAGTCGTAAACTATTAGTACGTAGGACTTGGTCTCAGGAGGTGCGCCCGACCAGCTTAGAGGCGGTGAGATGTCATTTCCATCACAGGTGTACGTACGCGGAATGTATCCGTTATTCTCGAATGCGCTGCTCTTTAAGGTAAATGTCTTCTTTACGCCTGAGATTATGCCTTCTACGCTTGTTGGAGGTCTACTTAGAAGGTATAGGTATACTGCTGCTACAATTACTAAGGAGATTATGACTGCCACAGCAATCGCTACTGCTCTCCGACCCAAAAACACACCTCCAACATACGTAATACCTAATTCTAGTCTTAATTCTTGCCCTCTAATCCCAAAGCTCTAGCTATCTCAGGAAGCGCTTCGCTAGCTCTCTGCTTAATAAATACATCAGCTATTGGGGTTATTGCTGATTCACTGATATTTACCTCTATAATCTTGCCCCCTCTGTCCTTAACAATTGCAGGTATTAGTGCTGCAGGCATTACGGCACCGCTCGTGCCCACCACAATCACTAAGTCAGCCCTACCTGCCTCACTAACTGCCTTCTTCCAGGCATTATGAGGAAGCGGCTCGCCAAACCACACTACATCAGGTCTGAGCAGCGAGCTGCATTGAGGGCATCTAGGAGGCACCTCCTTAGGCGGCTCCTCAAGTTTAGACCTGAAGTTACATGCTGGATTACTGCACTTTATCCTCCATATATTGCCGTGAAGCTCAATGACATTTTTCGAGCCTGCTAGAGTGTGTAGTCCGTCAACATTTTGAGTTACTACTGCCTTAAGGATGCCAGCTGCCTCCATCCTAGCTAGCGCTATGTGAGCTGGGTTAGGCCTCGCCTTACGTATTATCCCCATCCTCCACTTGTACCACTCCCAAACCTTCTTAGGGTCTCTAGCAAAGGCCTCAGGTGTTGCCAGCTCCTCAGCTCTGAACCTGCGCCAAAGCCCGTCAGAGCCTCTAAAGGTAGGTATCCCGCTCTCAGCTGATATCCCTGCGCCTGTAAACGCTATCACGTACTTACTGGACTTAATTAACTCAACAGCTTTGCTAATCACCAGTACCTCACCAGGAACAGATTGTCTGCAGGAGTTAATTACTAAGTTCTTCTCGCCTCAAAACAGGAAGATGGAGAAGAAAGAGAAAAGTAGCGGATTGGTTGGCTATGTAGTTACTTTTTCTAATTTGTCGTCTTCTCTGACAATGAATGTATCCTCTAGCTTTACTTGACCTAATCCCTTAAGTAGTAGTGGCGCGTGGACAAACGCTAAAACCATGTTTGGCTTTACCTTAACTACCCTATGCTGCGGCACTATAGTCGTTATAGGCGGCTCCTCAACCTGCAGCCCAACTCCGTGAGCGTAACCTACCACTCTGTACTCTAGCAGCCCGTACTTAGCGTAAACCTTATCAAGCTCCTTCATAACGTCAATTAACCTTACGCCAGCTCTAGTCAATCTTGATGCTTGCTCATAGACCTCGCTCATACACTTGAGGGCTTTCTCAGCCATGCCGCTGGCCTTCCCTACGTAGATAGTTCTTGCCATGTTAGCGTAGTATCTGTTGTAGTCAGCAGCGATGATCATGGTGACGAAAACCCCCTCCCTAACCTTAACGTCTCTGTAGGGCTCTGAGTGAACTCTGGGTGCCGGACCTACATTTACGTGCACGTGCGGCTCCTCGCAGCCACTGCCATAGAGCTTGTGGTATGCTTCAGCAGCTATCTCGGTCTCAGACATCCCAGGCTTTACTGTGGAGAGCACGTGCTCCATTACCTTAGATGCCACCTGACCTGCCTTACGTACTGATTCGAGCTCGTACTTATCCTTGGTAGCTCTCAGCTCAAATAGCAAGTGGCTAACGTCAACTACCTCAACCTTAGGATTCAGTTTCTTGAACATCTCGTAGAAGAGAATATACGCGTCACGCTCTAAGCCAAATTCTAGCCCAACTTTCTTACAACCCCTCTCTCTGATAGCTCCTGAAACTTTAGCCATGAGGTCTCCGCCATCAGTAAACGTAACTACGTCCTTAATCCACGTCCTCTCTCTGAAGAAGTCGTCTTCACCACGTGCTACAAAGAGTGTAGGCACTCCCTCAGCAGGAATTAAGAGTGCAGGCCTCAGCCACTTAATTCCTGTGAAATAAATGAAGCTTGATAAAGTTCTAAGCATGACAGCGTCAATACCCTCACGCATGAGGAGTTCTTGAAATTTCTTGTACCTAGACTTGAGAACTTCTACTGGAAATCTAGGAGGCATGAGTTAAGACCCAAGTAACTTAATCAGCATGCAATATTTATTAATTTATTTCAGTGAGGGTACAGTCCTGCAGCTGCTAACATGAGAACTACTATTAAGAGAGCAGCAAAGTAAGGTAGTACATATTTGTGAAATTCCTTTATGGAAATCCCGGCGAGCCTAATCGTTATTATATTAGCTAGAGATCCGGTGATCAGCCCAACCCCACCCAAGTTAGTACCTACTGCCAGCGACTCCCAGCTACTTACGTGCCCTATTAAGAATAATGTTGCAGGCACATTACTCACTACCTGACTCAGCGCGAAAGACATGAAAATCTCAGTTACTGAACTAGTTACTGCTAACCCAGACATTGCTGGAGCTAGTATGCTTGCAAGACCTCGAAAGTCCGCGAACATGAGAATGAACATAGCTATCAACACATAATCGACAGTAACTACTACCTCCTTCCGCACGAGCAGTAAGGCAGCTGCGGTAAGGATCAAGGCAACTGCAGATAACCTGTACTGAGCCAGGGCTACATCAATTACTAGCAGAATTATCGAAGCTATGAGCAGTTTCTTGCTCAATTTTACAGCAGGCGGCTTAGGCAGTGGCTTAAATCGAGCTGCCCCTTCCAACACTAAGTAGATGTACATCATAAGTATCGCCAGCGCAATAAGCGTGAATGGCGCCAGTGATGCAATAAATACGTGGAAGGCCACTCTGTAGTGCTGCCAAATTATTATGTTCTGAGGATTCCCCATCGGCGTCAGAGCAGAACCTACGTTCACAGCTATAGTTACTAGTGGAGCAAGGCACGCAAGCTCAACCCCACACATCCTCGATACGGTCATGGTCAGCGGGATGAAAATGAAGAGTGCTGTGTCATTCATAACTACTGAAGCTGTAGCAGCAGATGCTGCAGCCAGCATCATCGCTAGGTACTTCGGGGACTCCTTACTAGCCGACATTAGCTTCATTGATAGCTTAGTGAATGCTCCTGAGAGCTCCATACCTCTGGACACGAGTAGGAGCGCTGCTATTACGAATATTGTGTTGAAGTCAACGAACTTGACTATATTTAATGTTTCGCCACGGGAGATCAGCGTGACCCCTACATAAAGTATGATTAGTAGTGTGAGTACTCTCTCCTTCTTCAAGAAGTTCGCAGAGCGCTTAAGAATAGTTGCAAACTTAGATGACGTATCGCCTAACCTCCTCAGTTAAGCCGTAGTCAGGAATCAACTCGCTCCCGTCATGTGAGACCTTGATGTGAGCTATAATTATGTTCCTCCAAGCTAGAGGCACTACCCAAGCTGCTTCAGGCTCTCTGTACTCTGCAGCATCAATCACCCTCACCTCCCTGAGTGCAGACTCCATCACAGACTTCACCTCATCAGCTTCCACCCTAACTCCCCAGGCACGGACTGGTCTACCCTTAGGGGATGGAGCTCTCAGGCTGGGGTCGTAGTGAACTCTATCTAATGCCAGGTCATGGTACATTAACGGAACATCCACATGCACCTCACCTGCAGGCCCGTACCTAATGAGTGGAGGCCCTACTATTATGTAGGAAAGCGCTGCCCTCACAGTACTTATAGCGCGTGAAGCACACTCAAAATCTATAGGTGGAGCACACTCCCTGTGACCCCTGACAGGAGGTGGAGTGCCCAAAACCTACACCGGTATCAAGTTCAAAAATATACTTTAATTTCCTTCTACTGTATGGTACCCTAGACACTGCTTCGCCGTTCTTGGATTCTCAGTATTACCTAAGTATAAGGATCTGGACCGTGTGAGATATACTGCTGAAAAGGAAGGTATTACCTACTTATTAGTCCTGAAGCTCCAGAGGAAATGGTGGTGGAATGAGTAAGAGAGTCGCTGAGGTAGCGGAGTGGAGGAGCAACCTACTGAAGCTTAGGCGATACATTCTGTGGTATGCGAAAAAGTACTATGGTAAGTCCGTGGCTGATTTCCTGAGGGATAGGTTTCAAGGTACTTCAGAGATTATCCGTAGATCCTCAGCTAGGGTGCTGTCAACCATAGTTAAGGGTTCAGGTGTAACTGTAATTTTCGCTTCTACTAAGGTGCTTAAGGAAGGTCCTGAGAGGTTGATTAAGGTAAGGAGCTTCAATGGTGAAGTTATTGAGCTTCCTCTAGGTGTTACCGCTGAAGAGGCGTACCACATTACGCAGGTTGGGTGCTACGGGCTTAAATGTACTTGTACAGACGCGCTCATGACTGCTAGTAAGGCGGATAGGCTATTCTTAGAGGGGCTCAGGAGGTGCGGCGTAAAGCGTGTTGACGTACCGACACCCTTATTTACTAGGTTTGTGATATGCAAGCACACGCTAGCAGCTGCTGCATACGCCCTAACGCTGGGTATTATCCCTTATGACTCGAGGGTATTCAGAGAGGTCCTGAAGCTCAGCATATTAGCTGCTGCTCTGAGAGTGCATGGCTTAGAAGGTATTAGTAAGCGTAAGCTCATGTCTTCATACATAAGAATAGTGAGGTTATCTAAGGGACTGCCTCCCTAGCTACCTCTACGCAGTATCCCTACGTTCTTAGACAGCCTAATAACTACCTTAATACTTGATCCCTCCAGCGACCTACGCACTCTCGCTAAGTACCTCGCGCTGCTACTGAATACTGCGTTCTCCAGCTCTACAACAAGCTTGTATCCCTCAACAAGCTTACTTAAGTCAACCACTAACTTATTACTGCTGACAGAAGCTTCATAGAAGCCCTTCTGGAGTAGGTCAGCATACCTGCATGCCGAAGGAACTAGTATGTCTAGGTGACTGTACTTAGCTCTGCACCTCCCTGCCCTGTGGTAGTACACCTCAGCACTTAGTTCAGTTCTCTCACCGCTCGAATCAACCATGAAGACCTTAGCTTCAAGCAGCTCTTTACAGCGCATTTACTGCAGCCACATAGTACATAGTCAAAACCTTCTTAAGTAATCTAATGCTCAGAACTACAACAGGTCTGGTGCTCCATGATAGAAGTGAATGTAGGGGATAAAGTGAGCATCGAAGAGGCTGAGGTCTCAAGAGATTCTGAGAGAGTCTACGTTAAGGACAGGTACCAGGAAGCTTCATACATAGTCAGTAGGGAGTCTAAGGTAGTTCTCAATCCTACCCCCCCGCTTAACGTTCCATTAAGAATCACTGACTACTTACTTCTTCAGTTTCAGGAGCCGATGCTAATTAGTAAGAACGTGAACTTCTGGGTTAAGGCACCTTACGAACTTGCTGTTCTTGCTGATGACACCTTGCTGACATACCTAACGCCATTTAAGGTGAAGCACACACTTCACGGTGAGATAATAGGTGGCACCATATGCAGGTACTTCCTAACTAGCACCTACTTCAGGCGCCCATCGAAGGGCTCAGAAGCTCTAGTAAAGATCAGCATTATAGCACGTGCTACAGCGCTAATGGACGGTATAGTTATACCGTTAAGTAACGTGAGGATTTACGTCAGCAGCGGAAAAGTGTTCTACAACGTAGTTAGGGTCACAGTAAATAAGGGCATCAAGGTAGAGCTCCTCAGTGAAGCTCCAGTACCTGGTGCTACAGCAATAGATACTGGTCTAAGTAACTCAGGTAAGTACCGCAGCTACTCTGAATTATATTCCTGGCTTTGGGGGTGGTGATGGTGAGTGAGGCAAACTTAACTAGCACTAACATAACCACTACACTGAACACCATATTACACGAAGTAACAGACGCTATCTTCCCGTGGAGCTACAGTGAGGTGCTGAAGATATTAGGGGTAGCTGCAGCTATAGCGCTTACTGTAGTAATTGCTTCAGGCATTAAGCTAATTATGAGGAAGCTAGTGAGTAATAGGCTTCCGAGGCACATATACATACCAATAGAGAGGTTCGTGTTTTACGGCATCATAGCAATAGGCGTTACTGCAGCCTTAAGCCCACTAGGCATAGACCTCACAGGGCTCTTAGTAGCTGGCGGCGTCGCAGGCATAGTTGTAGGATTCGCCGCCCAGACCGTAGTAGCTAATGCATTAAGCGGCATCTTCCTACACATCGACAGGCCACTCAAGCTAGGTGACCCAGTACAGGTCGAGAACATCAGCGGGCACGTAATTGACATATCAATATTCTCAACTAGAATTAAGACCTGGGACGGGAACATAGTTAGAATACCTAATGACAAGTTATTTAGCTCACTAATAACGAACTACACCGCCTCCGTAGCCAGGAGGATAGAGTTCAAGATCGGCATATCGTACTCTTCAGACATAAGTAAGGCTAAGGAGGCCATACTGAAAGTCTTCAATGACCACCCAATAGTCCTCGTTAATCCACCACCTGAAGTATTCGTAGAAGACTTCGGCGACTCAGCAATAGTACTAGCTGCCAGGTGCTGGGTGCCAGCACAGCTGTGGTTCGCGACCAAGAAGCAGCTACTAGAGCTAATTAAGAAGGCATTTGACGAAGTAGGTGTCGAGATACCGTTCCCACAGCTAGACCTACACGTCAAGGAAGGAGTTAAGATAGTGATTAAGCGTGAGAGGCAGGAAGGCGCTCAAGCTATCTCCTAACCCGCACTCCAGGTATAGTGTATTGTAAAGTATTCTTTACAAAATGTAAAGATTTATTAACTTTTTGTAAAGAATACTTTACGGTGGTTAGAGCTGGATAAGTTAAGTGTGGTTGTGGGCGCGATAATTGGTGGGTTAGTAGGGTATTCACTGTCAGCTGGTAATTCGGTGACAGCCTTGCTGATTGCGTTAGCAGGCTTCTCAGCAGCCTATATCATACAGCAGGTTCGTAAATCTAGAGCTGAGAAGCTAGGGCTTGTGCTGTATGACGAGATGCATGTGAGCATTGCCGAGAAGTCAAGCCTTCAGGCATTCAGAACTTCAGTGCTAGCTATATGCGTGCTCATCATACTAACTGTGTGGCCTTCGTTCTTCAACTTCAACATAGTACCTCCTGAGCTCAGTGAGAAACTCTATCCTGGACTAGCTCTCAGTCTCGGCATCCTGGGGGTGGCTTACCTAGCTTCATATGCCTACTACGTGAAGTCAAAGAAGGTTATTGAGGGTTGAACTTGGGCATCACTAATAGGTTGAGGGAGTTGAGGGCAAGGTACAGGATGTCTCAGGAGGAGCTAGCTAAGAAAGTAGGTGTTACTAGACAGACAATAATAGCTATAGAAAACGGTAAGTACCTGCCCTCACTGAGGCTAGCATTCAAGATAGCTAAGGTGTTTGGCATGAAGATAGAAGATATTTTCATTTTTGACGAGGATCCTTAGTGTCTTCCTCCCTCCCACACATATCTAAATAGTTTATTTCTCCTCTGCTGCATAGGATCCAGCTCTACGTCACTTCCGCGCATGTAGTTTATCTGCTGCAATACCTACTAACACTACTGCAGTCGATACTAGTAGTACCACCGCAGGGTAAGGTATTCCAGCTATTGGTGTGACCAGCGCTTTCTTAGCTCCAACAACTAGCGCATAAGAGAGCGCTATCGCAAAACCTGCCGCCACCGAAGCTATGGCTGCGTACTTAGAGTACATGCCTAATTTATGGTGGAGTAGCCACCCAGCCAGCGTCACTGGAGCTAGCGGAAGCAGCAACACTGATGAGAGCACTGACAGCTCAACTATGAACGCTGGCCTAACAAGCGCTACAACCACCGCTACTATAGCCAGCCCCAACACCGTTAATCTACCAACTACTATGAGAGATCTATCACTCACCTCCCTCCGGACACCACCATAGAGGTCCCTAGCTGTTGTTGATGCTAGCGTAAGTATTATGGAGTCAGCCGTAGACACCGCAGCAGCAACTATCGACACGAACACTACCGCTGACAGCCACACTGGGGCGTAAGAGAGTATAGTAGGTGTTACTGCATCCCTGTCCTTAATCAGCGGCAAGGTCCCCAAGACTGTCAGCGACCTCCCCATGAGGCCTATCATAGTAACTATTATGGTGTACGTCAAGCCGAAGACAGCAAATAGAGTGACCATTCGGATCAGCGCCCTCTTATCTCTAGGCATGTATAGCCTCTGAACAACCTGCGGATTAGTTATAGCAAAGAACAGCCACGGTATAGTATACGATACAAAGATCAACGCAGTCCAAGGACTTCCAACACTTAGTAAGCCCTTACTACCTAGTACACTCAGAGAGCTGCTGAATTTTGCTGGGTCGCCAAAGCCCCAGCTAAAGAGCCACAAGATGAAACCTACAGCAGCTACAATCATCCATATCCCTTGGAAGGCGTCTGTCGCTGCAACACTCCATATACCTCCTAAGTACACCCACAGAGCAATGACTATGAATGCTAGAGCTATGCCGACTAGGTAGGCGCTCCAGCTGCCGCCTCCCAAACCCTGTACAGTAACTCCGATACCTATCACTTGAGCTGCTGTGTAAGGTATTAGTGCTACTAGGTACATAGCTGCTGTGAGGATGCCAAGTGCCCTGCACTTATATAGGTCAGCAAGCATTTCAGCAGGGCTTATCCACCTCCTCTCACGCACTAGTTCCCAGACCTTAGGTGCTAGTAAGGCAAGTATCGTTATGGTTGCCAGCAGGTACATTAGCTCGAAGCCGAAGGCGCCGACTCCCGTCATGTAAGTTAGTCCGACTAGCCCGACCATCATGAATGCTGAATACGTTGTTGCAGCGTAAGTCATAGCTGCTAAGAAGCCTCCTAGCCTATAGCCAGCAACGAAGTAGTCTCTGCTAGTACCTATGCCGAACTTACGTGAGGCAAACGCCAGGAGCGAGCCGACAACGAAGTAGAGTATCAGCGTAATTATTGATGCTGTAAGAAGCTCATCCATGACTCACACCACTATTGCTTAGCTTTATGTAGGTGTAGGAGACGATCAAGTGGATGATAGCCAGTACAGCCCAGAAGAGGTAGAGGCTTAAGTTAGTAACTTGAGCAAATACCGTGTATGGGAGCACGTAAGCCAGCAGTATGACGGCAAGAGACCACACTGTGTAGAGCACCTTACTAGTCCTCACCAGCTACACCATTAGAGATAGGTTCCCTGAAGGCTAAAAGAGAAACTATTTATGCAGAAATCGCATATTGTCTCTGGTTAGGATGCAAAATATGCCTATTAAGCAGGTAGCTGTGGTTATCGGTAAGAGTGCTGGCGTTAGGGTTGATCAGCTCAGTAAGTTGCTCAGCTCAGCTGGCATAAGTTCGAGGACTGTGAATATAGATGACGTCAAAGGCTTGAGAGGGGTTGACGCAGTTATAGTTGTTGGTGCTGACAGTGACGTGCTTAGGACTATTCACGCTATGGACAACAGTGTAGTACCTGTGCTACCTATCTCACCGCCAGGTTACTCAACATTCTTTGCATCACTAGATTGGGACGAGATTAAGGAAGGTGTTAGGAAGCTAATTAGTGGGAGGTACTCTATCCACAGCTACGTCAGAATTAGAGCACTAGTTGACAGCAGTGAAACTCTGTACGCGCTCAATGAAATAGCTGTGTTCCCATCTAGAAGCGCTACGCTCGTTGAGTATGACCTGCTCGTCGACGGCGAGCTGGTGTGGAGGGATACAGCCGACGGTGTCCTAGTAGCTACTCCAGCAGGGTCAACAGCCTACGCGTTCTCGGCTGGCGGGCCAATTGTCATGGATACATCTAAAGTACTTGAGGTAGTTCCAGTCAATTCAGTAAACCCGCTAAGGAGGGCTATCATAGTTCATGATGACGCTGTGATAACGATAACCAACATAAATAGCAGGTCAAGCGTTGAGGTGATAGCTGACGGTATCAAGAGAGTTAAGGTAAATGAAGGAGTTAAGGTGGTTAAGGCTGAGGCGCCAGCTAAGTTCATTAGATTTGAGGGAGGATTAGGAGACGTTATTGAGCGCAAGGCGAGGGTTGTTACAGAGCCTAAAGACCTGCCGCCAAGTGCTAAGTACGTGCTTAAGATGCTGAGGATTTACGGTCAGGCCTCACCTAAGGAGTTAGTTGAGCTCACGGGCTTACCTGAGAGAACCGTAAGGTACGCACTGTCTATTTTACTAAAGAAAGGCCTCGTTAAGAGGGTGACCGACTTAAGAGACTCGAGAAGAAGAATTTACAAAGCGACGTAGCTGGTTGCTGTGGCCACGAAATTTTATTTAATATCCTTAGATCTCCTTACTATTGTTAGAGGCGTTAAAGATGAAGCTTGACCTTGAGTGCATAGTGTGCCTAGTTAGGCAGGCGCTAAAGGTTGCTAGGTTAGTGACTGCTGATGAGGCAGCTCAGGAGAAAATACTTAGACATACTCTGAGTAAGTTGCTTAATTCTTCATGGAGCGTAAGCACTCCCAGGCTAGCTCACGAAATATATAGAGTCATTCGTGAGGCTACAGGCGTTAACGACCCATACGCTGAGATCAAGAAGAAAAGTAATGATGAGGCACTGAGCATTTATCAGGACATTAAAGACATGGTCTGGAGGTGCCCGGATCCGCTAGAGGCAGCCATTAGAGTTGCTATAGCTGGAAACATAATAGATTTCGCTGTCTTTGACAGCCCTGACGTCAAGTCAGCTATAGATCACGTGCTCAAGACTAAGCCAGCAATAAATGACTACCCGAAGCTGAGGAAAGACCTCCTTACAGCCAGTACACTACTCTACTTCGTAGACAACGCTGGCGAAATAGTCTTCGATAAGATACTTTTAGAGACCTTAATTCGCATTAGAGGGAAGCCCTTCAGCAAACTTACCGTAGTAGCTAAGGGCGGCCCTATAATCAATGACGCAACCCTAGATGACTTAAGGTACGTAGGTTTCACCGAGTTACCTAATATATCATTCAGAACGATATCCAACGGCGACCCAGGCACAGGCCCGGAACGTGATGACCCAGAGGTAGCTGAATGGGTTGAAGAGCACGACGTCGCCATAGCTAAGGGTCAGGGTAACTACGAGGGCTTAAGTGAAGTTAAGGGCATCTACTTCCTACTAATAGTGAAGTGCCCTGTCGTAGCTAAGCGCCTTGGTGTTAAGGTCAATGACGTAGTGATTAAATACAATTCTTAATATACTTCCAAAGACATTATTACCTAAGCTTAATTTATTATAGGAGCAAGAAGTCAGGAATTTAACGTAAGTTAGTCAGCGTAGGTACTGAGAACACCTGCTGGGGTGAGGGGTATGGGTGATGCAATCGTTGCTGATGGCTTAGTGAAGAACTATGTAACTAAAAAGAGAAAGGGACTTCTGAAGTCCGAGAAGGAAGTTATTCATGCACTAAGGGGAGTTAGCTTTAAAGTGAGGCATGGTGAGGTTGTGGGACTGCTTGGACCTAACGGTGCTGGCAAGACCACTACTATTAAGATACTGGCAACACTGTTGATCCCGGACGGCGGCAGAGCAGCTGTAGAAGGGTACGATGTCGTTAGGAATGCGAAAGAAGTTAGAAAGAGGATTGGTGTTATGCTTACTGTAGAGAAAGGATTTTATGGGAAGCTGACAGGTAGGGAGAATCTAGAGTACTTTGGCGCGCTTTACGGGCTAGATATGAGTGAGATCAGGAAGCGTGTTAAGGAGCTGATGGAGCTGCTGGAACTCAGTAAGTTAGGTGCTGAGGACAGGCTGTTTGAGGAGTACAGCCTAGGTATGAAGGCTAGGTTAGCTCTCGCGAGGGCGCTCCTCAAAGACCCGCCAGTACTACTCCTTGATGAACCGACCTTGGGTCTCGACCCGCCGAGTGCGAGGAAAATAAGGTCACTAGTTAGAGATTTAGCTAGGAGAGAGAGAAAGGCAGTCCTTTACACAACTCACAACATGTTTGAGGCCGAGCTAGTATGTGATAGAATACTGATGATTAATAAAGGAACTATAGTTGCTGAAGGAAGTCCAGAAGAGCTGAAAGCAAGAATACCTAAGCTTAGAGCGCTGGTAGCAGTTGTCAGAGGATCCAGGATTAAGTCTCTCACAGCTAAGCTAGAGTCTTCACTATCCATTAAGGTGTCTAGCAAGTTTATTGAGGAGGATGTTGCTGAAGTTAAATTTAATGTAGAGAAGCCTGAGGAAGTTATTGACGAGTTAGTTAGGGCTGTCACTTCACTAGGTATGGAGCTAGTTAGGTTGAGGATTGAAGAACCCACGCTTGAGGACGTCTTCATATTCTTCACAGGTGGGTGACTGTGAGCATCTTAACTATGCTTAAAGCAGAGTTCACCTTCGTGTACGCTGACGTCTTCAGGCGGAAAACCATATTAATGATGTTCATCGTGTACCCCTACATAATAACAGCGTTCATAATGCTTATAGGTACTTCACTCGGATCTCCTCAAGTCTTTACTGAGAAGGTCGGCGTAGACCCCGTACCCTTCTTTATAGTTAGCTCATTCATACTGATCTCAGTGCTTGGGGTGGTTGACGATATACTTTGGAGGCCTATATTTGATGAGTGGATGGGGACCCTCCCCTACGTAATATCAAGCCCAACATCACGTGTGCTTCACTACTTCGCGATCCCCATACCTAGACTGACCTTAGTCCTCATATCTGGCTCAGCTACAGTATTTCCCGTACTGGCATACTACTACGGATTAATGGGACTAACTAAAGCTACTAGTGTCCTTCTTCTAGCACTACTTTCTAGCGTCCTCCTCACGACACTAGCTATGCTCATTGCGGGCTTAGTATTTACTCTAGCAGGTGAGTCGTGGAGAGTGCTCAACATAATCAGGCCTCTACTGCTAATACTTCTCGGCGCCTTCTACCCCAGGTACATGATGCCTCTAGTCGCTCAAGCAATGTCATGGCTTATTCCATCATCACATACTGTCGAGTTAATGCAGCGCCTACTCATAGGTGCTGGAGTCAGCTCTAGCTACGCGCTGATGCTCCTTGGAATAGGTATAGGGCTTGCTATAGCGTACACGCCCTTAGGAGATAGGTCTGTGAGGAGGTGGGAAAGAAAGAAGCTTCTGGAGGGAGTCAGTACTTGAGTGTCGCGCAGGCTCTTAAAGCTGTGCTGAAGGCTTACGTTAAGGCTGAGTTGCTGCGTAGTAAGGGCTTCGTCATAGGGATATTCTCGCTTATGCTGTGGCTGGTGATGTTCCTAGCGCCTACAGCTCTGTTCAGGTCTCCTCAAGTCTCACCTGAAGTGATCTCTGCTTACGCCCTAGTAGCTATAGCTGTCTTCGTGTCCTACTCTACTGCTACGTGGGACTGGGCATGGGAGCTTAGGTGGCTGATGTACCAGGGCATACTTGAACATGTGTTATTAAGCGGCGAGAGCGTTTTCGTGTTATTTGCAGGTGTGCTGCCAGTATCACTGATCTGGCTAGCCCTAACAATAACTGGCAGCTACGCTTTATTGACTAGCCTGATTGCTCAGCCACTACTCAGGATTGCTGAACCTCTACCTCTTGCTTTAGGGATAATTACACTTGGGGTAGTACTAATCGCGTATGCGCTGCTATTAGGAGGTGTAACAATATCTACAGGGACTTCAGGTCCAGTAATTGAGTTGATTGGGTGGGTGCTACCGATAGCTACTGGAGGCCTAACACCTCTGTCAACACTGCCTGAGGCAATTCAAGTAATAGCTCTCGCTACGCCCTTCAGCTACCCGGCAGAGCTGATAAGGTATGGACTAGGGCTATCTCCACCCATACTAGATCCTGACCTGACGTGTGCGGTAGGGGTGCTGTATGCAGCTGCTTTTCTATGCTTTGCTGTCATATTCTTCAAGCTCCAGCTTAAGAAGATATTGAAGGAAGGCGTCAAGACCGTGGCTATGTACTAGGGGGTGGTTTACGTTCTCATAGTATTTAAGTATGTGCTTGCAAGAAGTAGCGGGGATTGAGGTTACGTCTCTACTCGCAGCTGCTGTACCCTACACTCTGCGTGTTTACTTACTAAGAGATGTATTTAAAGAGTCACTTCACGTGAGTGCTAAGCCCTAAAGATGTTTTACTAATGCTATTAAGCAAGTGAGTGCAGCAGCTACGCCTGCTACGCCAGCAACTGAAGTTAGCGTTGATGTAAGCAGGAATGTGCCTGCATGCCCCTACCCCACGTAATAACTGGGATCAGGTACAGTATGAGGAATCCTACAGCTGGCACAAGCACGTAAAACGCTATGGATCTCCCTAAGTTCTTATCTAGGATTACTGGCCTAGCGAGTACTGCTAGGACGAGGCCTACAACTAAGAAGCTCGTTAATGGGATGCGTACCTCAGTAAATGCAGTGACATTACCGTAAGTGAATGTTAGGTATATAGGTGACTTAAGCGGTAACGAGACTATAAGCGCTAAGAATAGCGTGGCGCATGAAGCGACAACATAGAGGATGTAGCTCCTCACCATTAACTTCCTGAGGACACCATACCTGCTTCCTCTAGGTGAGCGGCTCTCGTAGCTAGCTACGAACGCCGCAAACGTCAGAGCAGCCAGCGCTACTAAGGTAAGTACGATGCTACTGTATTCATTTCCCCAGCGGATAAGCTGTATGCTGCTAGGAGGAACCGTTCTCCGCCTACGGTCTGTGTAGGTTTCCGTAGGTCGGTTCATCACGGTATCTGGCCACGCCCCACCTACGGCTCCAGCTCCATAGCTTGGGAGCCAGAGCCATCGGTGAAGTGTGGTTTCATTCCAGCGGTCATTTATATCTTATACTAGTAAGGTTTATAGGATTTTCCTTCTTTAATATTTATTGGTGAGTGAAGTATTGCTAGTATTCGAGGGAAAAGTATCAAGATGGGGTAAGAGAGGCTATGTAATCTACGTTCCTAAGGAGTATGAGAGGGTTATTGAAAAGTATCGTGGAGAAGAAGTAGTCGTTATTATTCTTAGAAAAGGTGCTAACCCATGATAAGAGAACCCATAATTGACCGTGTAACAGTAAGGAGCTTTAATAGTGTTTGTGATAATGATGTTATAGCTAAGCTACTATTTACTGCTAGGATGTATCGTCTTGGAGTCCTCATAGCACTAGAGTGCTTAGAGAATAAGATACCCATGAAGGAGTGTATGTTCAGGATTAAACGTTTTGTTCCTAACCAGAAATATGCTCATGCATGTTATGAGAGAGCTAGAGAAATGTACAAAT
>CAYQIX010000003.1:0-43593 GCA_964417765.1 uncultured Desulfurococcaceae archaeon
TAACTTACTACCTCAACCGCAGAGACACTCTGAAGCTTTACTTGCTACATCTCTGACCCTCCTCAACCTACATCTCGCGTCGCTCCCACAATAATCGTCTCGGACCCTAACCTATGGTCAACCTCAACTAATGTGATCTATGCTAACTTACTCAGCATCTAAGCCCCCCAGTCACTAGTACCGGGTCCGGGATACTCTCTTCTGATTCAGCACAGAGTTCTAGAAAATCTACATAATAAAACCGTAAAACACTATATTTTCAACAGAACGTGTTACTTCGACTTAGTAAATAAAGAATCTAAGTAATGGTAGACTAAATATTGTTAGTTGGAGTGATTTACTTTAGCATAGCGCCGTCTTTAGAGCTTGTCACTTGTTTTATGTATCTTGCTAGGTATCCTCTTAGTTTCTTCTTTAGTGGCTTCCATCTGCGTTTTCTTTGTTCTAGTTCGTCAGGAGGTATTAGTAGTTCTATCTTCCTATTTGGGATGTTTATGAGTACCTCATCTCTGTCCTCTATAAGTGCTATTGGGCCTCCATCAGTTGCTTCAGGGGTTACGTGGCCTATGCAGAGTTCTCTAGTTGCTCCTGAGAACCCTCCGTCAGTTACTAGGGCTGCTTTCTCAATGAGTTTCATGCCAGCGATTGCTGACGTAACTGACAGCATCTCCCTCATTCCTGGGTCTATCTCAGGCCCCTCATATCTTATTATCAGTACTTCATCTTCTTTAATTTCTCCGCCGAGGACATCTTCCACGCCTCTTCCTCAATGTCGAATACTTTAGCAATACCTTTGAACACCTTGAGGTGCTCTGGCACGCCAGCAACCTTAAGCACAGCACCGCCAGGAGCTAGAGAGCCCTTCAGCACAGCTATACTCCCTCCCTCCTTGCAGGCCTCAGCAGAGGTCTTATGACGTTGCAGTCAAGGACCTCAGCTCCACTCATCATGCGCGGCACCTCCTAAGCTGCCTAGAACTAAGTGTTGTATTCACTGCACAGAAGCCTGCAGAACCTACTGTATGGCGGCTGAGGCCAGTCAACAGTGCTGCTGAATTAGAACTTAATTTTACCCTAAGTTTACCCCCTAAGGGTTTCGGGTATTTACGTTTACATTTAGACGTACGGAATTGCCTGTTGTATCACCTACACCTTAAGCAGGTATTACTGCTGGGTAGCAGAATAAAAGTCTTTCCGTGCTAGCTGTGTGGAACCATTATGCAGCTTCAATACTTTATTGCCGGGTCAGGTGCGGTGCAGGCTCCTTAAGTCTGCTGCTTGCGGCTCTGCTGTGATGGAGGGTGCTCAGCACCGCCTCTGTGTGGTAGCACCTTCCTGTAGAATATCCAGAGGACTACTGCGAACGCAATGCTAGCTAGTGAAGCTAGTAGTACATCCGTGGTCGTCTTTGATATGACTGCTGCTAGCACCTCTCTGACAGTTATTACGAATCCTACCTCAGCTATGCTGACCAAGTACATTTCAGGCTTCCTGTAGGCTACTAAGATGCTCCTAACTAGCTCGACATACACAATAAGTAAGAATATGTCGTTCATTATCAGTTGGAGCTCTGCGGCACTCCCAACTATATATGATGAGACTATGTCTCTAGCAAGGAAGTACGTAGTCAGCACTATTAGGACCGATATAGCAGCGATAATTATCGCCTCAACAGTAACTATGAGAAACCTTCCATACTTAACCAGAGCTCGAGCAATCCTAGATAACCTAAGCTCGTAGTCATCACGCTTAACCAGAACAACCACCACTTACCTAATTCCCTACGTAGGTAATTACGTTACCGCAGCTCAGGTAGTTACATACCGCTTAATGATGTTGAGAGCCTCCTTAAAGTCTCTGAAGTCACGCCAAGCCTGGAGAAAGAGCACATTACCGACCTTTTCACGGACCTCACCCACGTGAATGTCGCGGTCATCAATGTAGACGACGTTCTCAGGCCCTAACTTGACCCCCACCCTCTCCGAGAGGTCCATGAGGGCGTAAGCCATGAGCTCCCCTTTACGCGGGTGCGGCTCTATGTAGTGTGCGTCAAAGTAGTGTGACAGACCGAAGGCCTTGAGCACCTCTAGTGCCTTGACGGGATTGTTCCAGCTGAGTGACGCGATGATGAATCCTAGGTTCCTTGCGCCAGCTAAGAACTCCCTAACACCTGAGTGGAGCCTGACTTTAATACCTGAGGAGTCCTCGATCACGTCAGCAGAAACTCTCCTGAAGGGTGGTGTCAGAGCGCTGACGTCTAAGTGATTCCACACGGTCCCATCGAGGTCTATGAAGAGGACGACAGGGTGCTTAAGCGGCACTAATGACCACCTACGTACGTGATGACTGAGTGATTCAAGCCAATTAAGTCTTACTTTTAATTAATGTAATTAAAAGTTAAAGCAGGGAAGTACCTGCTGAAGAGCTGCACAGTACAGTTAATTAGCTTGTATTAAAGATTTTTACATAAGGCGCCCTGACATGGAGTACGTGAGGTTAGGGTGGACGGACCTTAAGGTGTCCAGGGTAGGTTTAGGGGTCTGGCAGTTCAGTGAGTCGTGGGGTCTCACCGACTACCGCAAGGCTAAGAGCGTAGTTGAGAAGGCTATTGAAGTAGGCATTAACTTCTTTGACACTGCTATGGCCTACGGACTAGGAATGAGTGAAGACTACTTAGGTAGGGCGTTGCAGGAGCTCGGCGTCAAGAGGGATGAGGTGGTCATATCAACTAAGATACCGGGGGAGTACCTGAATAAGCACGACATATTCAAGTCAATCAGGAAGTCACTTAAGCACTTGAGGGTCAAGTACGTGGATCTGCTGCTAGCTCACTGGCCTCCCTGCTGGCACAACTACCCCACATGTGAGTATGCTAGAGCTATGGAAGAACTAGTTAAGTTAGGAGTCGCTAGGTACTTAGGGCTGAGTGACTTCCCTGCAGAGCTGGTCGAGTCGTTCAGAGCGTGCCTGTCTAGAGAGGACGTAGCTGTGATCCAGATCAGGTACAACCTACTAGAGAGGTGGGCTGAAGCAGAGCTCATACCTTACGCTGAGTCATCTGATATTGCAGTAATGGCTTGGTCACCCCTAGCTAAGGGTGCGCTCACAGGCAAGTACACCCCAGAGAGTCTACCGGAATTCACTGACGTCAGGTCGGCAGACCCTATATTTCACCCGAGGAACTTCAGGCGTGTGTGGAAGGTCGTCGAAGCTGTGGTGGAGGTAGCGCGGAAGTACGGGAGGACTCCAGCTCAAGTAGCACTTAACTGGATCATGAGGGCCAGCCCAGCAGTAGTTCCGATACCAGGTGCTAAGACGCCGGAGCAGGTGGAGGAGAATGCTGGCGCGTGTGGCTGGGAGCTATCGTGGAGTGACTGGATGTACCTAGAGGAGCTCAGCAGGTCTGTGACTATAGAGTATTCCGCAGCATACTTAGACCGTGAAGTCAGTGGATGAGCCTCACACCTTAAAAACCTTACCCGCCTGCTAATAACTGTGGCTGAGAATTGCTGTTAGATGGGGTAGTGCTGGCTGCGTCGGCAGCACTGCTACAGGTAGTCTTCACTATTTACTTAGTACCTATAGCTGCTCTAATCTTGAAGGAGCGTAGGAATCTCACGCGCCAACGGACCAGCCGAACCTGCGTGAGTAAAAGACTGAGGGTAGGTGTCTTAATTCCGCTCTACAGGGAGGGACCCGAGAGTGTACTCAAGACACTCAAGTCTGTAGCTAAGCAGACTTACGATAAGTCGCTTATGAGGGTGTACCTAATAATAGAGGATCATGACGGCGATACAGAAGAGTCTGTCAAGCAAGTTAGGTCGTATCTCAGGAAGAGTAAGATTAGGTATAGAGTGATTAGGGTAAATAGCAGCAGGAAGTATGGGAAGGCTGAAGCACTAAATGAAGCGCTGAAGCACCTGCGCGGCGAAGACTTCGTAGTGATCTTTGATGCTGACGATGAAGTACCTCCTAACTACATCGAGGAAGTAGCTAGTGAGATGTGTTCTGGTGCCTCAGCAGTAACGACTAAGGTCTATAGGGTGGGCAGTGGTCTACACGCTAAGCTACTCACACTGGATACTCTCTTCTGGTATGACGTGATACTTCCAGCACTAACTAATTTGAGCAGGTACGTACCATTGAGCGGCGAGGGCTTAGCAGTAACTACTGAGTTCTTGAAGAAGATAGGCGGGTTCCCTAAAGTACTTACTGAGGATGCTTACTTAGTGCTCAAGCTAGCTGAGTCTAGGTCGAACTTAAGCTACTTAAGTGAGACATTCATCATTGAGAAGGCTCCTAAGAGCCTGTACTACCACCTTAAGCAGCGGTTGAGGTGGTTCCAGGGATACTATCAGTGCCTAGCAGAACTCTCGAAGAAGCTTGGGAAGCTAGGTATGAAGGAGGTGGTAACATTACTTATAAGTTACGCTTCACCCATAGCTGCAATAGCTACGCTGATATCTGACGTTATATTCCTGACGTATTGGGCCGCTTACTTAGCTAGGTCGCTGAACGTATTAGGTGCTATAACAGCTATGTACCCTCCACCAATATTCTACTGGGGGCTGGCCCTACTGGTTATTGGGAACCTCCTACTCATTTACCTACTTCTCTACACACTAGCTGATTCAAGATTTGAGAAGTACTCACCTTACGTCCTCTTAATGCCGCTGTACTGGCTCCTGAATGGGTTAGTAGCAGTGGCAGCACTCGTAGCACCGAGAGAGTGGAGAAAGACTGTGAGGTAGGAACTGTGAAGCTAGTGGCTAAAGTATTGAGGATAGCACACAGGCTCCTCCTTATGGGTGAAGAGGGGGAGCTGTCTTCATGGTTAATTTTTGCTGTGCTGTTAGGGGCCTATCTAGGCTTCTCACTCACACTCATCAGTGTATTTGGTACTAACGTAATCCTCGAGTACACGAGGTACGGGCACGATAATGCAGCACATCTGTATATACCTAGAGCAGTCGTCGACAATGGAGAGAACTCAAAGCTATCTAACTTAGGGGTTGTCTGGCTGCCTCTCTACCACTTAACAGTAATGTTCCTCACACCCATAGACCTCCTATACACGACAGGGCTTGCAGGAGCAATAATAAATGCGGTAGTGACGGCAGCTACGGCATCAGCCATATACATGTTAATTAGAGGTAAGGCAGGTATCCTAGCTGCTGCCGCATACGGAGCCAACATGTACACAGTAGTACATGCCTCATCGAGCTATATGGTCCCGATAGGGCAGTTCTTAGCAGTGTCTGCACTCTATTACTTCAGCAGGTACTGTAGGAACGACTCACTAAAGTCATTAACTAAGGCATCCGCACTCGTGCTCTTAGCTACACTAGCCAGATATGAAGCATGGCTCGTAGTAGCGGCACTAGCAGTAGCTGTGGGTGTTAATGAGGTAAAGAGGCGGAGGTGGTGGGTGCTTGCATATGTTGCCCCTGCCTACCTAGGAATTCTGGGGTGGCTTACCTACAATGCAGTAATATTTGGCAACCCCCTTGAGTTCATAGTACATCCTTCACCCGGCGCGGCAGGCTACTACAACTTAATCATTGAGAGACTGACTAATCCGCTGTCAGCAAATTACCTAGGAATAGGTAGAGTAGCTTATAAGCTTGCAGGACCACTAGCAGTATTAGCGCCGCTAGGTATTATTAAGTACATTGCGGAAAGTAGGTTGCGAGAGCTCACGTTCATGTTGACACCCTTAGCTATTTTGCTGGCTGAGGGTGAGGGGTTACTCATAATTGACCACCCACTTTACTTCTACTTCACCCTCCCCTACCTAGTCATACTAGGTGTTGAAGGCTTTACATGGGCTGTCAAAGCGCTCAAGAGCAGGAAGGTGCAGGTCCTAGCTACCTTAATGGTGTTATTTTTGATAGCTGCGCATAATTCGCTCACGTATGGTGTCTTAGGTAATGAGTTAATTAACGCGACTTCAGGGTACGAGAAAGATCTGCAGTTAGCTAACGTAGTAATATATGCTTGGTCTGTAAGGGGAGGGTACGTTCTCTGTTCGTCAATAGCTAATTCCTACAAGATATCTGTTCTGAGCGGGCTGTCACCTAGGTATATTGTTGATGAATATGATATGCCTAACTACGTAAATGTATCGAAGGTGTCTTGGAGGTACAACGTCACAGTAATAGTAATGCCTACCTACGATAAGTACGTAAGTGAAGAAGCTTTCTACAACTCCTTAATTAGACAAAATTATGTGACCCTATACTACAGTAATACCACTTGGAGAAGCGAGCTCCTGGACAGGTATGAGGTAGTAGGTCAGTACGCTGGGTATTACATCTTAGTAATAAAGTAACTATTTTTCGAGACCAGACCATTAAAGTTAAAATAATATTCGATCTGCTTTTGCGGACAACTGCTTTATTGTAAGACAGTGGAAAGAGCTATAAAGTGCTTAAAAATAAGATTTTCTTCATAATAGAAACTCTTTTAACTTTATTCATAGTATATTTATAATGTAAGGCATTATAGGGGGTATAAGGGCTTGAGCTTTTGGCGAAAGTACCTTGAATTCCCCGTAATATATAAGATCGCCATAGGCTTCGTCATTGGAATTATAGTGGGTCTGCTCGTCGGCCCACAAATAACTGCTGTGCAGCCTCTTGGAACGTTCTTCATGAGATTGCTGAAGATGATTGTCATGCCGCTGATATTCTTCACGCTAGTACTAGGGTCAGCTAGCATAGACCCGAAGAAGCTGGGTAAGGCAGGCGGCTTAATTGTGGTAATATATATAATAACGTCGTTCATAGCTGTCTCGATAGGTTTGGGAATAGGTCTAGCTGTTCACCCTGGCGCAGGCTTCACGCTCCCTGGAGTAACTTACAAGCCTCCTAAGCCCGTCAGCTTCCTGGAGACCATACTGTCATGGATTCCGACTAATCCATTCGCTGCTTTAGCAGAGTTCAAGGTCATACCAACCATAATATTCGCGCTGTTCGTAGGTCTCTCTCTAGCCTTCCTGCGTGCGTCAGACATACCTAGGGTTAAGGAAGCTGCTGAAGTCACGTACAGGGTATTTGATGCGCTGTCAGAGGTCATGTACAAGATAGTTAAGTTTGTATTAGAGGTAGCTCCCTACGGTGTCTTCGCACTAATAGCTGTAGTGATAGGTAAGACAGGAGTGTCCATATTTGTGCCGTACGCTAAGCTAATTGGTGCTGAAGCCCTCGGCATAGCCCTGCAGATAGGCCTAGTGTACACATGCATACTGCTGATAGCTAGGATAAATCCAATAAGGTTCTTCAGGGCAGCTTCAGAGGCTATGCTGACAGCATTCGTAACGAGGAGCAGCTCAGGAACTCTACCAGTAACGATGAGAGTAGCAGACCAGAAGCTAGGTATTGACAGAGGTCTCTACTCGTTCACACTACCTCTCGGAGCTACCATAAACATGGACGGCACCGCCATATACATGGCGCTAGTGGCTATCTTTGCAGCCGACATAATAGGTAGGACACTGACTGGAGCTGAATTAGCCACCCTAGCTGTAGCTGCGGTGATGGCGTCAGTAGGAGCTGCAGGAGTGCCTAGTGCAGGGCTGATTATGCTCACAGTAACACTGGGTTCGGTTGGTCTGCCATTAGAGGTGATACCGCTGATAGGCGGAATTGACGTAATCCTAGACATGATGAGAACCATGAACAACGTGACCGGAGACCTAACAGTAACCACAGCAATTGCGAAGTTCTTTAAGTTAATAGACTTTAAGAGAGGAGTGTGGGTATCATAACATTATTTTTTACTTAAAATCACGCCTCCTACTTTTTTGTGATGCCTATGCTCGCAGGTAGCACGAACTCAGCACTCAAAAATCTGAGGTGCACTAAGTGTGGAAGAGTCTACAACCCAGATAAAATAAACACGGTGTGCCCCTCGTGCAGCGGAGTCCTCTACGCCGAGTACGATATCGAGTTAGCTAAGGAGGTTCTGACACCTAGTGAGTTAGCTAGGAGGCCGCGGACGCTCGGGCTCTGGAGGTACAGGGAGCTGCTGCCCGTGAAGAGAACTGCGAATATAGTGTCACTGGGTGAGGGTGCTACACCTCTGCTTCAAGCCTATAGGTTAGGTCAGGAACTAGGCATCAGTAAGCTATACATTAAAGACGAGTCACTCAATCCGACAGGGACCTTCAAGGCCCGCGGCATAGCGGTAGCTATATCGAAGGCCGTAGAGCTAGGGATCAAGATAGTAGGTATGCCGTCAGCTGGAAATGCAGGAGCAGCTCTAGCAGCTTACGCATCTAAGGCAGGTATTGAAGCGTGGATATACGCGCCCAAAGAAACACCTAAGGCCATGATCACGGAAATAGAGGTCTATGGAGCTAAGCTAGAGCTTGTGAAGGGGTCTATAGCTGATGCAGCTAAAGAGCTTGCTAAGGTTAAGGATAAGGAAGGAATATTCGACATGACAACCATGAAGGAGCCTTACAGAATTGAGGGTAAGAAGACCATGGGCTATGAAATAGCTGAGGACTTGGGCTGGAATGTACCTGACGTAGTGATCTACCCGACAGGAGGGGGGACGGGGCTGCTGGGTATATGGAAAGGTATTAAGGAACTAATTGAGTTAGGGTTCATCAAGGAAGAGAAGATGCCTAAGATGATAGTTGTTCAGAGCACTGGCTGTGCTCCGGTAGTTAAGGCCTTCAGAGAAGGGCGTAGCGAGGTTGAGGCGTGGCCGAACCCGAAGACACTGGCAGCAGGTATTAGGGTGCCTAAGCCTTACGCAGACTACCTGATACTGGAGGTACTGAGAGTGAGTAAGGGGACGGCTGTGGAAGTTAGTGACGAAGAGATTATTAATGCTGTGAAGGAGGTAGCTAGGACTGAGGGCATCTTTCCGTGTCCTGAAGGCGCAGCTACTGTAGCAGCTCTGCGGAAGCTACTAGAACAAGGGTACGTAAGCAGGGACGATGTAGTAGTGGCTGTCAATACAGGTAGCGGGCTAAAGTACATTGACGTGTTAATGAAATACATGTAGTTAGGCTCGTCACGACATAGCACACGAGGAGAAACTGCTGTGTCTCAAGACTACGTTAAAGTCGGGAGAAAGCTATTTAAAGCTGCATCTAGGCTAATTAAGCTACTCTCAACCGTGGAATACATCAAGGTCACGATTAAGTGGAGCAAGCACAGAGAGTTAGGTAGATGCTCAGTAGATGTTCAGCGAAAGGCAGTAACCTTCACATTCAAGGTACCGCTTGAAGGAATGACTACAGAAGACTTAGCTGTTTCATGTATTGAGGCGCTAGCGAGTACCGCGAGGAGCGCGCTAGCTGGAGCTGCAGCAGTTTTATTCATAGCTGCGGCAGCAGCGTGGTACATCCTGCCGCCTACAGTACCTGACGTAGTGAGGTCAGCCACGTCAGTCGCTATAGCTGCTGCAGCAATAGCTCTAGTTATTATTGCTGGACTCAGCCTACTCAAGCATGAGAGGGAGCTGCGGACGCTTAAGGAATACTACATCAAGCTTGCTAGAGCTGATGAGGCGAGCATGCGCACCTACAGCATGATAGTTGATGTTATTTCGGAGATGCTTAAAGCGTGCAGAGGGAAGAGTAAGGTAGTGATCAAGTCATCAAAGATACTGGGGTTCCTGTACAGTAATTACGGCGATGTAGTGAAGAGGTGCAAGGAGAGCGCGGCACCGAAGTAGGGTAAGTTTTTACGTACAGCTGGCTTAGATTTATTACTGGTGTAATTAGCGTGCAGGTATTTACGCTTTCCGTACCTACGTCGGTCTGGATAATCGTAGGTGTCATAGCTGCAGCACTAGCTGTTGTTACGGTCATCATCGTGCTACCTATAGCGAAGTTCACGATAGTTGTGAGCAGCAGCTACATAAGAGCCTACAGCCCAATAATGTTCAAGGTGAACGTAGAGAGAAGCCAAGTAGCTCACGTAAGTGTAGTTAATCTGGAGAAGGCAGCATACCTAAAACCTACTATCAGATTATTTGGTGTGGGACTTCCAGGATATAAGCTCGGGTGGTTTAAGTTAGCTAATGGAGCAAAAGCGTTTCTAGCTGTGACATCATCAGGTGAAGCAGTTGTTATTGAGTTAAGGGACGGGACGTACGTAATATTGACACCTAAGGATTTCGAAGACTTCGTTGAAGCGTTGAGAATTAATGGGTGGATGGAGTAGAGCGTATTAATAAGCTATAATACGTGGCCTTGACTTTTTCGGAAAATCATAAGGTATTACTTAGTGTGTTACCGTTAATTAAATCTAAAGTAGAAAGAAAAGACATATACGCGCTAAAACAGTAATACTATTGTAATATTGTAAAATAGATTAGCACTTAAGGTGATGCCTGATGTTCGCTCTTGCATTTAGCGTGCTGTACGTACTAGGGCTGATATATATAGCCGTCGGCGCTGCAGTCCTCATAGCCCTAGCTAATGAGTTGAGGAAAATAACACCCGCCACTTAAAATCTAGAGCTATTCTAGCTATTAGATCAGGCTGTTCTATAGCATAGCTATATTATGTTTGAGGTACACTACTTAGCTGGTGATCTAAAGAATGAATTTGAGTAAGGTTTTAGCTGCAGCCTTAGTAGCTTTAGCTATCGTAGCTACAGCAGCCACAGCAACCGTCATGGGGCTGCTGCTGAGTGGCAGCTCAGAGCAGGGGATTTACTCTGGAGGAATTAGCAGCGGAGCGAGCCCGCAAATGAAGCCGTATGGACTAGCGCTACCTTCAGGAGCCCAGGCTTACATACCTGAGAACTCTATAGTGACGTCAGCCACAGGAACAGTCTACCTTACTCCGTCAGAAGTGATGATATACCTGAGCATCGAGACACCTGAACCATACAAGAATGCAACACAGGCTTATGGCGATGTAGTCAGCAGAGCAAGCAACTTAATTAATAAACTTAAAGCGCTCAGCGGTGTTAAGTACGTTCAGACGATCTCAATGAGGCTGACCCCACAGTATGAGTGGTCTGGCGGCAGCAGAGTCTTTAAAGGATATGTTGCATCTTACGTGCTAGCTGTTAAGGCAGATACTGAGGCGGCAGGCAAGGTAATTGCCGAGGCAGTTAAGGCAGGAACAGATGTAGTGAGGGGAGTAACCTTCACTGTACCCGAGGATGAGCTAGTGAAAGCAAAAGAAGAGGCTCTAAAGCTAGCTATTAGCAGAGCTTATGAGAAGGCCAGGAAGGTAGCTGAAGAACTTAATGTTTCAACCGGCAAGATAGTGTACGTTGCGACTGAGTACAGCACCCCAGAGTATGTGAGAACCTATGCTAAGTTAGAGTATACTGTCCTTGCAGGCCAGCTACCTGAAGTACCGATAGAAGTGGGCAGAGGATATCCCGTGACAGCTACAGTAACTGCGGCCTTCGAGATAATACAGGGGTAGGTAGTCAGCAGTATTAAAGAATATGCTACTTAAGCTCATGTAATACCCGCAAAAAATATCTTTTTATTTCCTTCACACGATTGAGGAGTTGCACCAGCACGCAATAAGCTAGGGTGCTATAACGTATTAACGATATTTACCAGGCAAGATTTTTATGGTATCAATTAATAATATTATATTGATACTTCATCCCAAGGTGAACTAGTAATGGGTGATAAGCCCGTCATCGAGAGGTGCCCGACGGGCATTAGCGAGCTAGATGAAATTCTTGATGGAGGATTTCCGCGCGGCGCTGTCATCCTCATAGCTGGGCACCCGGGTGCTGGCAAGACGCTGTTCGCAGCTAAATTCATCTATGAAGGAGCTAGAAAGTTCGGTGAAGCAGGCCTATACTTGAGCTTGGCTGAGGACAGGTCTGACTTCATGAGATACACGAAGCAGGTGGGCATGGACTTTGAGCAGCTTGAGAAAGAGGGTAAGTTCAAGTTCGTGGGCCTGCCAGTTGTTGCTGACCCTGAAGCTGTAGTTCACGTCATTGAGAAGTTAGTTGATAACGTAGTATCGGTAGGGGCTAAGAGAGTAGTAATTGATGGCATCTCAGCACTAACTCAGGTCCTTGGTCCTGCGAAGACCAGGTCACTCCTGCACAGCAGCATAGGGAGGGGCCTGAAGTCTCTGGGGGTAACGTCGTTATTGATTGCTGACATGCCGTACGGTGTTGAGACTGTGGGGGCTTCAGTAGAGGAGTTCGTAGTTGATGGAGTGCTCATATTTAAGTACGAGAAGGCTAAGGGCGGTGTTAAGAGAGTTATTGAGATAAGGAAGATGAGAGGAACTAAAGTACCTGTTGTAGGTATACCGTTCATGATAACACCTAACGACGTCATAAAGCTCTTAACTATCGAGAAGCCCGAGCGGCTTGTAGGATTTGGAGCCGAGCTAATCACTACAGGAGATGACGAGCTTGACAGGATGATGGGTGGAGGTATACTAAAAGGCGCTCAAGTGTTGATCACCGGACCTTCAGGATCTGGCAAAACAATGCTGTCAGTGACTATAGCTACGTCAAATATACTTAAGGGTAAGAAAGTACTCTACATATCTCTAGAGGAACCTACAGCGCAGCTAGAAGCAATGATAGAGAAGGTGGTGAGTGACTGGAGGTCTAGGAACTTGAGAGTAATCAGCATAAATACGACAATACATACGTTTGAGTCGCTGATTCACGAGTTAATGAGGCTGATCGACGAGTACAAACCCGACATAACGATAATTGACGGTGAGTCGCACCTAGTCAGGATAGGTTCAGAGCATGACTACTGGCTGGCGGCAGCAAACATGTACATGCTCCTCAAGAAGCACGGCATAACCGGCATCCACACGTACGCAGCCAACTACCCCGAAGAGCGAGTGGTTGCTGATACGCTAGCAGACACCATAATAGCTATGAAGATCGTGAAAGAGGCCGGGCGCTACCTTAGGAAGCTAGCAGTACTTAAAAATAGGAATAGCATGGCGTCAAGCAAGGAAGTTTACGTAGATAAAAGAGAGAATGGAACTATTAGGGTAAGGAGGTGAGATCCGTGAGCTTAAGTAAGAAAAAGATTGAGAGCAAGGTCTTTGAAAGCTTAATAAAGTCTACTGTTGCAATGCACGTAGCTGTAGATAAGTACTTTAAGGTCAAATACAGGAGGGGCTTCATAGACGTGCTGCTGGAGGAACCCGTAGAAGCTTACGCAACGCTAAAAGAGTACTTCGGTAGTGAGGAGGCGGCAGACTTCTTCATCTACCTGGTGCTTAAGGTACTCCATAGACTCAACATAGATGAGGCCTTAGATTACTTGAAGAAAGGTGACTCAGAGTCGTTTAAGAAGTTAATAAGGACTTTCCTAATATTTTAGAGTGCCTGAATGATAGTAGCTAGGGACTTCATTTTTAATTCTCTATAAGTATTATCTTGAGGGTGTCCACAGCTGAGTGAGGACAGGTTATGCTATACAGGTATTAAGGGTTTTGATGAGTATGTAGGTGGTCTACCTAAAGGTTCACTCATTCTTTTAATGGGGCATCCAGGGTCAGGAAAGACTACATTTGCAGCTAAGTTCCTCTACGAAGGCGCGAGAACCTATGGTGAGAGAGGACTGTACATAGGGTTTGGAGAGCCAGAAAGGAAGTTCAAGCAGTACATGAAGAACTTAGGAATGGACTTCGACAAGCTCGAGCAAGAGGGACTTATACGAATAGTCACCTTACCCGCCCTTGCATCAACAGACACTGCCGAAATGCTAGCTGAGACAGTAGTTAAGTTGATTAATGAATTTAAGCCTAAGAGAGTAGTTATAGACAACATCCCAGCAGCAATAGATGTACTTGGCGACGTACGTGCTAGAGCCTTCATCCAGACAACTCTCTATAATGTTCTGAGCTACGAAGACACTACAGCTATAGCAGTAACTGATGTCTATCGAGGTGAGAAGAAGCCAGTAACACCTTCTATTGAAGTAGTAGCTGATGGTGTTATACTGATGAAGGCAGAGATAAGGGGAGGCCTCATAGTTAGGAAGCTAATAATTGAGAAGCTCAAAGGAAAGAAGATACCGGTAGCTGAAGTTCCCTTCACTCTAGTTAAGGGCGAGGGCATAGTAATGTTCACACCTCCTCTGACGTACGAAATACCTCCTCCTAAGTTAAGGGAGCCTATTGAGGTAGGCTGCGAACCATTAAAGAATGTCTTAGGACCGCTTTACGCAGGATCCCAAGTAGCTGTAATTACACCAGTAGGCATGGCTATCCCACCTGAGGTGACTGTCCCGCTGCTCAGGACCGTAGTTAAGGCGAAGCTCAAGGTACTTCTTGTTAGCTTGACAAACCCTTCCGCAAGCATATGGTGCAGGATCAATAGTCAGGTGAGGAAGTACGGAATTAATGAGGATGAGCTCAGGAAGCTGTTGAAGATAACATCACTTAATCCAACTGCATACTCAGTAACTGAGTTAATGAGCGTGATACTCGATCAAGTAGGTGAGTACGGGCCAGAAATATTTGTGCTTCACGGGCTTGAAACTCTTAGTATGCTTCTCCCACCCAGGGAGTTTACGAGCTTCTACTTAAACATAATAACCAGGTTGAGGAAGGCTTCAGTAACCACCATTTATGTAACATCAACTGAAGTAAGTGACGAAATATCACCAATCATTAACGCAAGCGACATAGTGATATCCATCTCCAAGCCGTCAGTGAGCGGCGGCGCCTTCAGCGTCCGTGTAAATGTGCTCAAGTCTTACAGTGGCGAACCAAAGGCTCTAGTTAGCGATTACCTTAAAGAATGCTTAGAAGGTTAAAGCATTAGCTAGCACTAAAACTAATTTAATCCTAACCTACGCCTAGATATGAGGGTGTGAGTGCGCCGCAGGCTCTCAGCACTGCTAGTGAACTACATAATAATTAGTGCTTACTTCACGTCACTCCAGCTTATAATGTCAGTTCTAGCTAGGTATTCAAGAGACCTGGGAATAAGCATTGCTGAGACAGGAGTAATCTGGTCTCTCGTATACTTAGTGTCTTTTGCTTTGAGACCAGTAGCAGGTTACCTAGCTGACAGGACGAGCAGCTACTTTGCGATGGCCCTTGGCTGCTCATTCCTCGCTGCAGCATCCGTACTGTACTCTGCTTCTTCAACAGCTAGGGACCTCATTATAGGGCGGGTACTGCAGGGTATTAGCTTAGCTTACTTCATATCTCCTTCAATTGCTGTAGTAACTACAGTAGCACCTAGTAGAGTGGGTGAAGCCCTAGGAATGAGGTCGATGCTTATATCACTGGCAGGCATTGCTGCACCCCCGATAGCTGGTTACTTAGTAGATTACGTAGGTTACGTACCTGTCTACTTACTTGCTGCTGCAGCTGCAGCTATGAGTGCTAGCTTGAGTATTGCTGCAGCTAAGGCAGGTCGCGGCTCAAACGCTGTAAGTAGGAGGGACGTTGGTGGATGGAGGGAAGCAGCTAATAAGTACGTACTAGCTATGATGGCTGCTGTATTTGCGAATGGCGTCATATTCCTTAGCATCTCCGGGCTTCTTCAGGCGCACTATAGAGACATAGGTTATGAGGCTTCGGCTTACGGGTACTTCATGATGCTGTCAGGTGTTAGCAGCATGGTGTCTAGGTACTTAGCTGGCAGGTCATCTGAGAAGATCAATCCTGCAGCAATAGCGCTTGCAGGATATGTAGTGACTGCAGCCTCCGTTCTGATGTTGGAGAATTCCTACTTAGTACCATATAGCTACATTGTTGCTGTAATCTATGGTGTCGGTATTGGTATGACTATACCTACACAGCAGGTTATAGTGGCTAAGGCAGTTTCTGAGAGTGTAAGGAATAGAGCTATGTCAATATACGCCATGGGCTTCGACCTAGGAGGATTCGTAGGCCCAATCATCTTAAGCAGCATTGCTTCACAAGCAGGATACCCAATTACCTACAGGTACCTAGTCCTGCCAGCTTCAGTAGCGGCAGTAATTATGGCACTAGTAGCACGAGGCATTAAGGCACCTAGGGAGTGACGCAGATTCTCCCGCACCAGCCCCACCCGATCCTTGCTAGCAGCTTAACTACTTCTTCAGCAGCTTCCCTTACCAGAGCTCCCGGTACGCTTGGTACCCCTGCAGCAACAACTAGAACTTCACTAGTTGACTCAGTAATCATGGACTCCCTGCTGTCTCTGTGCGGGTAAACATGCATCACGACACCCCTACTGTCCATAAGTACTGGAACGTCAGCTGGCAGTACTTCAGGCTTACCGCCTATGGGTCTAAAGAACTCACCGCCCCTGCTGAGCGTCAGCTTAAAAGGCGGCTGAACACTCCCTAGGTCGTACAACCCTATAGGCACCAGTGTCTTAATAGACGCTAGATTACCTGCATCTACTATAGCGTTAATTCTAGGGAAAGACCCACGCAGCACCCTCCTAACAAGCGCTTCGCTGGCTGGCCTAGTCTTAGTAGGGTCAATACCTATCCTCCAGTAGAAATCTCTGTACGCCCTCACAATGGGGTCCTCCTTCAACCTATCTAAGCTGTACCTCTTAGGCAGCTCATTCAGGACCTTCTCAATCACATCGCGGTAGGCGTCTTCATCCACATTAACTTCTCTCTCCTTCCAGGTCAGAGTATACGCAACAAAAACACCTAAATCTAATGCTGACTCATCAACAATTAGCAGCTCATCAAGCTCACTGCACAAGGACCTAGCCCTCACGGCCACCAACCTCCTCAGCAGGCAGCCTCAGCTTAAGTGAAGCTAAAGTAATAGCTGCGCCAAACGCGCTCAGCGCCATAACAACAACCCACGTACCAGTTACTGCTAGAGCGCTAATTATTAAAGTCACTGCAGGACCTATTAACGCAGCTGAGTTAGATATTAGGCCTAGCGCGTAGCCAGCCCTCGAGGCTACTTCCTCAGGGTATGCGACAGTAGGTATTGACCAGAAAGTAGGGCCTGTACCCTGTATTGCAGCAACTATGAAGAGGGATGCCAAGAATACTGTGGGGTTACGTGTTACTAGAGCTACAGCAGCTCCAGCAACAGTCAGTACGTACTGTATTATCTGGGCTGTTGCTATGCCTCTGAAGATGCCTCTTCTAGCGGTAGCCCCCTTACATAAGTACCTGGCTAGCACACCGACGATGAAGGACCACGTGATGTATGAGCCTTCTAGAGCTGTAGAAGCAATGTGCCCCTGAATACCTAGCTGCTTCTCAGCTATGAAGTGTATTAGGGGTGCTAGAGTGAATACTATCCAGAGTCCTGGGAAGAAGGTGAAGCCCCAGACCCAAGTAAACCTCTGTCTCCAAACCTTAAGGGAGACCTTCTTAACCTCTCTCCGAACAGTGGGTAGTGCAGCATTAGGTATCAGATATATCCATGCAATAGCTACAGCTATCATTAAGGCACCAAAAACTACATAAGTGGCTCTCCAGCCAGTGAGCACAGATAAGTAGGGGCCAGCTGTAGACCCTACTAATCCACCAATGAATATCCCTGAAAGTATCGTGCCGACAGCTAAGGTGCGGAATCCTGGAAAGAACTTCCCTCCCTGATATGAGAATATAGGGACAGCCGACATTACAAGCCCCTGTAGGAACCTGAGAGCTGCTACAGCTAGGGCGTTAGGTATTAGCGGAATGAGAAGCTGAGGTATCGCTGCGCACAAGCCAGCAAACAGCACAGTGATCTTTGGCCGCTCCTCGAAAAACCTTGAGTGACCTATTAGGAACGCGAAGAATATGCCCATTGAGTAAGCTATAGCAGCCCACTCAAGCTCCGAACTACTAAATCCGTAGTCAGCACTTATCACGTCCTTAAGAGATGAGAATAGTGTTAAGGCTGAGAAGTTGATGGCCATGAACAGCAGGTCTAGAGCTAGTATTCTAAACCTACTGACAGTTTCCTCACCAGAGCTCACTGAGGAAACCCCTAGAACCAGTAAAGGTAGTGAATTTAAGCATTAGCAAGTGCTCTGCCCAGTAGCTAATCTAACCCTACTAAGTAGATGAGAACAACCTCAGGAGGTGAGGAAAATCTAATAGGGAATAGTGAAGTACCCACTCCTCTGCTTACGTAAATCACAACATTACCTACCCTGCACCTGCCTTCGTAGCACCCCTCGCACCCTTCCGGGAGAAATAGTGCCGTATCAAACAACTTAACTTGACCGCCGTGGCAGTGGCCAGCAAGTATTAAGGTTACGTCCTCCCTATACTTAACTATGTACTTACTGAGTGCTGGCTCATGAAGCAAGACAATTATAGGGTACTTGTTAGGTATATCCTCAAGTATGGTGAAGTTAGGTAGGGAATAACGCCCCGTAAAGCTGTCAAACCCAGCAAAAGCAACTTCAACACCCCTTATAGAGAGGATTACGTAGCTGTCACTGAGCAGGCGTGCCTTGTACCTCTTAAATAGCTTCACCACTTCTCTTGGCACGCCAGACCAGTAGTCCCAGTTACCCAGTATGTAAAGTACCGGCACGCCACCTACCGCACTACGTAAGCTACCTAGGAATTTCTGAAGCCCTGGTAAGCCATCCCTAGACGATATGTAGTCACCTGTCAAAACAACTACATCAGGCTTCAGCGACTTAACTACTTGAATAACTCTCATTTCTCTAAAGCCGTAAGTGCTCACATGCAAGTCAGTTAGATGGAGCAACTTAATAGATTCACCCGGAGGTAGTCGAGGGTCGGGAATTGTTAGTGTAGTTGTGTCTAGGAAGATAGCGTAGGGTTCCAGAACGAGGGAGTCTAGAAGCACTGTGGCTATCAGCAGAGCTAGAACAAAACCAACCAATATTAAGTACTTACGCCTCCCACGCTTAAACATGCAGGTGACCTCAATGGTGATTCTCTCCCAGCATTAAAAACATGAAGATGCTGACTTTTTAGAGTCGAAATACGGTAGATGTGTATTTTAAGGATTAATTTTTTAGTTTCGATCAGAACATTATCTTAGGCATGAAGTAATGGTGCTGGAGGAGTCTTTTAAGCTGAGTGCTGATTTGCGGCCTGACTTAATAGCTAAGATACTTTCTAGGTTAGATCACGTAAAAATATGGCCTTCATGCACGGTTAAGGTCTATGAGGATAGAGCTGATGCCGCCCTGAAGCTGAGCGGCAGGGACTTAGCACTTAAGCTGAGAGTTAGCTCATCGAAGGTCGGTGAGCGCTGGATCATAAGGTACGAAGGTGAGGGAGACGCTAGATTGCTCATAGAGTACGTAGTTCACCCCACTAACGGGAAGTCAGCTATTGAAGGGAGGGTGCTGGTGATTTCAGACCCGGCACTTGAGGACACTATATCTGCATCCCTTCCTGAGTTCGTTAAGGAGCTAGCTAGCTCGATACTCAATGACTTGAAGAAGGCTAAAGCAGAAATAACGATACCTGCGACAGCTTCAGCCGTACTCAAGCACATAACTTCAGTTAGACCCATCTTCGTAGGGCATGGTAGGCAGAGAGTAAATATAATGAGATTATTCGAGAAGGACCTGGGGTTCACATTAGTTAAGTCTCCGGAGCTAGAGAGCGGATTCAAAGTAATTTATGAGCATCCTAGGGGGAAGTACATAGCTGAAGTACATTTCGGCAGGATAAGCCTTAAGGATCATGACGTAGAGTTCGGCAGGGGCAGGTTCAAGCATGACTACCCGACAGCGCCGCTGGCTGAGCTCCTTCTCGAGAGGCTCCAGCACCGTAACGCAAGCTATGAAGTACTAGTTGACGCTCTAATTCTGCTTCTAGCTCACGATGTCTGTGAGAAGGATAAAGAAGAGTGTATTAACGGCAGGCAGATAGCTAAACACTTGAGCGATGACTGGGACTACTGGCACGACGTAACAACAAATCTGAACAAGGTTAAGAAGCTGGCTCAGCAATTCTTGAGTGAGGGGCTGCTGAGTAAGGAGCAGCACGACCTGATCGTAAAGAGAGTAGACAAACTATTAGAGATTATAGAGAAGGAACCTAAGAGCAGGTACTGGTTAAAGAGAGACCTCTATGAGAGAGAGAAGCGTGAGCTGAGCGGCAAGTCCTGAAGAGTGAATTGTTTTTGCCAATCACATATTAACTGCTGAAGTGAACCTTAATTACTTAGGTGCGTTAATGAGGGTAGCAAAGGTATTGATAGTAACTAGTAGATTAGCTTATAACATAGTCAGAGATGTAGTGGATTGTACTGTCAGGGAGGGCCGCTCGAAGTATGATGTAGACATCCTGAGGTTGCCGGTGGATGTGGCTGCATTAGTAACTACCGAGTACATAGCAAGGTACTTGAAGAGCGCAGGGATTACTAAGGGCAAGTACGACCTAATAGTCGTGCCAGGCTTAGTTAGGGGGTCATGCCAAGTAATTGAGGAGGCGACAGGGATTAAGGCAGTTAAGGGCTGTACTCACGCAGCTGACATACAGTACCTTCTTGAAGTAGAGCTGAGTGAGCTCTCCGGTGAGCACCCAGCTGATGAGGTTCTGAAGAAGTACGTTAAGGAGAAGGTCACTGAGGTCTTAGGTAAAATTGAGGAGAAGGCTGCTAGTGAAGACAGCTTAAAGGTAGGTGCTATTTCTATTCCTACTCACCCGCCACCTATGAGAATAATCTCAGAGATCCCTGAAGCACACATGCTTAAGGATGAGGAGCTGATTAAGGTAGCTAGTAGGTTAATTCGTGAGGGCGCGGACATCCTGAGTGTAGGCTTTGAGGCCTACTCCCCCCACCCAGATAGGGTAGCCCACGTCATTAAGCTCCTGAAGAGGGAGGTAGGTGCTCCTGTAGCTATCGACTCAATCATACCGAGCGAGATTGTGGAGGGAGTTAAAGCAGGGGCAGACTTGGTACTGAGTTTAACTAGAGAAAACATACCTGAGGTGGCAGAGCACATTCGCGAGGTGCCTGCCGTAGTAATACCTCAGCATGGCGGGTCTGTACCTAGGGAGGTAGGTGAGAGGGTTAAGCTCCTTGAGAGTAACATTGATCTAGCACGGTCGCACAGACTGGAGATGCTGGTGGGTGACTTAATACTCGAGCCCCCAATAGCAGGAGGTACCCTATGGTCTCTGGCAGCGTACTACGAATTCAGGAGAAGACACCCTGAAATCCCACTACTTATGGGTGTCGGTAACGTGACTGAGTTAGTTGATGTTGATAGCGTAGGTGTTAACGCCACCTTAGCTTTTCTAGCCCTCGAAGTAGGTGCTTCCTTACTGCTGACTGTGGAGAAGAGTGCTAAGACGAGAGGCTCAACGATGGAATTAGCTATTGCAGCCCAGATGGCTTCCTTAGCTTGGTTCAGGAGGTCTCCACCGAAGGACTTAGGTGTAGACTTACTCATACTGAAGGATAAGGTAAGTACTCCAGTAGAGTTCAGGGTGGGTGGCAAAGTGGAGGTCATAGACGTAGGTGAGGTAGCCGGTGTTGAGCTGAAGCACACAGGCTTCGATCCTGCAGGGATATTCAAGATAAGGGTAAATCATGACGATGGAGTGATTGAGGCTCTCTACATGGGTAGAAAGGGCTTGAAGCTGATTAGGGGGAAGGACTCTAAATCAATAATGCAGTACATCATAAGTAATGGTCTTGTATCTAAGCTCAGCCACGCAGCTTACCTAGGTAGCGAATTAACTAAGGCTGAAGAGGCTCTCGTGTTAGGTAAGAGTTACGTTCAGGAACAGCCCTTATTCACGAAGAAGTCATTAATTAAGTTGAAAGCACGTGAGGGAGGGTAGTAGGTGGAGGTAAGAGTCAGGTCGTGGGCTAGGCTGCACCTAGGGTTTTATAACATCAAGAGTAAGTACGTAGCTTACGGGAGCTTGGGGGTAGCTGTTGAGCGCCCGAATGTGACTGTTAGGGTATTTAGCCACAACGCACCTGAGGTGGTCACCCGCGCATGCAGTGAGGTATGTGATGTTGTCAGGGAGGTTGTAAATAAGTTGGGTAGGCCGCCTGCAAGAGTTATTATTGATGAGTTTATACCTAGGCGCGTAGGGCTGGGTTCGACTACGCAGTTGGCTCTGTCGGTGGGGGTCGGGATATCTAAGCTGCTGGGGCTGAGGTATAACGTGCGGAGGCTCGCCTTACTGCTGGGTAGGGGCCGCGTGTCTGGAGTAGGTATCGCTGTCTTCGAGAAGGGAGGATTCATAGTGGATTCTGGTAGGTTAGTTGAAGGTGACAGGATAAGTGAGCCTAAGACCCTCGATGACCTCCCTCACATCATATTTCGATCACCGCTGCCGAAGAACTGGTACTTTGTCGTCATTGTTCCGAAGGGTGTTAGAGGTCTGAGTGAGCGTGAGGAGCGGGAGTACCTTGACGTGCTAGCTGACGTTCCTGAAGATATTCAGTCAGAACTGAGGAAGCTACTACTTAATTACATAATACCTGCAGTTATCTGGAGAAACGCAGAGGTATTTGGTAGGGCAGTAACGAAGTTACAGGAGCTCGTAGGGAGGTACTTCTCGAAGTATCAGGGGGGAGTGTTCTGCTGCGATGAAACAGAGTACGCTGTGAAGGCACTCCTTAGATCAGGTGCTCTAGGTGCAGGGCAGAGTAGCTGGGGTCCCGCTGCGTACGGGCTTGTTGAAGGAGCGCGGAAGGCTGAGTCAGTGGCGGAGAAGGTAGCGGAGTTCATGGAGAGGAGAGGGTATGAAGCTAAGTACTACCTAGTTAGGGCTGCAAATAGAGGTGCTGTTGTGGAAGTACGCACTTAAGGAAGCTCAACAACTACGTAGTTTCTAGAGCCCTCATATAGCTTCACCTTAACTGAGAGTCCGAGCTTGTCTCTAATTTTCCTAGCTATGTCTAGCGCTATGTACTCAGTAGTCGCTTGGGGGTAGTCTATCGCCTTGATCGACGTATTGAAGGGTCCTTCAATCCTAGCTTTACTCAAGTCCTTAGCTGGCATCACTATCTTGTGATCATACTCGCTGATCACTTCCTTAACTACTTTCTTAAGTATGTCGAAGTCGATGACCATTCCTGACTCAGGGTCTATCTCACCCTCCACCTCTACGTCAACTCTGTAGGTATGGCCATGCAGGTTCATGCACTCACTACTCACCCCTACATTATAGTGGGAGGCATCGAAGGTCAGACCTTCAACACCGACCCTGACCCTAGCCACAGAACCACCTGGTACATTCTTGTGAGTGGAAGTAATAAGCCTCTGCACTAAATAGATAGTAGATTGATTTTCTCTCACTGACTAGCAAGACCCCCAGTACCTCAAGCCAAGTAGGCGTACATGTGTATTTATATGCCTAAGTAATGTAGGAACACACAGGTGATGTTAGTGCATAATGAGCTACCTGAGGTTCAGGAGTCAGTACCTGACCTACAGATAGCAATAGATCGAGTAGGTGTCCGCGGCATCAGGAGGAGGGTTATCATAGATTCGCCGCAGGGCACTATGCCGTATGATGTAGTCATTGACGTCTACGTTGACCTGCCTAGGGACTTGAGGGGTATCCACATGTCTAGAAACATGGAGGTTGTCCTGGAGGCTGTAGATGAGGCTAGAGAGGGTCACTACGTCTCTCTAGAGAAGCTCTTTGAAGCTATGGGTAAGAGATTGCTGAGTAAGCACGTACATGCGCGGAGAGCCGAGATAGTGGTTAAGACGACGTACTACTACGAAGAACTGGTTAATGGCAGGCGCGTGCCTGAAGCTGCGGACGTGCTTCTAGATATAAGCATATGGAGGCAGGGAGGAATTAAGTGGACTGTAGGTGTGTCGCTGACGGGAATGACTGTGTGTCCATCAGCGCAAGCAGCTTACTCGGCAGTAGAGAAGACTGAGTTAAGTAAGTCACCTAGCCACAGTCAGAGAGCTAAGCTGCTGATTAAGGTCACCACGTCTAGGAGGATAGCTAGGATAGAGTGGCTTGTTGAGGCAGCTAAGAAGTCGTTCTCAGCACCTAGCTACAGCTTACTTAAGAGGTACGACGAGTACTTAGTGATTAAGAGGGCTTTCGAGAACCCGAAGCTCGTAGAGGACCTCGTCAGGCACGCACTACATAATGTAGCGTCTAAGCTGAAGGAGGAGGGGTTCCCCGACGACACGAAAATCTATGTAGAAGCTGAGAGTTACGAAAGCATACACCCCTACAATGTGTACGCATGCAGAGAGGCACTATTAAGCGAGATTGTTAGGGAGTTGCAGCAAGAATAACATAGCATGAAAAGACCGGGGGTCTCTATAGTGAGATATACCTCCAATAAAAGAATGTGGCTGCTACGGTGCTGATAAGCGAACCTTCCTCCCTTTAATTCTGCTAAATTCGCTGCGCTCAAGTACGTGAATTTGAATAGGGTAGTAGGCCGGTATCTTGGCTTCGAGCGCCTCCCACAACCTGGCTAATACATCTGCCCTGCTGCCATGTAATTTGTCAAAGACTACGAGAATATCTATATCGCTCAGCACAGTAAGCCTACCTTCAGCAGCTCCACCAGCAAGGTAGATTTCAGAGTTAGGGTAGAGTTCCCTGACTACATGAACAACTTCTCTTACTATGACTCCCCGCTCCTTCAGTATCTGGAGCTCCCGCTTAATTTTTGTCTTCAAATATGCTCGCCTCTATTCTCTTAAGTACATCTATTACTTCTTTAGCAATTTTAATTAGCATTTCAGCTTCTTTCTTACCATACTCAAAGATTCCGTAAGTTGCACGTAGGTACGCATCAGCTAATTCAGCTAGAATTCGTCTCTTAGATCTCAAGAACTCCAAGAGCAACTCTGCTTCATTGCTGGCCCCACCCTCCGTGAGGGCTGAGGCGATGATTCCAAGAAGCCCTCTTATATCGTGCCCCCTCCTCTCCTCGCCTAGTATGCGGTATATTACGGCCTTCGCGTAGAGCTGAGCAGCATACTCTGCTTCACGTGCAGCAGTGTCGTAGTCGCCATCAAGGTACGCTCTCTCAGCCCACTTTAACGCACTCAGTGACCTCTTCTTAAGTAAGTTGACGTAGTCACCACTCAATATCTTCCCTCACCAAATCTTATGCATAAATTAGTTAAATTTCGTGTGCTCCTCAACGCCAGGGTTGCAGCTTAAGCGCAGCGTGTAATGTGTTTTTAATCACTATACTGATGTAAATCACAGTATTAAGTTGTTGAGGTAGCTGATGATGAGGATCCTAATAGTGAGAAGTGCTGGAACGAGGGTCAGCAAGTAAAGTATCTTAGTCACTAAAGCTAACTTAATAGCAAGCACCAGGTCCTCAGGCATCGGTAATCTGAACCTCTGACCTATGATGTAGTGCCCAATCTTCTCTAGCTTTACACCTAGAGCACCTGCCATAGCTGACATAGGATGTCCTGCATTCTTGCTCTCAGTCCTCAACCTGTCCCTGAGGTAGGTCTTGAGAGCTCTTCTCCAGTCTAGTCGCAGCACTGCAGCAGATAGTATTATGTAGAGTGCGGTAATGCGGGCAGGTACGTAGTTCATGACTGTGTCAGCTACTGCTGAAAACCACCCCACATCCTTAAGTTCAGGCGTCTTGAAGCCAACAGCCCCATCCAATGTATTGATCAGCCTCTGCAAGTAAGCACCTAGGACGCCAAAGGCTGAGTAGTAGAAAATTGGTGATGTGAAGCCATCTACTAGCGACTCAGCAACGGACTCGATTGCAGCTGACATGACGTGGCCCTGGTCGAGCTTCGAAACATCCCTCCTAACTATCTCCTGAGTCCACTTCCTAGCCTCACCCCAGTCACCAGCCTTCGCAGATGAATACACCTTAAGACCCACATCTATGAGGAGCCTAGCTGAGAAAGACGTCTTTAGAAACCAAGCAGCAGCAACTACGTAGGGAACAGGGTTACCGATTAGCTTGAGGAGATATAGTGCAGCTGTAGGAACAGCAATGTGAGTTAATATGCATGCAAGCCAGAGAGCAGCGCCATAGGATCTAGAAGAGTAAGGCTTAACTAACTTGAGCGTCATGAAGTAGCACGTGTGTACAGGATGTATCTTCAGTAAAATACCACTGTGACGCGGGTAGGCAACATCAAGCAGTATGGCGATACCCAGTATGGCTAGACTTAAGGTGAGGTTCTGAGTGAAGAGCTCGTTCAAGGAAAATCACTGGGTTTAAGTATCGCTACAGTGACCTCAGGTATATGTCCTTAACTATCTCCTCAGTTACAGGGAACGGTGTTTCATCACTCATGTACTTAAGTGGACCTAGGACTAGCTTTACTACCTCCTCAACATCATCCTTACCAAAGCCGTAGTCACTTAACCTCTCCTCAAACCCGAGGGATCTCTGAAACTCCTCTACAGCCCTTGAAGCCTTCTCAGCATCCTCTGGAGATGCCTTGATGTCAGGTACTATAGGCTTTAAAGCAGAAGCTGAGTGCTCTGGAGACGCCTTATGTATGTAGTACACAGCTCTAGGACCGATCATAGCCAGCCCAGCACCGTGTGCCAGCTCAGGCTTCATGCCGCTGAGAGCGTGCTCTATTGCGTGTACTATGTGCGTAGAGGCAGTGTCGATAGCTATCCCCGCGAGCATTGAGGCATACAGGAGCCAGTACCTCCCCTCAAGATCTCTGAGGTTACTCAGCACCTTACTAAGCCAGTCCTTAACCAACTTAATAGCTTCACCAGCTAGCAGCCTAACGTACGGCGACCTAGACTTACCTACGGTAGCTGACTCGTAAGCGTGGTAGAAGGTGTCCAGCGCCGTATACAGGGTCTGAGACTTAGGTAGGGTCAACGTGTACTTAGGATCATCAACACTAGCTACAGGGTAGCATATAGCACGACCGTACTTAATCTTACCCACGGTGACGACTGCGTACCTATCTACTTCAGTACCGGTACCATGCGTTATGTTCACTGCATACAGCGGGAGAACTAGCTCAGGCTTTCTCGTACCGTCCATGTACTCATCAACTCTCCCACCACCAGCAGCTACAGCTGAAGCCACCTTAGCAGCATCAATGACGCTGCCTCCACCTATAGCTAGCACAGCATCAACACCGTGCTCCCACATAAAGCGCGCTAAATCACTAACCTGGTCACTTGATGGGTTAGGTTTAATGCCTCTATAAACAACATATTTGATCCCCAGCTCCTCAAGCAACCTCACAGAATCTCCTAAGGCACCACTTACCTCAGCGCTGGACTTGCCAGTAACTATACATACTAATTCAGATTCACTGAGGTACCTCTTCAGCTCTGCTAGAGAGTCTTCACCAAAGTATAGAGTAACTTCACCGATCTTGATAGAGAAAGCATCCACTACCCAGCACCCAACTCTAGAATCTAAATGCATGAGCTAAAAAACTTCGTGTGCAATTTGACACTTATTGAGGAGGTCCTAAGACAGCGGCAAGGCCATAACTTGATAGTACTTATCACTGATCTTAATGAGCACAGTCAGCTGGGCACTATTACTTACAGCTGAAGCAGGCACCTCAATAACAAAACACTCTGGGTCACCAGTCATGAACACTCTGTATAAGGTCACAGACCCTTCATAATATAGCGACAGCGAAGCATACTCGCTAGACCGCACAGGTCTAATTAGAACGTTTTCTGACTCTGACACTTCCGTATACGCAGTAGTATTAGGTCTGAGAATTAGTGTACTATCATTACTTATGTCAGCTAGTGGGGTGGTGATTTCATATAGATTAAAAGAAATTGGCTTGGGAGACGAAGTAATAGATGTAAGAACAAGTAAGTAAACCGTAATCGGCTGATAATCAAGAGTAGAGAATTGAAAAGCAAACCTATACATGGTATCATTAACTTTCACAGAAGATAATGCCGCAACAGAGAGCCTAGCAGACTCCTTAGCAAGCGTCGCAGCCGTCATAGCCTCCTCGCTCTGAATCGCAGCAGTACTCATGAACAAATTCCACACGGCCAAACTAATGACCAGGGCAAGAGCCGTCATAATCACCATTGTCAATACAGAGGCTTGACCTTTCAACTAAAGGTCACCTCATGACCTAGCATAGAATGTTATACCTATTACCTCTACGGCAATAATGAAGTCACCATCATTTTTACCATCACTTGTATGTCCGTATGGATCTTGGAAGCCAATAGCTAGCATGTAGGTACCAGTTGGTGGTACAGGTAGTGTAGCGCTTAACATAGTAAAGCTCGTGCTAGGTGGGTAAGTGTTTTCTAGTACATCCAGTTCTTCAAAACACCATTCACGAGATCCTACGATTCTGCCTGATGTTACATTTACCAAATACACACCTAATAGTTTTCTACTCTTGTCTGTTATTTCATCTGTTGTAGGATATTGCCCAAAACCGAGCCATCCGGTTCTAGTAAGATTATCAAGAAGATTATCATGCACATATACCCTAATAGCTACTTGAACAAAGGTGGTGTCCCTTCCATTTATTGGGTAACCCGTGAGATTTATTAGAAACATATGGGTTGACCAGTCGTCGGCCCAAGTATTATCTATGTTTTCTAGCTCCCAATGTCCAGCTATACATTCGTCGAAAAACCAGAAATCACAAACATATGTAGCATAGTGGCCTACGTCATTATATGGCGCATTGCCTGAAAAGGTGTCTTGTGAGCTACAGCTCTCATCTTCTGTTACAAATATAAACTCTGGATAGGTATTGCCATCAACGTCAGCTGACATTATGTAGGGATCATAGCTTGATTCATCTATGTTCAATCCCATAGTTGAGGCATCTAAGTAAATTATGAATTGATCGGCCGTGCCGTTCAATTCAAAATAACCTTTCGTAATATTTACTATGTTTTCGCCGAATAAATCATAGAAGCCTGTTGAACCTATTGACTGACCTGAATACAGCCACCAATAACCCAGTGCATCGCTATTGACTAGCTTATCTAATTCTCCATTGTAATCTTTGTCATAATATAAGATGAGATCGCCCTCGGGACTGTACCCCAATATCTTAATTCTATATGGTATATTCTGTGTTATTTGAATTAGAATGTAATTACTATTATTCACTATGTTTACTGAATATGGCTGATTCTCAGTATATAAAATAATGTCAGCTGGCTTCAATATTTTTATTGAAATTGGCTGATACCCAGTCAGCAGTATATTGTATTTTGGCGAGCCCACCCTGACTTTGCTCCATTCTGGCGTATACCCTATAAGAATATTATTGAATGTTATGTTGCAGCCGCCATCGTCTCCCACACCTATTACTTTTGCATTCCTTGCTTCAAAATATCTCAGTAGTGCTGTACACCCGTACTCATCATAATTAACTCTTGTCATTCCTGTACCGGGGTCGTCTGGCGTAGCAGGTTTGATATAATTCTCATTGATGGTTATATCGGATCTATTAGCAATTGTTGCCATATCTAATGTTATTGGTGTAGCTATTACAGCCCTAGCTTTCTCCGCTATTACTACTTTCTTCACCACTTCAATGATGTTTCCTCTTGCTGTGACAATGCTGCACACGTCACTTATTCCTTTCTGGGTTAATGACGTGATGTTTAACTCTATGTACCCGCCTGGATCTATTCGTACAATTTTCTGAGTACCAATTTCCGTAGTATTTACCTCCTCGATTACAGGGTAAGGTATTGTAGTGTTTATGTAGTCGTAGAGGTTGAGAACTGCTGAGCACACTCCTTTGCTGTTACTTAGTATAAGGTATGAGATGTCTATTGGTATAGAGCCTGTATTAGCTATGGTTAGTACGTTATTGCTTACGTTTGCTTCAGCTCTCTCAAGTTCTTTCTGTTCTTGGTAGGTAACCCTAACGTTATATGTGCTCATCATTGTCTGTGCAGTTGATAAGTAGAGCATGAGGAGCGGTATGACCCCCACTATTATCAGTAGGATGATGATAGTGCCTGCAATAACTGTTGAAATACCTTTCCTGCGTCCTTGAGTTTGATTCATAAGCATTATATAATATACACCTATTTCTCTACTTGCTTTAGCCAGATATTAAATCTTCTTATAATAGGAACCCCTCAAAAATGGGAAATCAATATTAAATCTCACTTCCATTATTGGGGCTTTATCAGGTTAAGCTTAAATGACTGAAAAGTAATACTCAATGATAACCCTGACAGCTTGGTAATGACTGAATTTTGTTTGGATACTTTCAGCCACCAGCTTTTACTTTGTTAACGTATATATAGACTATGGAATGTGACTTTACCTCCGACCTCGCAGTCAAGACTTACATGTAGTATCAGCCTGGTTGTGTAAGTTTCTCCAGGCCTTACCCAATTGCAGAATGTTGCTTTTACGTACCCTATTGATAGGTCTAGGTCTGTAGTCATGTTATGTATGAGGTCCACCAGTATTGTGTAGTTACCTACGTTCTTGATAGTTATTAGTTCGCTTTTGACGGCAGAGCCAGGTGTTGCTAAGCCGAATATTATGAGTTTAGGTTCAATCACTGTGTACTTAGCTAGATCCTCTGTCGAAATAATTTCGACCATAGCTGTCTGGGTTATAGTTAACTGCGGCGCGGAGTGAGCAACAGCTACCGCTAGTAGCAGGATTACTAGTGCTTCAAGTACGTACCTAATTAGAGTTTTTTACTGATACTCATAATTACCGTCTCTCACTTTAAATTATGCAAAATATTAATAAATGAATCATATCAGCAATGCCAGTAACAAACTTGTCTTGGGTTTGTAGTGGCTTTGGCATTTTACTAAAACCACCTAGTAGGCAGTTGATTAGCGACTGTAGGATTCAACTAAATTTGGTTAACTTCACTCCCTACTTAACTTATTAAGGCGCAGAAGTATGTTATGTAGTGAGTTAATTATGGGTTTACTCCGTGCTGAAGGCATTAGTAGGTTTATGGATAGGGTTCTTATTGAGTTAAGCCCAGGTGATTTCATAAAGTTCGTTGAGAGTAGGGAGAAGCCTGTGGTTATTCACTGTAGAGGTAAGTCGGGGGTATTAAGTGATAGGGTAGTCCATAAGTACGTCGTCTTTATTGAAGGAGCTATAGTGTTTTGCAGGTGTGAGGAGGAGCTTAAACTACCAGATAACATACAGGTTATTGAAGTTGACGGCGACTTAGGGTACCCAGGTATATGACCTTACATTAAGTAATGAATTTCTTAATTGTGTCTTCGGGTACCCTAAATACATAAGCCCTGGCCTTAATGACTTCCTCACTACCTAATAGATTAGCTACAGCTTCCTTACCATTCATTACCGTGCCATCAGCTAAATCAACTCTAACCCCAATTAACTTCCCTTTAGAGTATAACAGTCTTACGTGCTTTTCAGGAGTCCTCACACTGACGTAGACGTATTCCTGCTGAAAGTTCCTCACGTGCTGGGATACAGCCTCATTAATGTACTTCAGCAAGTCCTTGCCGGGTACTTCAATCCTCACTGTCGTAATAAGTTCTGACTTGAGCATGAGCATGCTGAGGAGAACTTCATCTTCTAGTGCCCTCGGGTCCTCAGTGACTTCAGGGGCCTTAACCACTGGAGGCGCGGCAGGAGGCTTTGCCTCTGGCTTAGCTTCAGCAGCTACTTCCTTAACTTCCGGCCTAGTAGGCTTAGTAGGTGCGGGTGCTGGCGCAGGCTGCGCTGGTGCTGGAGCAGGTGCAGGAGCTGGCACCTTAGGTGGTGCAGCACCACGAGCTAGAAGTTTCTCATATAGCTCAACACACTCTTTGCAGTTAAGTATGTGAAGGTATATAGCTGCTGGCCCAGCAAGCCTGACCTGAAGGCCCCTCTCCTTAGCCTTATCTACGATACTAACTAGCTCAGAAAGAAAGCTCTTCAAGATAGGGTCCTTAATCTCCTCTACCAACTCAGGCGACCATATATTCATTCATGTTTAGAAGTAAAATACATAACGCTTATTCACTTTCAAAGGCTACTACATGAAAATGCTAATACTACTGACGTATTTATTCAGTTAATCGAGTAGTTCTTTAGTATAGGTAATACCTTTATCTGCTTGCCTAAAGAAAAATCTTCAAGGTACCTAATCACTTGCGAACCTTATTCATTATTAATTAAAGTTTTACGCACTAGGTAGAATAAGGTGAAGTGATTAGTGTATAAAGTCATTATACTTGATCTCGACGGCACCCTGGTTAAGACGAGTATTGATTGGAACAGCATCAGAGTGAAAATTGGAAAGCTACTCGGGTTGAGTGAGCATGCACAGCTCAGGCCAATAGCTACTGCAGTACTTACTCAATATCGTAATAGTGAGAAATTTCCTAAGGTAATGAAACTCATTGAGGATGAGGAATTAAGAAGTATTGAGGGCGCTGAGTACCCGAAAGAACTCCCTGAGCTCCTCAGAGAAGTCAAGAGGTGCGGCTACAAACTAGCGTTAGTTACGCTAAGATCGCGGAGGACCGCTAAGCCACTCCTAATAAAGTTAAGTATTCTGGATGTATTTGACGTAGTGATGACGAGGGATGAAGCCCACGACAGGTCATCACAGCTGGTTAAGATAGTTGAGTACTTTGAGGTAGGCAGAGAAGATGTGTTGTTTATTGGTGACTGGACGGGTGATGAGGAGGCAGGTAGAGCTACAGGAATTAGAACAGTAATAGTGAAGGGTCCTGAGGAGGTTGTTGTGTTGTTAAGTAATTTACTTAGGAGTGCAGAAGAAGTAAGTAATTCATGAGGGCTAGTGATTCAGGAATATTGTGTTTTTAATTTCCCATGTATTCTTCTCCATTCCTCAATTAAGTAATATGCTTCTACACCAGCTTTTCTAGCGTTGAGCTTCATTACCCTATCATTAGTAACTAATATAGATCCCTCACGGACAGCTGCAGCGATATAGTATGCGTCAACCGCTCTGCAACCAGTTTCTAGAGCTAACGCTGCTGCTAAGCTGTGTAGCAGGTCTTCATTAATGATATTCACATAGTCAAGTACACCTGCAACTACCTCCTTAACGTGTCCCCTATCCATGTACCTAGTGAGAACTCCTTTTAGCTCTATCTCGAATAGAAATGGCTCATATACAGTTACATCGAGTTTGGAGATAAAGCTAAAGAAGTCCCTAGCAATTTCATGTCTTTCTTCACGACCCTTAACCCTGATGAAGTAGTCTAGGAAAGTGCTTGCATCGATAACCAGAGAAATCAAATGCTCATCTCCTCCACTTAATGAATTCTTCAATAAAATCATTCTCTGTCTCTATAACTACTCCTCGAAACTTATCGTTAAAACCCTTAAAGCCCCTCTTAATAACTACATCTAGTATCTCCCCTTCATGTAGGTCTAACTTCTCTAGAGGTCTGAGCACTCCATTTTCAAATTTTACTCTAACTACTCGCGTCGTGGTTTGACCCCATGAATTCCTGTGAATGCGAACTGTTAACTTTATCGGTAATTTAGAGCGTCATTAATTAGGGTCCTGAGGAGGTTGTTGTGTTGTTAAGTAATTTACTTAGGGGTACGAGGGTTGAGTAAGGCATGAGATGTAAGCGTTATGAGCTAGTAAGGTGCCTAAGCGGGTGTGATAGATTGGAGGCGGTTATTGAGTACTTGAGTGAAGGTGACGTAACCCTAGCTGTTGTTCTCTCATCTACTAAGGTGTCAGAAGTGCCTGGAATTACTTTAGCTTCAGTAAGGGGTGATGTGACTATTCGAGGAGTGCGCCTGAGCCCGATGGATCTTCCTGCGATAGAAGGCGAGGTAGCTGCTACTGGACAATCTCCATCGGTAGGTATACCTCCTATATCACCTGAGGGTGTGCCCTCTCCAGCAATTATTGTGGGTGGACTGTGCAGGGTGTGTAATGTGAAGATGAATCTGTACGTGTCTGGTCTTGAGAAAAAGCCCAAGGCAGATTATGTCGAATTAGCTGACCTGCCCGGCGGTGATATTAGGGAGTGCGTTGGTGCTCCTCAAGCAGTAGAGATTTATGAGAGAGCTTACCGTGCTGGGAAGGAATTGAGCACGTACGACTGCGTAATTATAGGTGAGAGCATCCCTGGTGGCACAACAACTGCAGCAGCATTTCTCGAAGCACTAGGGTATGATGCACTAAGTAAGGTGAGCTCCACACTTCCGAGTAGAAGTGATGTTAAGAAGTTAGTAGTTAAGGAAGCGCTCAAGTGCTTAGAAGGTGCCTCAGCAGAGAGCCCCTTTGACATCTTAAAGCTAGTAGGAGATCCTATGATACCTACTGCAGCAGGTCTAGCAGCTGCTCTAATTGATTCAGGAGTTGAGGTAGTGCTAGGTGGGGGGACGCAGATGGCAGCAGTTGCGGCCTTACTCAAGGAAGTAGGTGTTGATTTGAGTAACCTAGCTGTAGCTACTACCAAGTGGGTTGCTGAGGACTCGCTCTCCGACTTCAGCGATCTATTGAGGCAGGTGAGTAAAGAAGTAACTGCCACTTACTTAAGTGTAGACCTCAGTAGGTCGCGATTTAAGGGCTTGAGAATGTATGAGCAAGGCTACGTGAAGGAGGGGTTCGCACTAGGAGCTATGCTCCTCCTTACTTACTTAAGGTCAGCTCATTCAGAAGAAGCCTTGATTAATCTTGTTGACTCTATATATCAGGAATTCTTGACTAGGACTGAAGGGATTAGGTGAAGAGTTCATAAGTTGTACATTAGTTATCATAAACAGTTATTAAGGTTAAAGCCAAATATAATTCGTTCCTCTCTAGAGCGTGTAGGTCTTGAGCAGGAAGTATGTTGTGTTACTAACTGGAATAGGTGGGAATACAGCTCAAGGAGTGGCTAGGCCCTTAATGAAGTTCCGGGATGAGTTCACGATAGTGGGTACGGACTGTGACAGGTACAATGTCCTCTTTGGGCGGAGATACGCCAAGAAAGTCTACTTGGTACCTAGAGCTAGCTCTCCGGACTACATAAGTACTCTTACTAAAATAGTAGCTCGCGAGGGAGTTGATGTAGTTATCCCGTCACCTGACCCTGAGGTACTGGCTATCACTAAGCACAGACATGAGATACACGCCTCAACACTCCTGCCTAGCCTGAGGGCTGTAGAGATAGCTCAGGATAAGTGGCTGACGTATAGGCAGCTTGAGGGCAAGGTTGGGCAGCCCAAAACCTACCTGGCTAGGTCGCGTGAGGACGTGGAGGAGGCTTTCAGGGAGTTGGGTAGCCCGATTTGGGTGAGGAGAAAGCGTGGAGCTGGAGGGTCTAGGTCATTTCTAGCTCATACGCCTCAGCAGGCAGACTTCTGGATAAGCTACTGGAGAGGGTATGATGAGTTCCTCCTCTCAGAGTACCTCAACAGCAGGAACCTGAGTTGGATAGGGCTCTACAGAGACGGAGAACTGATAGCTAGTGGTGGGCACCTCCGCCTCAAATACTTCATGAAGCACACGTCACCTACTGGCGTGACAGGAAACATCAACGTAGGCGTGACTACACAAGACGATAAAGTCAACTCCATAGCTGAGAGAGCGGTTGAAGCCATAGATAGTAGAGTGAGTAGGGTCTACACAGCTGACCTCGAGGCTAAGTTCACTAATGGTGTGGTGCTAGCAATCTTACTGCATTAATCGAGGAGCTAGGTAACGACCCGTACTTGAGAGCAGCTGTAGGGAAGAAGCAGCTACAGTGGGTAACTAAGTATTACTCGTCGAAGAATGTAGCAGCCATCGCAAAGAACATATACCATGAAATTATCTAGAAATTCAGATAATAGTTAGTACTTTGAGGGCTCGGCCTCAGCCCACCTAGTCCAGGGTCCCTTAATTATGCTAAATAGTGTGAGTAATAAAGTGTAAGCCACTCCGCTCCCGAATATTACGTACGCAGGAATATATTTCAAAATCACAGCAACGATATCCTCATACGTAAAGTACATTACAGCTAAGGGGAGTGCATTAAGTATGCAAATATAAGCTGCTCCAGTAGTGAGCGCTGCGTAGGCAGGTCTTAAACCTCTACTTGCAATTAGGTAGCCGTAGAGTAAGCCAAGTAGGGATCCTATTATCACTGACTGAAGTACATCTGACACAGGAATTAAGGGTAGTATCATGTTTGTTATATTCTTAACCCTAGCGATAGCTTCAGCGATAGCAGCTTCTGGGGCACCAATAGATCTCAGCTGCACCGTAATTAACTCGCTTAGGAATTGATCTAAGTTACTGATGAATCCAATCGTAAATGGAACTAAGATTGCGCTTGCTAGGAGAGCCGCTATGATGCTAATGAACACGTACTTGCCCTCTGATCTCAGGATTAGACACCTTACTAATATAACTGAAGCTGAGGAAAATATATTAGTTGGTGGTGCTAGAGATAGCAGCAGAAACGCCTGCGCTACTGGTACTAGTAGCTGTAGCTCTCGGACCAGGTTTGCTAGTGCTGACTTACTTAGCTAGGCTGAGAGGGTATTACTGGGTGGATGCTGCTGTAGGTGGTGGCGGGTGGCTTTTAGCCTACTTGATTAGGCTTCCGCTGATTGCCTTAACTGCTAGAGTGAGTGATGTGTGGGTCCGGGTGTGTGTCTTAGCGCTTATGGCGGGTGTTTTCGAGGAGTCTATTAGGTATGTACTCATAAGAGCTAGGTTAAGTGAACGCCTGCATCCTCGCTCTGCTACCGTATTTGGGCTGGGGTGGGGGCTCGCTGAGGCATTCATTATTTACTGTGCCAATCTCCCAGTAGCTCTTGCGATAGCGAATGTAGGGTGGGAGTACTTCCTCCCTGGAGCTGTAGAGAGAGACATAGCTATAATATTCCACGTCACTGCCGCCTGTTTAATTGCTGTAGGCATTGCTAAGAGGAATTACGCTTACTTATGTCTCGCAATAATCCTTCACACTATGGTTAATGTTGTGGGTGCAGCATCCTTAATCGTGTTAAGGAACCCGTGGTTAACTGAAGGGATTTTAGCTCTAGTGGTTTCTGTAGTAGCTGTAGTTGTTCTTCTTGCTTCAAAGAGGGTTACTGAATGGAGTGTTGGGGAGGTAAGTAAATAATGCTTGAGTGAGTAGGTAGATATGGAGGATTTAAATGTCGGAGGATGTGATCGTAGTTACTATCGAGCACGTTCCCGGATATAGAATTAAGAAGGTCTTGGGCGTAGTGAGCGGCAGTGTTGTGAGAGCTAGGAGTTTTGGGAGGGACTTCGTAGCCGGCTTGAGAAACCTAGCGGGTGGAGAGATAAAGGAATACACGGAGCTGCTGGCGGAATCGAGAGACTTAGCTATTAAGAGAATGGTTGAGAAAGCGAAGAAGTTAGGGGCTAACGCAGTAGTAGGTGTTAGATTCTCGTCCTCATCAGTTATGTCTGGTGCTTCTGAGGTCTTAGCTTACGGGACAGCAGTCATTGTTGAGCCCGAAGAATAGTTTGTTAGTACTCATTTTTCGGGGTAAAGCGCAAAGTACTAATATCTTCGTGCCCTAGTAGTACTTGGGTATTACGGTAGCGTTCGATTCAGTCAGGTGAGATTATGGCGAGGTTAATTAGATTTAGTGACTTAGAGGAGCTCACATCAATGCGTAGGGAAGTACTCAAGCTGTCACTCAGTATGAGGGAGCTAGAGGGTGCCAGAAAGAGCAGGCGTTCAATAGAGGATGTTTTGCATTTAGCTTTATTGGGAATCGAAGCCTTTAACCTTATGTTTGAGGTGGTTGAATTGGGGGAATCACGGACCCTAAAATTGAGATAGCTGAGGAACTTCTAGGTAAGTTCAAGAGCGACGTACTACCGCTCATCAGGAAGGAGTACAATGAGACCAGAAGGTACATAAAGCTCATGGCCTGGCTGAACACAGAGTTCGAGCGTAGGGAGCTGGGCCGCATAATAATTACCGGGGGATTCGCCGTAGAGGTCTATAGTGGGAGAGTATATAGGACAATGGACGTCGATGTGATTGTTGAGGGTAAGGCTTGTGATATTTTAGAAACTATGCTTAAACGAATAGGTGAGAGGATAGGGAGGGGGTATCTTCTTCGCTATGAGGAGCTGGAGCTTAAGTCCATAGACATAGTATCTAGAGTCTACGACAGGAAGCTAGATCCCGTAAAGCTCCAGGTTGATGACCTGTACGTCTACCTAGACCCTCCTGAAATCTTGATAACTACTTACTTAGCTGGCTGGAAGTTCTGGGGAGCTACTGAGGACAGAGATAAGGCTGTGTGGCTCCTAGCAACAACTAAGCCTATACTGAACATGGAGGTGCTTAATAGGTTAGCTAAGGAAAACGATGTAGCTGATAAGCTCAGCGAGCTACTCAGCATGCTTGATGAAATAATGAGGAAGTACAAGGAAGAAAAGAAGAGCAGTAACACACACTCAACTACGCATTAAGAATTTCTTCAGCTGCTTTAACAATGCTTTGCATGACGCTCCTCAACTTCCTACTCCTAGTACTATGCTCAACAACCTCAGCACATTCTCGTATTCTGTCGAGTGCTTCCCTAGCTTTCTCGATTTTACCGGACCTCTTGAGGTAAGGTATCTTTGTGTAATAAATCAGTGCTTCAATAATAGCAGGTGCTGCCCTGTTGAAGGCCTTAGGAAAGGTTCTCCTATACTCTAAATATATAGGGCTCAAGCGCAGTATGAGGTAATCCTTTCCGTGACTTACAGCACTACGCTCAGCCTCAACATAGGCTTCACAGCCAGCTAATCTAGGGGCTTTAACGTACCGCGCAGGTCTAAGCGCTAGCATGCCCTTGTTGAATACAGCGTAATAGAACAGCAGCGGATCTGTTGAGATATTTATTACGTAGTCACGTGCGCCACGCCTTACCAGGTCGTAGGTCCTGCATCCTGCGAATATCTTGACAATTAGTTCAGCATGACTTCCTAATCTGACGCCCATAGGTGCTATATTCACCTCATTACCTAGCGAGAGTGACAGGAGTACCTCACTCACGGTTCCCTTAGAAAATCCCAGACGCTTAAGTTCACTTGAGGTAACCATTCCCGCACCTCACCAGAGCACTCAATATACATAAGGTACTAGTAAGTATTAACTAGTGTGAGGGTCAAGTGAGGTTACGCAGCGATGATGATCAGTGACAATCTGAGGCTACGGTGGTGGCTGCCTAAGTACTACTGGATCGCGTCGCTAATGAGATATGACATTTTGAAAGACAGGGAAGCAACTGGAGTACTCGCGGAACTTCTAAGTCCTATAGATCCCCCACTAAATGATCTGCTGAAAATTACCTGCTCTAGAATAGCAGTTGTCTTTGGGGCTGGGCCTTCCCTTGATGAGTCAATTAGTAAGCTCACTAACTTAGGTTTCACGGAGAAGATCAGAGGTCATTGCGTCTTATTTGCTGCGGATGGAGCTACTCAAGCGCTCTTAGAGTACGGCGTGGTACCTGACGTAGTAGTTACTGACTTGGATGGAGATATAAGCTCGATTATCGAGTCAGGACGTGAGGGCTCAATAATAGTGGTTCATGCCCATGGTGACAATATAGGTAAACTTCCTGCACATGTTGAGGAGTTGAAGAAGGTTACGCGGAGGTTAGTAGGCACTACGCAGGTAGAACCTAGGTATCCGGTAATGAATTTCGGAGGATTTACTGACGGAGATAGGGCAGCATTCATAGCTGACTACTTTGGCGCTAAGGCGATCATTATGGTCGGTATGGACTTTGGTGAAGTAGTTGGTAGAAGGTCGAAGCCGTGGCTCAAGAGCAACGTTAGGGCTTGGGACGATAAGTTAATGAAGCTTAAGATAGCTAAAGAACTTATATCGTGGCTCGCATTGGAGCGTGGTGTAGAGATAATCACTACTGGTGGTGAGGTACCGCGTGGTGTTAAGAAGGTGGATCTATGCGAGTTACGCAGCTTGGTGAGGGCTGACTGAAGTGGTTAGGAGAATTCTGTGGGCTATAACGGGCTCAGGAAGCTTCCTAAGAGATCTAGTTCAACTATTCATTAAGTTGAGAGAGGAGTTTGGCAGCAGGGTTGAGGTAGCTGTAGCGCTATCGAGTGCTGGCGAGGAGGTAGCTAGGATTTACGGCGTCTTAGACATGCTGAGCAGGGTGGCTTCTAACACTCGCTACGGCGGCATCTACAGGGACTCTAGTTCATCCAGCGGGTACCCGCTTGCTGGTAGAGTAGGTGCTGGGAAGTATGACTTAGTTGTTATTGCTCCAGCAACATCTAACACAGTAGCTAAGGTAGTTTGCGGTATAGCTGATACACTGCCGACGATAGCGGCTAGTCAAGCGCTTAAATCTAGAACGCCCTTAATTATACTTCCCTCAGATTACTCGGAAGAATCCGTAACTCAGCTACCCTGCAGGATAGAAGTGAGTAAGTGTACCTCGTGTGGGGAGTGCCTTAAAGAAGGCTTCTGCCCCTACCACGCAGTAATTGCTGCAGCAGATGCATACCCGCTAATAGACTACAGCAAGTGCCGCGGATGCGGCGTTTGCATCCTTAGGTGTCCAGCATCAGCTTTCGTGTGCTGGGAGGAGGTGGTTGTGAGGGCTAGCAAGATAGACTTAGAGAATGTAGCTAAATTAGAGAGTATTGAGGGAGTTAAGGTCGTTAAGAGTCTCAAGGAGCTTGAGGAAGTAATCAGGTATTTCATAGTAGCTAGAGCTTAGGGTTACGTACTACCTCAGCATATACCCTGCGCAGTCTCTCTTTAGCTTCTTTGACGCGCGGGTGATACACCCAGTCCAGGACAGTACCTCTAGCGTCGGGAATCCTCATGTGCTTAATTAAGTCTCTGAACTCTCCGCCAGCAACTCCCTCAGCAACTATCGCGTACCCCTGCGCAGCCTCCTTAGCCATCTCAACACTCTCAAGACCCCTCAACCTCCTTACTGGCCCGTACCTAGATAGCTCTTCTTCAAGCACCTCCCTAACTACTTTGTTTCTCGTTAAGCGCCCTGACAGCAGGATCTCTCTCGGCTTCTTAATTGATGCGGCGATTGCAGCAGCTGCTTTAACTATGCCGTCTATGAAAGCCTTAAATGCTGAGGCATGCGGCTCCTCGCCCTCTAAGTACCTCTTAACTACCTCATCTAAATCGAATGTTCCGCAGATATCTGCTACCCCACCATGAAATACATCACTTCTCCCCCACTTCCTACCCATCACAGCCACCTCGGCATCTAGGGCACCTATTGTCAAGAATCCTGTGTGTACTAATGTCCCTCCTAGCCCATCCACTATCCTGCCGCCCTCAACACCTATTACTGCGTTATAGCCGAAGCCTGCCTCAACCAGCACGAAGCTGACGTCGCGGTAGCTTACTCCGAGCTCTCGCGACTGGTCAATGACGCCTAAAACTGCTACTGACATCTTATCCGCGGTACCCATGTCGAGCTTGTTTACCTTCCTATACTCAGGTACTGTTGGGAGCAAGATTACTGAGGGAATATAGCATACATTTAGCTTCCTCACCCAGAACTCCTCAACTACCTTAGCGAGAGCATCGTATACAGCCATACCTAACTCACCAGACCTGACTCCAGCTGCAATATCCTCCTCACTAGTAAGTAGTAAGACCTCGAGCGCGAATTTGCGAGGATTCACGATTTCGTAGTTGAAGGTGAGCGGTACTCCGTAACCTGAGGGTCCTGCGATTAGATCGACTTCCCCCAGCTCCTCAACAGCTTCTACGATTACTTTAGGATTCCTAGCTACGTCTAAGGTGCTCACGGATTTTTCAGCAGTAACGCGACCACCTTCAACAACAATTAGGTCGAAGCTCTTAGTACCTGGGTCGATGCCTAGCGCCTTAATCACTAAGAAGCACCGCTAGGTACTTAAATCAGCTGCTCTAATATACCTTATCTCATCTCAAGGAATAATGCATGATGTCACAGCCGTCAGTATCACTGCTAGAGTTAGTAGTGAAGTAGTTTTTGATACTTCAAAGACAGCACCTAGTACATCTCCTGAAATAAACCCCAAAATCCTGAGTGATACATGTCTAATCACAGCTAGCGACACTGCTGCAGCTGCGGCAGCTGATAATGCTGGAAAGAGGAGAGGCATCCTGAAGACAAGTATGAGAGTGAGTACTGATGCTAGGGTGAGGATGCTGATAGCGGTCTTCCACGGCGGTTTTGATGACTCAATAAAGAGCTTGCCGAGCCCTCTGTACGGCGGCTCCTTACCAGTGACGGCTAGTGCGTACATAGATTCAGCAGCTAGTGCATGCACAATGCAGAGAGAGGCAGCTATGTCAAGCCAGCTCTTTAATACGGAAATGACTGAAACCAGTGACGCGTAAGTTAAGATCAAAGTAATTGACGTAATGGCGATAGCGGCCGACCCTCTTCGAGGATCCTTCATTACCTTAAGCGCCTCTTCACCTACCTTACCTGAGTAAGCAGCATCCGCGAAGTCAGCTAAGCCATCTAAGTGATTTAGTCCCGTCACCAAGTAGGAAGCGGCAAGAGCCATGGCAGCCCTCAAGTATGGTGAAGTAGGAATTAGTATTGGGACCGACGTAATTAGACCTTCCAACACGCCTACTATGGAGATGAGATAGAAGTACTCAGCAGCTAGCGATACGTCATAAACTTTAGCAGGTATTACAGTTGCGAATGAAGTTAGCGCTGCTAATCCCTTAAGAACCTTTAAGCACTTCTTCAAGAGCCCTCACCAAGACATCGCAGTACCTCGGGTGCCTCACTGAGAACCTACTGTACTCTTCACTCAAGCCAGGAAATGTGTGTGCTGACCTGATGGCTACACCATACTTCTTTGCTAGAACATCACGCAAGATCCTGGTATCTACTCCAGCATGTTTAACTAAGATAAAGTTCGCTACCGACTCAAACACTTTAATACCTAGTGACTCAAGCAGTCCAACTAAGTAGTTCCTCCACTCACGCACGTATCTAATGGACTCGCCAATGTACCTCCTGACTTGGTCAGCATAGTCACTTAGAAGCTTAGTGTAGACGTAAGTGCTTACTGAATCAATGTTCCAGGTAGGTCTGAGTGAGTCTATAGTGCGTGTGAGTAACTTAGAGCTGCTATATGTGAATCCTAGCCTCAGTCCAGGCGCTGCAAATGTTTTAGTGAAGGTTCTAATAATTACTACATTCTCAGGCAGGTCATAATTAATTAGTGAATCTACGCCTGACAACTCCATGTAGGCTTCATCAACGATAAATAGCTTGTTCCTGAACTCAGTGGCTATGGAAATTATGTCCTTTGGGCTCAGGTACGCGCCAGTCGGATTATTTGGATTAATTATGATGACGGCTGATTTCCTCCCCTCCCTAATGTGGTTGGTCAGCAGTTCTATGTCTAATCTGAAGCTACTTCCTATTTCGTTCATGAGCACGTATCTGAGCTTAACGCCTAACGCGTCGCAGAGTAACTCATAGTCTCCATAACTAGGGGCGACAACAACTAAGGCGTCGGGCCTAGCAGATGTAATAGCTAAATTAATAGCCTCTGACGCGCCGCTGCAAGGAACCACGCATTCTGGGTCCAGCTTGTAAAATGAAGCTATGGACTCACTGAGTTCTACGTAATTAGGGTCCGGATAGCGAGTCCAGACCCTAGACTTCAAGCACTCACTAACCAGCTCAGTTAACTCCTTAGGAGGGCCTAATGGGTTAAGGTTAGTGCTGAAGTCAATTAGTAAGTTGTAATTGACTTGCTTGCCGAATCCGTGAAACCTTCGTGGCTTCACGGTTACTCACCGCAGATCCTCAGCGCGTACCTGAGGTCTACCTCAGTATCTACATCAAGTAATTCGGGGTATCGGCAAATAACTA
>CAYQIX010000004.1:0-40083 GCA_964417765.1 uncultured Desulfurococcaceae archaeon
AGATACCACTAGTTAACTGGCCTGCCTGGCTAGCTATGGTAATTGGTGGCGCATGCGCTCAGGGTTGGCTAATGCCAGCCTCAGTACTGCAAGTAATTCCAGCATCAGTCATTGGTCTAGTGATGGCATTTATAGTGTACATAATCCTAGCAATACCTCTGGATAAGGCAGGTGTATCAATATACATTGGTAAGATTAAGATAAACGAGTACGGCCTACCCGTAAAAGAGGTGAGCAAGTGATGGTTGCACAGGAAGACCTCAAATCACTTAAAAAACTCCCAATAGCATCATCTATAATCGCGCTAGTGATGGGCATAATAATCATAATAATGGGTGTGACAGCATTCTCAGGATTCATATACTCCGAGATAATGTACGTAATCGTAGGATTGATGTTAGTCATATTCTCAGCGCTAACAGCTATAGGAGTAAGCAGGGCGAGCACTAAGGTTAAGGCAGGTGAGGCATGCATTACCTTCGGCTGGTGGGTATTCTCAGCAGGTGTCGGAGGTATAATGGTATATGTAGCACCATTCTTCACTCAGGGAGCACCCACCATAGGTGTAATTGCTGCAATAGCTTCAGGTATATCTATAATATTCGGGCTACTAATAATAATACACGCTAAAACTAAGCTAGGTGTGCCGCTGACCGTATAAGCAAAATTACATGCTTTGATGAGTATGGGATAAATCAAATTTTTTCCATAAAATAAAAGCACTATTGTATTTACTTTTTTAACACGTGATACCTTGAGGAAGAAATCAATCAGTATATGCTTTCTAAGTATTGAATATTTATATGTAGGTAGTAGAGATATTAATGAGGTACACGTCATGGGCGACCTTGTCTTAAGAACAAAAACTGATGTAGAAGACTTTGTCAGAGGCTGTACATTCCTAGGTACTGGCGGCGGCGGGTCACCACAGGCTGGCTTAAAGCTACTTTTAGAAGATATCGAAAAGTATGGTGAGATAATAATTCATGATGTAAGCAAGGTTAGGGATGACGCTTGGGTGTGTACTCCCTACTTAATGGGTTCAATAGCACCTAAGACTCCGGAAGTACTAAAGAGGATGAAAGAGCTAGGTCTTATTAAGAAGATAGGTCTAGCTGAGAAATTACTTGCTTTAGCGGTCATGGAGCTTGAGAAGTATCTAGGTATCGAGATCGAGGTAATTGTACCTATAGAAATTGGAGGAGGTAATACGCCAGGACCTATTGATGCTGCTCTATCTTTAGGTAAGATGGTTGTCAATGGCGACTACGCGGGCAGGGCCATTCCCGAAATAGCTCAGATAACTACGTACCTATACGACTTACCGCCATATCCTGCCGTATATGTTGATGAGTACGGTAACAAGTCAATTATTGCCAGAGCTATAAACTACTTAATGGCTGAGAGGCTAGGCAAGCTAGTTAGCGTAGGCGCGTTTGGCCTCGTTGGCGGTGCAAACTTCGCAATAACAGGAAAAGAATTAAAGAAAATAATAATACCGAACACACTTACCGAATGCTATGAGATCGGTAAGACTATTAGAGAAGCTAGGGAGAAAGGCGACGATCCCGCTATTGCAGTAGCTAAGAAAATGGATGGATGGGTCCTATTTAGAGGTGTAGTGAAGAAGAAGGATTGGGAGGACCGCGAAGGCTACATGTGGGGAACAACATACATTGAGGGAACAGATGAGTTCGCAGGTCATACAGCTAAGATATGGTTCAAGAATGAGAATCACATTATGTGGTTCGACGACAAAGTACTAGCCACGAGTCCTGACATAATAGAAATTATTGAAGCGAAATCAGGTGAGCCAATAACGAACACAGACCTGAAGGAAGAAACCAAGGTATCAGTAGTTGGTTTAAGAGGTCGCGATCCATTCAAGACACCTAAAGGGCTAGAGATCCTTGGACCGAAGCACTTTGGCTTTGACATTGAGTATGTACCAATAGAGAAGAGAGTTACTGAATTTCCGGTGATTAAGCCTAAGTGAAATCATTAACGTCAGAGTATCAATAAAAATAACTAAATTTTCATTTTTGTTATTAACTGCTTTTGGCACGTTATTGAATGAGCTTAAATACGGTTTAAATTATTCAACAAAGAATATAAGGAGAATACAAATATACTGTTCTCAACTATACGAATAAGGGGTTAACATGCCGAGAACTATAAAACTTCTTGATGTAGTCCCAATAATCTACACAGAGGGTATTAAGGCAGCTATAGAAGATAGGAAAAACCTAGCTAAGAAATTAGAAGAAGAAACTAACGGCTTAGTTAAGATGGAGGTAGTAACTCTCGATAAAGGGACTGCATCGATAGAAAGTGCTTACGATGAGTATGTCAATGCGCCTTACATATTACAGAAGGTCAAGTGGGCTGAAGAAAACGGATTTGATGCAGTAGTTATTGACTGCTTCGGAGATCCTGCCGTAGAGCCAGCGAGAGAAGTAGTTAAGATCCCTGTAGTCGGCGCAAATCACTCTGCGTGCTTCCTAGCTGCACAAATAGCTCATAGATTTTCAATAATAAACATCCTTCCTGAGACAGAGCCACTAATAAGGTCTCTCCTAGCTAAGTATGGGCTACTGCAGCACCTAGCTTCTATCGAGACAATTCACGTTCCAGTACTAGAGCTCGAGAAAGAACCTGAGAAGACATTACAGAAAATCGTTAGTGCATGCGAGAAAGCGTATCGTGAGCATAGTGCTTACGCAATCGTATTTGGATGCACTGGCATGTCGGCACTGGCTGATGAAGCACAGAGAAGGCTGAAAGAAAAGGGAATAGACATTCCAGTAATTGAGCCCCTAAGAGCAGCAATATTCACAGCTATATCCTGGGTGCTAATGGGAGTGAGCCACAGCAAGGAAGCATATAGACCTCCAAGACCAAAGATAAGGAATACCGACTTTAAGCTACCTATCTAGACTACTATTTGAACGTTAAGGCAAAATATCAAAGCAATATTTTTATAACCATTCAAATATCCGTTAAAATACTGGTTATCTCTTCAAATACCTGTTTAATCTTTTGTGAGTAAAGTATTTAAGATACTCGAATAGTCATTATCTTTGAGGGTTATTATGGGCAATCATTCTACATCACATCAGACTAGCGGCGAGTGGCATGATATAGAAGATGTGTTCCAACCTGTTCCACCGACAATGAGATTACACTGGGTAAGCATGTTCTGGATCTTTGTGGGTATGTGGACCGCATTGTTCTCAATAGCTGGTGGATACACCATAGGATTAAATACGGCTACAACTATCGCTATCGTCGCATGTTTTGCTGGCTACATGTTTGACTCTGTAATAGCTATACTTGTTGGGGAGGTCGGAAGAAGGGAGGGACTGGCAACATACCCGCTTGCAAGGCGCCCTATGGGTAAGGTAGGGCAGAAGATGTTTGGAGCCTTGGTGTTCTTCTTAGCAACTGTAGCGTACGGTCTTCAGGCTGACATAGTAGGTAGAGTAATAACAACAACGCTTCTTGGAATACCATTAGGTAGCCCTAATTTTGAGATCACTAGAGCTATAATATCAACAATTTGCGGTGTCGTATTCTTGACCTCTGCGTACATGGGAATCAAGCACATAGGACTAGTGAGCTGGATAACCATGCCGCTATTCTTTGGCATCTCGGTTGCTGCAGTATGGCTAGCAGTTAGTCAGGTACCCGGAGGGCTCGGAGCAGTTCTCGGCCGTCAGGTCCCTGGAGGTATGGGATTCTTCGATGCAATGCTCATGGCTGCCGGGATGTGGGCTGGTTTCACAGCTTGTATATCAGATGTATCGAGATTCCTGAAGAGTAAAAGAGATACAGTTGTGTCCTTGCCATTCGCGTACTTTGTTGGTGCCATACCACCGGTTATGGGTGCATTACTAGCTGCAACGATTCAAGTGCCTTACGAAGAAATATTCGTAAAGTTCGGACTTGCATTTGCGGTCCTGGGCGTAGTGGCCTGGGTCGGAGCAGCGTGGACTACTGATGACAATAATGCATATACTGCTGGACTAGCATTAGCTACAACTATTCATCCAGTAATTAAATTGCTCAGGAAGAAGGCAGTATTGATATGTGGCATAATAGGCATAGCATTTGCGGCTGTTGGCGCAGGAGGAATATCATGGATCTTATTCATGATAGGAGTTCTAGCACACTTCCTAGTACCTTTCGGTGGCGTGGAGATTGCTCACTTCTGGATAGTTGAAAGAATGAGAACTAAGATTGAAACTAAGGGAATAGCAGGAGTTATTGCTTGGATAGTAACAGGAATTCTTTCTTGGGCTGGGAAGCTGCCCTACGGAGTTATTGGAGGTCTTGCTGTCAGCATCATACTTTACCTAATACTCTACTATGCTGTAGAAAGGCCTCTTCTTGGAAGAAAATGATAAGTAATTATTTTTCTCGCTCCACCTTAGAACTGTAATTCGAATCATTTCTTCACGTAAAGCCAACACTTAACTCTATGACCTTCTTCAACCTCAGTCAAGGGTGGTTCTTCTCTGCTACAGCTCTCGCTATAGCTACTCTCTGTGCTTGACCCCCGCTCAAGTCGCTCGGAAATCTCCTCGCAAGTGAAGCTGAAAGACCTACTCGCTTGAGTAATTCTGTAGCGCTTTTTCGGGCTTCGCTTTTACTTATTTCCATATGTGCTAGAAGAGGCTCTGCAACTATGTCTACGATGCGCATTCTGGGATGAGCAGGATAGGAAGCTTTTCCTAAGTTTTGCCTCACCTGAAACAGATGTAGACGTGGTGTCACTCCCTAAAGGTCCACCGAGTGTGGAGGATCCTAAAGCTCACGCTGAAGTGATACCCCTAGTTATAGAGAGCTCTCGAGCTGCACAGAAAGTACGATGCCATAATAGTGAACTGCTTCCTGGACCCGGCAGTAGATCTACTGAAAGGAATTCTTAAGAAGCCTGTAGTAGGTTCCTGCGAAGCTTCCTTAGCACTTGCGGGTTTGCTTAGTAGAAAAATAGCGATAGTTACAGTAGGTAATAATGCATTGTGGATGATTGAAGAAAGAGTACGAGCTTTAGGGTATGGAGAGTATTTAGTTTCACTAAAGGGTATAGACCTCACGGTACTGCAGCTAGATGAGGACCTAGAGAAAACAAAGGCTGCTGTAATTGAAAAAGCTAGGGAAGTAGTTAGTGAAGGTGCCGAGGTGGTCGTGCTTGGGTGCACAGGACTTTCAGGTCTGGCTAAGGACGTCCAAGAAATAGTAGGTAAGCCCGTAGTAGACCCTTCTGGTGCAGCACTAAAAACAGCGGAAGCGATGATTAAGCTCAGAATGTTCAATCCAATAAGCTAGTTAAAACTAATTTTCTTCTTTTAGCTTAATACTACAACTCAAATTATGCAACTATATTGAAAGTAATTAATCACGAAGTTTTTATTAAAGATTACTCTAAAATAACGTGGTGCATTCTAAATGAGGAACCTAACTATCAACGATCTAAAAGATGTGGTGATAGGTGCGACATTCTTAGGTTCTGGCGGTGGCGGGTCACCCGAGAATGGCTTAATGCTTGTCGACGAGATAGCTAAGGTAGCAGAGTCAATACCGCTTGTGAGCCCTGATGAGGTAGGTGACAATGAATATGTATCTATGATAGCTGGCATCGGCTCTCCTAAGGCTCTTAAGGAGAAGGGCTTCGGTCCTCAAGCACTCTACGCTTTCGATACACTACAGAAGCTTTATGAATTAATAGGAGTCAAGTTCAAGTACATAATGCCAGGTGAAACAGGAGGTTTCAACATAGTCACTCCCATGTATGTAGCAGCTCACAGAAAGCTAGCGCTAGTCGACGCTGACGGTACCGGAGGCAGGGCAGTACCTGAGTTAGGGACAACACTCTACAATCTCTACGGTATCCCGAACTCACCATTAATACTAGCTGACCGAAATGGAAATTCGGTGGTTGCGTGGCTGGCAAATCCACTTGATGGCCACATGGCTGAGACTATTGCAAGATACGTAACAGTAGCTTTCGAACTGACAGCTGCCTTCGGCACCTGGACCATGACTGGCTGGCAGTTAAAGGCTTACATGGAGCCAGGAGTTGTGACTAGGTCACTAAACGTAGGCAAGGCAATTAGGGAAGCTAAAGAAGCAGGCAAGGACCCGGTGAAGGCGGTCGTAGAGGTAGTTAAAGGATTCGAGATCTTTAGAGGAACCATAACTAAGATCGAGACAAGAACGGTTGGCGGCTTTGACTTCGGCAGGACCGTTATTGAGGGTGAGAGCGAGTTCGCAGGCAGGAAGCTATTTATAGACTTCAAGAACGAGAACATGATAGTCTGGAATGAAAAGAACGAGCCCCTCGCTATGGTGCCAGACCTAGTATGTATGATGACGGTTGACGGCACTCCACTCACGAATGCTGACACTAAGGAGGGCATGAAGGTAGCTGTAGTAGGAATTCCGGCTTCCGAGAAGTGGAGGAAGCACCCGAAGGCATTTGAGGTCTGGAAGCACATACTAGAGAAAATGGGCTACACAGGCGACTATATACCTATTGAGAAATTAATCAAGTAAGCAATAACACTATTTTTTCATAACAAAACAGCAAAACAGCTTTTTAATGCTTAAATGCTATTTAATTTATCTTAAACCGTCGCTGCACTCAGCTATCTCAATAAGTCCAGTAGACTTTATTTTTTGTCTGAAGACTTGCGGCTCCACAATTATTCTTACGCTACAAACCATGTACTCAGAACCGTTACCAGGTAATATAGCAAAAGTGGAGCTGGTACCAACATAGCCTATAAATTCTGTGGGGACAAGTCTATGCCCATCAATTGATATTTTGAATATTGTTCCTCTGAATATGAGAGTTGGGACACCATATTTTCGAGCTATCTCGCCAGCCAACTTGGATAGTAGTGTACTGGTATCCACCACGTACTTACCCGACACCTGCTATAGCAGGGGTTAAAAAGTTCATTTCTCGAATCAGTGCAGCAGGAAGTACCTGTTCGAGACTCTAGATTATTTAAGACTAAAGCGTAGTCTATTAAAGGTAATGAATTATGGCAATCAGCCACTCAGCAGCTAAAGCAGGTGCTCTGGCAGCTCTTATTGCATTAGTTATGTCCTTAGTGTTATTTATGGGATTCGCAAGCACTGACACATCAGCAGAGTATGAGAGCTGCCTAACAGGTGTTCTCGTAAAACGTTTATTTATTTCGTCTCCAGAAGCTGTCAAGCCTGAGGGTACAGCACTGGAGGTTATTGTAATGCTAAACATTACATACTTACCAGATGGCAGAGAATTTCTAGTGCAGCTGACCGCCAAATTAATCCCTGCTAACGGTTCGGAAGCCTCAATATACTACACACCACCGCTTTTAGATATGATTGTCTACAGCGATACAGGTAAGCACGTCTGGTCATCAGGCAAGGCATTTATTCAAGCTATACTACAGAGGAAATTGCCGTTATCCGAAAGCATAAGTATGAAAGTCAGGGCTGACTGTATATACCGTGTTGAAGCATTAGTTGTTCCCTTAAAGCTTCATGTTCCATTCGGTGAGGCAGTAGGTTCTCCAGGAACCTCTACAGCAGCTGAGAACTACTATTATGTAGTTTACGGCATCTTTAGTCCGCCAGTAAAGCACGGTAGCATAACTATAAGTAGGGTTTCACTCGTAGTGGAAGCCTCAAAAGAAGTGCCTATTAGTGAAGTCGAGACAGAGGTTAAGGATCTGCTTACGGCATACTTAGGAAACGTAAATGGTACTGTAGAAGTGCACGCTGTCCCTCTAGCACCTTCAAAAGTAAGTGCTATGGGGGAATCAGTAACTATAACTAAGGTAACTCCTACCGTAACTCCTTACTACCAGGTACCCGCTACTACATCAACCGGTACCTACGAGATTGTTGCAACAACAACAGTGACGCCATCAAGAACCACTACTTCTGAACTGACCGTGAGTACCTTAGCTAAGTCATTCGAAAGCCTGCAGCAGCGGACTACTTCGCCAACCACCACGACGGTGTCAGCAGTGCTTCATCGAGGGCAGTATGAGAAATGGTACTTACCTAGAGAGTACAGTGTCACTATAGCTGTAGCAATAGCGCTTGTTGCTGGATTAATTGCTTACTTAGCAATTATTAGGCCGCTAAGGTAAATTAAATTTTACTTCTTGAATTATGTTATAGGATGGCAATTAGGGGAGGTTAGGGCTTGAGGAGGGGGGTTAAACGCGTAGTAACTGGGACGGCATTTCGTATATATCTAGTGTTGCTAACATCTAACAAACCCCTAGGTGTAAGGGAGCTGCAGGAAATAGTGAGACTAAAATCCCCCTCAACAGTCAAGTATCACCTTGATAGGCTCAAGTCGTACGGCCTCGTAAGGCAACTTCCAGATGGAAGATACGAAGCTGTCAAGTCTGATGATCCGTTATTGAGCATTTACTTCTTCTTACATAACTCACCAATTCCCAAGTTAATACCAGTGTCAGTATCATTTGCTGCATTCATAATAGCCTACATGCTTCTCTACGGCAATGTAGATATTATTGTACTGATTGCTACGATCGCATTTGCAATCTATGTAATTTACGAAGGACTTAAAGTAAAGAACATAATTAAGTGGCTAGCTAGCTGAGAAACTAGCTCTTACGGATATAGCCTCCCTCGAAATCTCGGGAACGGTATTGCATCACGTATATGGTCCAAGCCAGCAATCCACATTACTAGCCTCTCAACACCCAAGCCGAAGCCTGAGTGAGGAACGCTGCCATATTTCCTTAAGTCTAGGTACCACTTGTAGTCATCTGGATTAAGTCCTTCCTCAAGTATCCTATTAAGTAACTTATCGTAGTTATCCTCTCTCTGGGACCCGCCAATTATTTCTCCGTAGCCCTCAGGTGCAAGTAAGTCGAAGCCGAGCACAACCTCAGGGTTATTGGGATCTAGCTTCATGTAGAATGCCTTTATCTTCTTTGGAAAGTGCGTTATGAAGAACGGCTTATCAAAGTCCTCAGTCAGCGCACGCTCTTCATCAGCACCTAAATTCTCGCCCCAGCTAATCTTAAATCCCTTAGCCTTTAGGCGCTCTATTGCCTCATCATACGTTATCCTCGGGTACGGGATCTCGGCAGCTGCCTTTAGCTTATTTACGTCTCTACCTAAGAACTCAAGCTCTTCCTTTCTCTCCTTAATAACTTTACTGACGGTGTATGCGACAAGTTCCTCAGCTACCTTCATCATGTCCTCCATATCGTACCATGGGGCTTCAAGCTCTAAGTGCCAGTACTCTGAGAGGTGCCTCCTAGTCCTCGACTTCTCAGCTCTAAATGAGGGTGTCAGCGACCAGACCTTGCCTAGTGAGAAAATCAATGCTTCCAGGTAGAGCTGGGCGGACTGACTTAAGTACGCCTTCTTATCGTAGTATTTGACCTCAAATAGCGTTGCGCCGCCCTCAACAGCTGAGCCAGTGAGTATAGGTGGCGTAACCTCCCACCAACCGTTCTTTACTAGCCACTCTCTCATTATTTTTAAGACGCTATGCTTTATCTTCATGATAGCAGTCATTCTTCTTGACCTAAGCCACAGGTGTCTATTATCTAGCAAGTAGTCAACATCCTCACCACCCTTAATCGGAAAAGGTGGTGCGTACCCGTAAACCCTGAGGTTAGATACAGTAATCTCCTTACCGCCAGGAGCTCTCCTATCTACCCTGACGGTACCGGTTACCTCAATGCTGGACTCCATATTTGCTTTCTCTGCTGCATACCATGATGCCTCATCAACTAGAGACTTATCAATTACACACTGAACAACACCTGAATGATCTCTAACTCTAATGAATATCTTGCCGCCAACCCAGAATTTCCTATATACCCATCCTCTCACTGCTACTTCCTTACCTACCAGGTCATCGTCTTTAAGCACTCTCTCTATTTCTACTAGCATCCAGCTCGGCACCCTCAAGAAAATCATTTACCTGCTTAATACCTTTTACTTTATCAAGCGTGTGCTTGATGCTATTTGATCATTCGATTGGTACATGAACTACGCAGGTCGATGTTCAATGTTATTATTTTATCTTCTTGCATCAAGTAATTCCTGAGGACCTATAATGAATTGGAGAGGGCATGCAGGACTGAATTTGACTGTGCTCTCAGTAGTGGGTATGCTGTTTAATTTTTACAACATTCACTACAGCGTAATAGTAGCTGTATCCGCTCTCTTTTCATCTCTGCCTGATATTGACCTAAAACTAGAGATTGGTCACAGGAAGTACACTCACAACATATTATTTGCGCTAGTATTTTCTGCTTTATTTGGCTATGCGACGTACTACATAATCCATGACTTCACCTTGGGTTTCTCAATAATGTTCTCAGCCTTAATAATTCACATAGTAGGTGACTTGATGACATATAAGCCATTTAATCCATTCGCACCATTTACCAATGGCAATTACTCATTCAAACTCTTTAAGTCGTCAAGCAAAGCAGTAAATAATTCATTAATGTTTCTGGGAGCAGTTATGTACTTAATGTACATAGTCCAGCTTATTTATACTAGACTTACACCTTAGGAGTATCTGCTTATACGGTCTATGTACTTACATTAATTAGGCTTCAGTAATATCTTTAGCTTGGGTGTTCACGTATGGTAGAAAGGATCAAGACTGGAATACCTGGAATGGATGAGATCCTTCATGGAGGCATACCTAAGAGAAATGTCGTGCTACTAGCTGGTGGGCCGGGAACCGGCAAGTCCATTTTTGGGCAGCAGTACCTCTGGAATGGCTTGAAGAACGGTGAGCCAGGAGTCTTCGTAGCTCTTGAGGAGCATCCAGTGCAAGTAAGGATTAATATGGCGCAGTTCGGCTGGGATGTAAGGCCATATGAGGAGAAAGGCCTCTTCGCTATGGTCGATGCATTTACGGCAGGCATAGGTGAGGCAGCTAAGAGGGAGAGATATGTTGTTAGGGATCCTGACGACGTAAACATGCTTATTGACGTTATTAGAGAGGCGATAAGGGACGTCAACGCGGTTAGAGTTGTCGTTGACTCAGTATCGACGCTCTACTTAACGAAGCCGTCGCTAGCTAGGGCGACTGTGATGAGATTGAAGAGAGTGTTGAGTGGATTAGGTACTACGTCAATACTTGTTTCACAGGTATCAGTAACTGAGAGAGGTTTTGGAGGGCCTGGCGTAGAACATGCTGTTGACGGCATAATAAGGCTGGACCTCGATGAGATTGAAGGGGAACTGAAGCGCTCGCTGATAATATGGAAGATGAGGGGTACATCTCACTCCATGAGGAGGCACCCATTCATAATCACAGACGACGGCATTAAGGTATTCCATGATAAGGTACTGAGGGTTACCAGATCAGGCATAATGGAGGAGAGCACTGGTTCATGAAGTTTGAACTTCTCATTTTCATATATTTACTCCAAAGAACCCTTATTTTTGGCAGGTTGCATGAATAGTGGTCATCTAGGGAAAAACACTAGAGTTGAAAGGAGATTTCTGCGTGAGCTAATACTAGAGCTGAATCTTAGGTCATTTACTGGTAAAATTTTCATTAGGGGAAGAGCACCTGAAGGGACATTTATTCTACGGATTCACCTGCGAAGCGGCGTACCAACTCACTGCTTTCTGAATATTGAGGGAGGTGTATTGACAGGTAGTAAATGCATTGAAGCAATTAGTGGGCTATTTTGTACGGACTGCGAGCTTCACCTAGAATATGCTAACTCAACTGAATTGCTTGAAGATGAAGACTTATCAATAGTACAAACTAGGTTTGGTAAGCTAGAAATAATTGAGGAAGTAAAATCACTGCTTACGAACCCTCTGACTCAGCTACTAATCATCAGATACTCAAGCAGTAGTATGTCATTGCGTGGAAAAGTGCATGAAATACTTGAAAAACTGAGGGAGCTGTCATCGGATAGGGCAGTAATAGCTGTTATTAGAGTAGGTGATTTTAATGTCCTCCTCATGTGGTATGCTGGGAGACTGATTAGTGGAGTGTTAACACGTTACATCGTGAGCGAGCAGGCAAACCGCTTCGTTCAAGAGTTCATTACAGAAGAAAAACTAAGTGAGGTTGAGCAGGAGCGCGCCTTAGAAGTAGTTGAGTGTACTGCGTATGTAATAGAAAGATCAAAACTTAGGAAGATAGGAGGAGCTGAAGCTGTTTTTTAACTATGAAGAAAAACACTTAGTTTGCTTTACTAAGTACTCTCACAACACTATTTCCTCTTTACGAATGATAACGCAATCGCTACTAGAGATAATATTATGGCAATTATCGATACGTAGAGAGGCGTATTTACTGAGGCAGCTACACCCTCTACCTTGCTACTTAAATCACTTACCATAGTGTTTAAGTTGCCTACATCTCCTTTTAACTTAGATACGTCTCCAGATACCTCGGAGATCTTACTGCTTAAACTCTCCAGATCGCTTGCCAGCTTATCGACTTTATTACCTAGTGTATCGAGCTTATCCTGTATGCCACTGACTTTACTACTTAAGGCGCTATACTTTCCTGAGAGGTCACTTACTGAGGTCTGCAGACTGCTTACGGCTGCAGATACCTCAGCTATTTTCTTGTCTATTGCACCTATGGTGTCTAAGTATTCTTGATATGCCTTTAACTCACCCATATATCCTGTTGCCCACAGCACTATATTCCTAAAGAACCTCAGTCCATCAAGTAGTTGGCCATAGTAGGTCCATGTGACACCTGCCTGATAACCTGAGTAAGGTGTCTCTCCACTAACTATTACTTTGTTACCATTCGGCATTACCTCAACAGCGAGCAATGGGAACTTGCCTTCCATTCCAACACTATAGGCAATACCCAGATGTCCTGGAGCCCCAGGTCCTGCTGGCTGATGCTCAACTATCCTGCCATTCTCTGTAGTTCTCACAATAACGTAGACGTTCTTTACTGGGTTAGTTAGTGGGTTAGCCCATGTTCCGTCAGGTAAAACGACAGCTACAGCTCCTGGTCCGTGGAATAGTACTTTTTTAGCAGCATATCCTAGGACGGCCAGCTCCTTAGGTGGGTCAACAATACCTATAACTCTGTAAGGCTTGACAGCGCATGATACAGGATCCTCAACTGATACGTAATCCAATCTCAGGTGCGACCCTATAGCATCTAGGATTATGTTAGCGAATTCCTGAGATGTCTCAGAACCCTGTGCAGGGTAGTCACTATCGCCAGCTAGCCATATGACTTTTTGAGAAGAGTTAAACCATTCAGCTATAGCGGCAACTTCGTCCTCACTTGGTAGAGTCTGTGGCTGACCTATTATGACCATATCCACTCCTTCAAGGTTCTCAGAAGTAAATTCACCTACTCTAATTTCACTAGCATAGTTCTTGACAAATGCTGGCAGCGCATCTATGTCTTCTTCACTCTTTACTAGAATCACCCAGTGAGCTTCAGGTATAATCTTCATTATCTCTTCAACACCGCCAGTACGTTGCATGTGTGATAGGTCAAGCAGGATCACTATTCCTGGCACTCTCGCAGCCGATACAGTAGCTGGTAGAGCTAAGAGTACAGCTAGTGCAATGACGCTAAGTAGTATTAATCCTACTTTTTTCATAAAGTAGAACACCTCAATATTAAGTTCGCCGGACTCAATAATAAAACATTGTGTTTCATAATTAGATGAATAAGAGGGATAGTACTTTAATTAGTTATCACTTTAAAATTAATTGGGTGTACTTCAATGGCATCAAAAACACTATTGGTAGCACTTGTACTAATAGTCATCATAGTTGCTGGTGTTGCTGGGTATTTAGCTACTAGAGCTCCACCAGCAACTACAACACCTACAGAGACCACCCCGACCGCAACAACCACGACACCATCACCAACAGCAACAACTACTATAACTACAACCTCACCTACAACGACAATTACGACAAGTCCAACTACTACAACTACATCACCGTCACCAACTACTACACCGACAACTACTGCGACAACAACGACCTCACCTACAACAACGACTACAACTAAGCCTACTGAAGCAATTACCCTAGTGGTCCTCACTCGACACCCAGGCGATATACTCAAGGAAACTGAGGACGCTTTCTTAAAGAGTGACATTGCCAAGAAATACAATATCGTTGCTATTAAGTGGCTGCAGCTTCCTCCTGGATGGTGGGTAACATACATAAATGAAAGAAAAGATGTCGATGTTGCTTGGGGAGGTGGTCCTACACTATTCGACGTTTTGTACAATCGAGGGCTGCTAGCACCACTAACTTCTTCTGAAGTATTGAAGGCGGTAAGTCAGATACCCGATAAGATAGCTGGGGCACCAATGAAGAGAGTTGATGACAAAGGGAACATCTATTGGGTAGCAGCTGCTATAGCTTCATTTGGTTTCACAGTAAATCATGATAAATTAGTCATGTACGGTTTGCCAGTACCTAAGAGCTGGTCTGATCTAGGATCGCCTACATTCGGCAGACCTTTGATAGAATACGGTGCTCCAGCAGTGGGCATAGCAGATCCAACTCAATCAACGAGTAATACTAGGATGTACGAAATAATATTGCAGAGATATGGATGGGAGGAGGGATGGAAGCTGCTTACAGCCATGGCAGCAAATGCGCAGGTGTATTCGGGATCTGGTGATGTTAGGGACGCTGTAATCAGGGGCGACATAGCTGTGGGAATTACAATAGATTTCTACGGATATACTGCCCACCTACAGAATCCCTCATGCGAATACATCATCCCCTCTGGTGAGACCATAGTGAATGGTGATCCGATAGCTCTAGTTGCTACTTCTAAGCACCCTGAGACAGCCCAAGCATTTATTGCTTGGGTGCTAACCGAAGGTCAGAAGGTGTGGCTGGACCCAGATATCAACAGATTGCCAGCAAATCCAAACGTATTCAATACCCCTGAAGGAGCTAAGAGGACAGACCTTAAAGAAGCATTTGAAACAGCTTTAACAACAACACAAATATCATTCAATGACACCCTAGCTTTAATGTACGAAAGCGCAATGAGGTACTACTTTAAGGCAGTCCTAGTGGATCTAAATAGCGAGTTAAAGCAGGTATGGAGAACACTGCTGACTAAGTACTTTAACAAGGAAATCACAGAGGATCAATTCAGAAAGTATCTTAATGAAATAGGTTCGCCTTTAACTTATGTGGATCCACTGACAGGTGAGAAAGTAACGTTTACAATGGAGGATGCAATAAGAGTTACATCAGAGATAGCTAAGGATCCTAAGGTTATAGATCACTACATGCTTGCATGGAAGAAAGCAGCATCAGATAGGTACCAGAAGGTGCTGAGTGAGCTTAGCAGTTAATAGTGACGATTTCGCAACTTAGGAAATAAACAATGGTTTTTAATATTGCAACAGCATGAACTAACTCAAAACCATAGTTATTTAATATCTTAATGGTCATGCTTCACATGCTCTTGAGAATAAGTCTTTAAATCTTCAACATTACTCATTATAGAAGGATTGGGGGTGCTAATTAAGTGCGCCTACTGAGGAAATTGCGCTTTTATCTAGATAGTGCTATGGTTGTTCAGTTAGTAATTCCCATAGTGTTCTTTAGTTTATTTCTAATAATCCCCTTGGCCGCTGTTGCTATATTTCCTCTCGTGCCTGGCATTTCAGGTATTGCTTACTCTCCACTCCTCTTATTTCAGGATCCTTCAATGATTAGGTTTTCATCGACTAGAGCCCCCGTGATAATAAGGCATATAATTATGGGTGGTGAAAATGTCACTCTCATAGCTTTCTTTGGACCTAACTATGGAGCAGTCATAAACTCCATAATTAATTCAGTAGTAGTAACTATCGGAGCGAGCGTTTTTGGATTGATAGTAGCGTTCGTTATGGCAAGATATGACTTCCCTGGCAAGATGTTCTTTAGGATACTAGCTATGGTTCCACTACTTCTTACTCCATTCATTAATGCATTCGTGATAAGGAAGATGTTCATGTATGACGGCATAATATCATACTTCATACACAATGTGCTCCACCTACCATACATAATATACATTGACTATTTAGCTGGTGTTATGGTAGCTCAGATAATGACGTTCTGGCCAATAGTATATTTGAATGTCTATGCAAGCATGGTGCAGATAGATCCTAGCTTAGAGGAGCAAGCTGAAAATTTAGGTGCTAGGGGATTTAAGTTATTCAGGACAGTAACATTACCTCTATCACTTCCGGGACTTGCTGCCGGTGCGGCAATAGTATTCATATTCTCTCTTGAAGATCTTGGTGCACCTATCGCTTTCAGAGAATTCGACATGATATCATTTAAAATCTTCAGTGGCTTGAGAGCTGCTATTACTGGAGAAATACCTCCGTACGTAGCTGCTCTCTCACTTCTCCTCTTGGCATTAGCTATGGCGGCCTTCCTAGCGATAAAAAAGTATGTATCTTTGAGACAGTATGCTATGATTGTTAGAGGAGGTAGGTGGCAGCCACGGACTAGGAGACCTGGAATAGTAGGTATGGCACTAATATATGTGCTTCTCTTACCGTTAATGCTATTTACAGCATTCCCACAGATAGGGGTATTTATTTTTGCTCTAGCTGAGAGATGGACGAAGACTTTTCCTGAGGGCTTTACTCTGAGGTACTTTAGTGAAATGATTAACAATCCCGTGCTATTTATGTCTATAAAGAATAGCCTGCTCTATGCTGGTTCGGCATTAATAATCATAGTGTTGCTGGGCGTTTCTACAGCTTATGTAGTAGCTAGGGGTAAGATACCTGGCTTAGGGATACTAGACGCTATAGCAACGTCACCTATTGCTGTGCCTGGCTTAGCTATAGCTACTGGGTACTTCCTAATATTTTCTAGGGCTCCGTTCAAGGGCACATTACTAGATCCATTTACTTCAGGTCCATGGCTGCTACTAATACTCGCCTATGCAATAAGGAGATCGCCTTTCACTACTAGAGCTGTTTACGCTGGTCTTCAGCAGATTCACGAAGCACTAGAGGAGTCAGCTATGAGTTTAGGTGCATCAAGGTGGAGAACGCTAGTTACGATAGTGATACCTCTGCTTGGATTAAGTATTTTAGGAGGTGCGCTAGTATCTTTCGTATACTCTATGGCAGAGACCAGCGTCAGCGTAACCTTAGGAAGCATCGAGAGTGCTCAAAGACCTATAACGTACACAATGTACGAGTACCTATACAGCGGCTACGTTGAAGGACCTAACTTAGTAGCTGTTATGGCGGTATTTATAATAAGTATTCAATTAGCTGTAATAACAATAACGAACTTCATCCTAAAGCAGAGGTTCGCATTTATTGGGGTGTGACCTTGGTTAAAGTAATCCTAAAAAACGTATCCAAGAGATTCGGTAAGGTCGTAGCAGTAGATAATGTTAGCTTAGAGGTGGAGGATGGCGAGTTATTCACCATATTGGGTCCATCAGGGTGTGGTAAGACAACTACGCTGAGAATAATAGCTGGCTTTGAATTCCCTGACGAAGGTAGGGTACTATTTGACGATGTAGATGTTACGTACAGGAAGCCTTATGAGAGAGGCACTGCAATGGTGTTTCAAAACTATGCCTTATGGCCTCACATGTCAGTATTCGATAATATTGCTTATGGTTTGAGAGTGAGGAAACTACCTAAAGACGAGGTGAGGAGAAGAGTAACGAAGGTTTTAGAATTAGTTGGGCTAAAAGGATTGGAGGACAGGTATCCCCTACAATTAAGTGGTGGTCAGCAGCAGAGAGTCGCACTAGCTAGGGCTCTAGTTATTGAGCCAAAAGTACTTCTTCTAGATGAACCTCTAAGCAACTTAGATGCTAAATTGAGAGTTAAGATGAGAGAAGAAATTAAGAGGCTGCAGAAGAGATTAGGAATAACAACTATCTACGTAACTCACGATCAGGAGGAAGCTATGAGCTTATCTGATAGAATTGCGATAATGAATAATGGCAGGATAGTTCAGGTAGGGCAACCTAAGGAAGTCTACATGAATCCAAGCAATCTGTTTGTTGCTACATTTATAGGTAGGTCGACAGCTCTAATGGGTAGAGTGATTGATGTAAGTGGTGACAGAGTGAAATTGGCAGTAGATGATGGTATAATAATAAGGGGTAGGATAGCTAAGGGTTACAGATTGAACGTGGGAGATGAAGCTATAGCTATTATGAGACCTGAAGACTTCGACCTAGAGAAGCCGGAAACCGAAGCAAACGAATTAACAGGCATTGTCGACTTAACAATGTTCATCGGCGCGTTTACTCAAGTAAAGTTAAGGATAGGTGGCCAGAGCATCAAAGCATACCTAGACCCTGACATAGAAGTAAAGACAGGTAATAGAATGAGAGTATACATCAAAGTTAGCAACGTGATAGTATTTCCAAGGAAGGGATGGGAGGAAATAGAGTTCGAGGCTGTCGCATAAAATGAACTAGTGCGAGGTAATCTAAAATTCGTGATACGGTCACACCATTTTAGCTAATCTAATTAAGCAAAACTAACATACCTGCATGATACATTTTTAATTTCTCAGCTCAACACATCCTTGAGGTTATAGAAAGTTGAAGAAGAATTACTTACTAGCTATTACCTTACTAACCCTAGTAGTAACTGCGCTAGCTTTAGCAGCACCGGCGGCGTCATACGTGCGTATTCAAGTAAGCGGAAAAATTTACATAAGCGACCCAAGGTACTCATCACCTGCTATAAAACTTGCTGGTGAAGAACTAAACATAACTATCTACACAGCAGGAGAGAACTTTACAGTAAAAGAAATAGATTTGATTGCGCCTAACCTTAGCTACAGCACATCTGACGGTGGAGTACTGATAGCTGGTAAAGGGTCTATAGGAACTAGCTACGTGTACGTTACAGTCAAGCTGAGCAGCCATATGAAACCTGAACTTTACGACGTAATTGTTAAAGGTGAAGCAAATGGTGAAGAAGTAAAGTTGCTGAGTCCAAGGTCTATCTGGGTGTTAAGTAGGTGGCCTTCAGTAATTAGGGTATTCCATGTAACTGACACGCACATAGGTCTATTCCTTGATGGCATGTCCTCATCAGAGAGGTACGAAACATACATTACACTTGCTAATGCGCTACCTAACGTTGATGTAGTATTCTGCACTGGAGACTGCGTTGATATAGGCTCAGATACGTTATCCCTTAAGGACTTCTACTACATTACGAATCAGCTTAGAAAACCGTCCTTCATTGTTCCAGGCAACCATGACCATGCTCAAGTCGGTACGCTGGCAGGGTTCCTTCACGCGTATTACGGTAAGTACGTAGGTAAGCCGTACTGGGTTCGATCATTTGGAAACTACACAATAATAGGTCTTGACACCGGGTCTGAGGGGTATCTAGATACGGCGCAGCTGAGCTGGCTTAAGGAGGTCCTCGACAAGTATGCCAATAAAACAACCATAATACTACTTCACCACCCAATCTTTAATTATCCAGGTGAGTACTCAGGGACGTATGAGAACCTAAATACATTAATGAGCAAATTCTACAGTAGCTGGAGAGAACACTTCAGCTCGCTTAAGCAATTCATGAAGTTAATTGACGAACATCCAGGAGTAGTAGCCGTGTTTGCAGGTCACATACATAGAGATGCTGTCGCAGTGTATAACAATAGAGTGTGGTTCATAACAACAACTACAGCATGCGGCGGGAGACCATACTACAGAGGTTTCAGGGCAGTCTACATATACGCTAATGGTACAGTCGAAGTTAAGGCACCTGAGGGAAGAAATGTATTTAGCGATACGTCATCATTTAATGCAGAACCTGCGAACGGAACTACAGTATACTATAACGAAAATATGACGGTGTACATACATAGAGTTGAAGTTGGCGGAGACTTCGAGCTAGAATTAAGGAATGCGTCACTATACTTCTATGTAAATGCATCACTACCAGCTACAGCATACAAGCTATACGGTGATGTACACCTAGTCAAGAACTACACGGTATATCGCTACGGTGAATACCTGGTATATAAGGTACTAACAGATGTGGTGCCAGGCAGTGACTTTAGGATAATTCTCGCCTCATTCAACGATACCGCACCACCTGAGGTGAGTATAGGGCTAATCTCACCATCTAAACCAATAGCTGGCAGACATCAAGTATTAGTAACAATAAAAGCTAGTGATCAAGGCTGGGGTCTAAGCTGCGTTAAGTTGCTGTATAGGGCGGAAGGCGAAAGTACGTGGCATGAGATTAATGCACTACGAACAGGACCTAATCGCTATCAAGCAATAATACCAGCACTAAACACTTCATCAATTACCATTAAAGCTATAGCAGAGGACTGGGCTGGATATAAAGCAGAAAGTGCAGAACGAAAGATAAATTACGTATATGTAACAACAACTACTACACCCACCACAACCGTAACTACCGCAACTACTACGGCTTCACCCACAACCACGTCCCCGTCACTAACAACCACAACTACTACAACTACAACCACTGCTACTCCGACAACTACGACAAGTCCAACCACAACAGCTACATCACCTACTACACCCACACCAACTACCACGACCTCAACAACCACTGCTACAACAACCCCGACTACCACTTCACCAACTACTAGCTACACGACTCAAACAACGCCTGCTGCGCCAGGAGTACCATCACTAGGAATCATAGCAGGCATAGCAATTGCAGTCTTAATTGTGGTCGTGACTGTAACCTACGTTGTAAAGAGGAAGTGAGTGCTTAACTTGCAAACACTTTAAGAAAAGCACTATTTTTAATCTCTATACCAGTAATGTTATAGATGATGATTCCGCTGTAGATGAGTTTGATGATTGAGGACTCGAGCTCTGAATATGGATTAGCATTGAAGACTTTCTTTAACTGTTAAAGCGTAACCAGAGGCTGTACGCTAATATATAAATATGTTGGTTATGTCTAGTTTATGGTAGGGGTGCGGTGGGTAAGATCAGAGATGTTGCTGTATGTGAATTTATAGACATAGTGCTTCAGTCAATAGACTCACAGGTAAGGAACTGCCTTAAATACGGACTTGCGTGTAGGGATCCCCCAGCTACTAACTCTATTTTCTTGAGAGATACCTTAGGGCTTACGGAATTTAGAGTGAAGAGATTCTGGAAGGTCGCTAATGCATTGAGTAAGACGAGGCTAGTCATATATAAAGTTAGAAACATAGAGTTCGACCTGCTCTTAATCAGGAAAAAGAACTCTGTCTATGTTGTTGATGGAGTGCTATTTGTTGACACATTTGACTGCGAAGCATGCAAAGGTATGTGTCGTGAAGTAGCAAATACGAACTTACTATACCTCTACATAAGCGGGTCGGTTGGTGGCAGCAGCATTAAAGTTAATGCTGTCTATGTTCTTAAGAAGATAGCTGAAGTGTACCCTACATGCTATACGGCACTAATAGAGCTAACCCGAGCTCTAGCACTAAGTGGCGACATAAAGAAAGTTGTAAAGGGAATTACATGCTTATTTAAGATATTGAAGGAAAGCAAGAAATTCCTCAGTGAGATACTTCCTGTAATTCCTCGCAACATTAATGAATTGCTCATAACGTCACCGATACTTGGTAAGCTAACTAAATCTGTTCTAACTCATGGGCTCGAGATCTTTCGATCACTTAAGATATAACCGATAAATTTGTTTCTAAGGGTAGACTTGAGGCAAGCGAATTAATAAACTACCCCAATGGTATTCAGCAATCACTCATTGAACCACCCTACTTAATTTCCAGTTTATAAAACTAAGTCCGGGTAAAAACAGTATGAAGGTATTGCTAGCACTGCCGCCTGATATTCATCACTTAGAAATCTACAGAATCACAGGAATGAATGCACCTCCTCTAGGTCTTGCATGGATAGCTGCTGTGCTAGAGCAGAACGGGCATAAAGTAAGGATAATTGATACTCCAACACTTAAGATAACGATGAAGGACTTTATTGCTGAGGTTAAGTCGTGGAGTCCTGACCTAATAGGTATTTCATTACAGACTCCGACAGCACCTAAGGGTTATAGAGCTATACTTAAATTAAAGGAGGAATTACCTGACGTCCCAATAGTAGTTGGTGGGACTCACCCTACGTACATGTATGAGGAAGCACTAAATAATGGAGCTGACATTGTCGTTCGGGGCGAAGGCGAGTACACTACACTAGAGTTAGTGAATACAATTGAATCAAAAGGTATGGACTTTAATGAGCTAAAGAAGGTCGATGGCATAGCCTTTAGAGATAGAGATGGGAAGGTGGTAGTTACTAAGTCAAGGCCGTTTATTCAGGACCTCGACGAGCTTCCATGGCCTGCGCGGCACCTCTTACCTATGGACAAGTATACATTATTTAATAAGCCAATCAGAATAGCCCACATAATGGCTAGTAGAGGGTGTCCTTACGGCTGCATATACTGTATAACGTCCTATTATTGGGGCAGGAAAATAAGATTCAGGTCAGCTGAGAGTGTAGTTAGAGAGATAGAGTACCTAGTTGAGAAGTACAATGCAAAGCAGGTGGTATTTTCTGATGATGAGCTTGTAGTTAATAGGAAGTTCATGTACGACATGGTGAAAGGCCTTAAAGAGAGAGGTTTAGACGTTACATTTGCTTGCGGTGCTAGAGTAGATCACGTTGATAGGGAGTACCTGAAGTTCCTCTACAATTCCGGCTGTATTGCATTGTACTTCGGTGTTGAGTCAGCTTCGCAAGCAACTATAAATAAGATAGGTAAGAAGATAACTCTAGATCAAGCATTAAAGGTATTTCAATGGATTAAGGAACTAAAGGGCTTCGCTACAGGGAGCTTTATTCTCGGCTTTCCATGGGAGACTATCGATGACATGAGAAAGACCATCGACTTCGCAATAAAGCTTGATCCTGCGTACGCGCAATTCACAGTCCTAACGCCATATCCAGGTACGCCGCTATTTGAGCTAGCGGTTAAGAACAACTTAATAGTTGACTGGAACTGGGAGCACTACACAACCATAAAGCCAGTTATGAGGGGCTTCCACTTTACTGCTGAGCAGCTAGGGAAAATGATAATGTATGCGTACAGGAAGTTCTACATAAGGTTCTCATTTCTGTGGAGAGAACTCAGGGCAGGAAGGCTTAAGGATCTTTTCTCGATAATAACGCGTGAGATAGGCCGTATGCTTAGCGAGATTTTTACTAGGTGAGGCACCTAAGCTAATACAAGTACAGATGAACCTACACCAACTATGCAGAATGTAATGTGTATTGCCTACTGCAGCACTTAAATGCAGCGTAAGGTAATGAGTAAGTGCGTGAGCAGCAGGTGCGCGCGTATTGAGAATCCTAGTAGTTGATTGCTTAGGTGCGGGTACTGCAGGTAAGCGATTTGCGACACTAGATGTGGTGGGTGTAGGTCCAAGATTAGTGGCAGGCATTCTTGAAGCTCTCGGATATGAAACAGAGCTGACAACATGCGATATCGTACTTAAGGATCCCTTGCTCCTCAAGGACTACGAAGTACTCATGGTATCAGGAATGAGCAGTGATGTAGGATCAATGGCGAAAGTGGTTAAGGTATGGTCCAAGGGAAATGCGATAGCTGGGGGCCCTTCAGCAGTAGACTATGCTGAACTTCTCTCTTCAGGCTTTAACTACGTAATTTGGGGTGAAGCAGAAGTATGTATCGATAAGCTGCTCGAGTACTTAGAGAGAAGACGTAGCGCCTTAGAAGTACCGAACCTAATATTCAAGCAAGGAAATAAGCTAATAAGAAATCCCGGGCCACCGTACGCGCCACCACAGCTTATATGGAAATACATGCCATCTACAAAACTAGTAACTAGATATAGGTACTGGTGGTGTGCTAGAGTATATGTGGAGGTCGTTAGGGGCTGCAGCAACTACTACAGGCCAACACTACCCCTAGCTAATGGGAGGAAGTGTATTAACTGCATGAGATGCCGTGAAGGGAGTCTTAGAGATAGGTTCCACTGCCCTGTAAATATACCTCCTGGGTGTGGTTACTGCTCGGTGCCAGCCCTGTTTGGCCCTGCACGCTCACGGCCAACAGGCAGCATCATTAATGAGGTAAAGGAGCTAATTAAAATAGGTGTGAAGAGGATAGTCCTAAGTGCACCTGACTTCTTAGATTACGGCAGGGACCGGCTTGTAGCGCCTGAGCCACTGACGGATCCAAGGAGCCCACCACCTAACTTGCAGGCTATCGAATCTCTTCTTAAGGGAGTTACTAATATCAGTGAAGTTTCTTCAGGAGAAGTGTACGTGATGATTGAGAACATCAAGCCAAACCTAGTTAATGAAGAAGTAGCTAAGCTGCTTGGGAAGTACTTACGTGGAACAACAGTGCATATTGGGCTGGAGACAGGGTGTAACGAACACCATGTGGCATTAGGAAGGCCTTCAACTGTCGATGAAGTCGTTAGAGCTGTCGAAATGCTTGCTAGAGAGGGGCTTAGACCATACGTCTACGTTATCCACGGCCTTCCTGGCGAGACTAGGAAGACAGTTAAAGAAACAATTAAAGTACTAAAGAAAATCTCAAAATTAGGTGTTGAGAAAGTAACTCTCTATCGCTTTACTCCACTAAAGAATACCGCGTTTGAAGGGTACCCTAAGCCGCCCCCAGCAGTCAAGTCACATGCGCGGAAGCTCTACTTTGTAGTGAGAAAGCTGAACATCGCGAATAAGAAGAAATTAGTGGGTCAGGTGCTGAAGGCAGTAGGCGTGACCTCTAAAGGAAGTAATACGCTAATAGCATATACGCTTCCTCATGGCCCAGTGATAAACGTAATTACCAGAACTCCGTCAAGATACGTCGGGAAAATCATTGAGGTAGTAGTAACTAAAGTTGTGAGTGATAGAGTTATCGAGGGAATCATTAGACGGTAATATCTGATTATCTAAAAAATGAGAACCATGGCCAGAGGGGTTTTCATTGGATCTTAACCCCCCTGACCATGGTTCTCACCCGTGATATCATAATAGTATTTGTGATAATAAAGATTTGGTATATAGAGTACATGGTGCAGTAATTTATAAAGTAAATTACCAATCTATATACTTAGTGATGACCTCAGGCGGCACTGAGGTGTGAGGAAATCAGCCTTGACTGATACACCACGTCCAATACTAATCAAACTGTCAGTGAGCATGATGTGTGCATGTGCCTTAGCTTAATCAAGGTGGGTTGTGCGTAATGGCAGGAAGTATGAGATCTATGGAGGCTGAGAAGACTAGTAGGGCTGTTGAGGATTACTTAATAACCATATATAGAGTTCATGAGGCATACGGCGAAGCACGTACAACTGTTATTGCGCGTGAGCTTGGTGTGACACCTGCAACTATATCTAAGGTTCTCTCCAGGCTTGTTGAGAAGGGATTAGTTAGGTGGGCTAAGTATAAGGGTGCTGAACTGACGGGTGAAGGAAGGAAGATAGCTGAGAGAATTATTAGGAAACATAGAATAATTGAAGTATGGCTTAGGAAGTATCTGAACTACAATAACTTTGAGGTCCATAGGCTAGCGCACCTAATGGAACACCTTCCTGACGAACTTATTGAGAGAATATACGTTAACATTGGGAAGCCTGTGCTCTGCCCGCATGGGAACCCTATACCAGGCGCAGAGCTGGATACAGCAATTAGAAGTGCCAGGCCTTTAATCGAGTTTAGACCTGGATCTAGGGTAAGGATTGTGCGTGTAGCAGGTGAATTAGCAAGCGTTCTCAGTATTATGGAGAAACTAGGCATAGACGTGGGTTATGAGCTATATATAACTGAGAATAGCCGCAGCTTCATAAAAGCAAAAATATTTACTGGTGATGAAGTAGTTCTGCCTTTATATGCAGCTAAAGCCATAATGGTTGTTCAAATAAAATGTAGGCAGAGTTAGACCTACTGCAACAATTTAATTTACTATAGTTACTACTGAACGGGGTTAATGAGTGGTTCGCGTGCCTAGAGCTTTAACTATAGCAGGGTCGGACTCCGGTGGTGGTGCAGGTATTGAAGCTGACCTCAAGACGTTTGCAGCATTAGGTGTGCATGGACTAGTAGCGATTACCTCAGTGACAGCACAGAATACTATTGAGGTTAGGCTGGCTTACGACCTACCGCCTGAGGTTGTCATCGCTCAAATCGAGGCTGTAGCTGACGACATAGGTGTCGATGCTGCAAAGACGGGAATGCTGAGTAATTCCGGGATAATTGAGGCTGTAGCTAAGACCGTTAAGAAGTATGGGTTCCCGCTAGTTGTTGATCCCGTAATGATCGCTAAGTCAGGTGCGCCCTTACTAAAGCCTGAAGCTATTGACACACTAATTAATAAGCTAATTCCGCTGGCGGCAGTCGTAACACCGAATAAGTTTGAGGCCGAGAGAATAACTGGCATCAAGATAAGCACTCCAGACGATGCCAGGAGGGCGGCTAAGTACATAGTTGAGGAGTTAGGTGCAGAAGCTGCCGTAGTTAAGGGAGGTCACATAGAAGGGCGTGAGTCAATCGACGTCCTGTATTACAACGGTAACTTTAAAGAATTTGCAGGCCCGAAAATAGCTGACGGCTGCTACCACGGCACAGGCTGTACGTTCTCAGCAGCTATAGCAGCTGAGCTCGCTAAGGGTAAGGACATCATAGAAGCCGTTAAGGTAGCTAAGGAGTTCGTTACTACAGCTATTAGGTACGGGCTGAAGGATGTAGGTAGAGGCCACTGCCCAGTACACCCTACAGCATGGCTTGCCATACCAGCTGAGAGGTGGAGAGTGATAGAGGACCTAACAAGGGCGATAGAAATTCTTGAAGAGCATGGCGAATTGATTAACCCATTAATTCCTGAAGTTCAGATGAATGTCGTAATGGCTCTGCCAAGCCACTATGCTAGAAGTATTGAAGACGTAGCGGGAGTACTGGGTAGAGTGGTTAAGTACGGGAAGAAGGTGAAGGCTGTAGGACCGCCGACCTTCGGCGCTTCATCACACCTCGCGAGAGCTATATTAAAAGCGATGGAGTTTAACCCGAATGTGAGAGCAGTACTTAACGTTAAGTACTCGGAAGAAGTATTAAAGGCTGCTGAAAGGCTCGGATTTAAAGTATCCTTCTATGATAGGAAGGAAGAACCCCCTGAAGTGAAGGCTAAGGAAGGTGCGTCAATACCATGGGGGGTGGAGGTAGCTATTAAGAGGGCTGGAGGTGTGGTACCTGACATAGTATATCATATGGGTGATGTGGGTAAGGAACCTATGATAAACATATTTGGTAAGGCAGCTGCAGAGGTAGTTGCAAAATTAATTAAGATAGCAAAAGAATTAAGGAGAATGTAAACTAAATAGAGATGCTATTAATGTCAGGAACATGTTACGCTATGGTGATAATGTGGCTGTGGCCGTCGAGGTTGAGAATCTAAGGAAGGTCTTCGGCAATGTAGTAGCAGTAGATAACATCTCCTTCGAAGTAGATGAAGGTGAGATATTCGGGTTGGTTGGTCCTAATGGCGCAGGTAAGACAACTACGCTCAGAATATTAGCTACGCTCCTTCGACCTACTGCTGGTGAGGTAAGGGTATTTGGTAGAGATGTCGTAAAGGAATGTGATGAAGTGAGAAAGCTAATTGCATACTTGCCTGAGGAAGCAGGTGCTTATAAGTACTTAACTGGCTACGAGTACTTGAGATTCATGGCGAGAGTCTACGGCTACGGGGAGGAGGTGGTTGAGGAGGGTATTAAGCTTGCTGGACTAGGTGAGGCAATACACAGGTATGTAGGCACGTATAGTAAGGGCATGAAGAGGAGGCTGCAGGTCGCTAGAACACTGATGGTGAGACCTAAGCTGGCTATCATGGACGAACCAACATCTGGTCTCGATGTAGTTCATGCTGTTTACGTAAGGGACATAATTAAGAACTACGTAAAGAAGTATGGTATAACAGTTATTGTCTCGTCGCACAATATGCTTGAGGTTGAGTATCTATGTGATAGGATAGCACTGCTAAGTAAAGGCAGGATAGTAGCTATAGGTACTCCTAAAGAGCTGATAAACGAGTACGATGCAAAGAATCTAGAGGAGGTGTTCGTTAAGGTGGTGAGGCATGCCACTGGGTGAGCTAGTTACTAAGGAGATCAAGAACACACTAAGGGATAAGAAAATAATTATTACTGTCATATTAATGCCTTTAGTCATATTTGCAGTAATGGGCTTCGTGTATAACTACGGTATTACCCAGACCATGAGAGAGGTAACTGAAAAGTCTAAAGAAGCTAAAGTACTGATCTGCGACCTTGACTCAGGCAACTACAGCTCCCTAGTTATTAAATTTGCAAAAACGTTTGCCAAGGAAGTCAATGTGATTCACGAATATAGTCCCACAGCTGTTAGGAAGCTTCTGGAGTTAGGCAACTATACATTTGCTATCATAATACCTAGCGGGTTTAGCGAGAATATAAGTAAGCTGGTGCCAGCCACAGTTAAAGTTGAGACAGCTATTAGAGGTATTTCAATGACTTCAATGGCTGCTGCATCAATAATCAGCGGCTTTGCTCAAGCCCTGAACTCATACATAAGAGCATATGTGGCAGCTCTAAGAGGTATTAGCCCGACATTTGTTTCAAGCCCTGTAGTGCCTAACCTAGCCATATTGTTCAAGGGCGTAGAGATAAGTCCCTCAGCACTCTCAGCTCTAGCTACATCCGCCATGCTAATGGGCTTTGCTCCGCTGATAGTTGTCTCCACAGCACTAGGTGTAGCCTCCTCCTCTATGGCTGTGGAGAATGAGGAGAAGACTCTCGAGATACTGCTCACCTTGCCAATACCTAGGTTTAAAATAGTTTTAAGTAAGTTACTGGGGACTCTGGTTCTAGTCGTACTAGCTACAATCTCATATATGGGAGGCTTCATGATCTATATGTCACTACTCTTTAAGGGCATAGGAAGTACTGGGGAATTAGGTGAGGTAGCAGGTAGTACATCAGTAGCTACATCAGCTATCAATATATTCACAATGGATCCATCACTTATTGCTTTCGTAGGTATATCAACGTTTCTTTCACTAATATCAGTTGCTTCTCTTGGTGTTCTCTTAGGCTCTATAGTACCTGACGTCAGGACTTCACAGACATACATAGGGCAGCTGGCGATACTGGTAATTATACCTGGTCTCATATTGTCGTTCATAGATCTATCATCCTTGAGCACGTCAGCTCTAGCTGTTATGGTTGCTATATCACCGTTTATATCCCCAATACTTGTGCTAAAAGCACACCTAGAGGGTCTGATGTGGGTAGGACCCGCAGCTATAGCATGGTGTCTGATATTCTCTGCCATAATGCTGTACATAACGTCAAAGCTCATAAATTCTGAGCGGCTACTGACACTTCAGTTTAAGTTACTTACCAGAAAAGTAAGAGGTACGGCGCGAAAGTAAGTCTCTAGCCTGTTCCAGCCCCTAGATTTTATGGAGATAAGTTAATTTACTTAATTAATTATAATCTAATTGTGTTGTTGTTGAGGTGAATAAAGTATGAAGGTAAACGTAGATGTTCTACCTACAGATTTAGGGAATCTAAGGCTCGTTTACATAAGTAGTGATGTATCTCATGCACTTGACATATGTCCTGGATGCAGGGTAAAGATCATTAAGGGAAATAAGGAGCTAACAGTATTCGCGGGGATTGACTATGAATTAAAGGGCAATATCATATCCATGCCTAAGCAATTGTATGATGCCTTAGGCAGACCTAATGAAGTTGAGTTGGCCCCCTACGTAACACCACCATCGGTAAGGTACATAAAGAAGAAGTTGCATGGGGGTAAATTGAGTTATGATGAAATATACAGTATTATAAAGGACATAGTTTCTGATGTTTTGACTGACGTTGAGATCGCAGCCTTCATATCAGCGCAGATGAGTGTGGGTATGGACATAGACGAGATGATATACTTGACTAAAGCAATGGTTGAGACAGGTAACAAGCTAGAGTTCGATAAGCCCGTATATGATATTCACTCAATAGGTGGTGTGCCCGGCAATTCTAAGGTATCAATAGTTGCTGTACCTATAATAGCGTCAGCAGGTATATTCATACCTAAGACATCTTCAAGAGCTATCACCTCACCTGCAGGTACAGCTGATACTATGGAGGTTTTTGCTAAGGTTGAGTTTACTATTGACGAAGTATTAGAGTTAGCCAAGAAGGTAAATGGATTCATAATATGGGGCGGCACACTTAATCTAGCTCCTGCTGACGACATACTGATAAGAGTAGAGTACGTGTTGATGGCCGACCCGCTATCGCAGATGATTGCTTCGATACTATCTAAGAAGTTGAGTATGAGCGTAAAGAACTTACTCATAGATATACCTGTTGGCGTGGGTGCTAAAGTTGAGTCACTGGAGGAGGGCAGGAAGCTTGCCTCAATATTTACCCAGGTAGGCCATGGCTTAGGGCTAAATATCAGGTGTGCACTTACTTACGGTGAGCAACCAATAGGATATACTATAGGACCCGCGCTAGAGGCTAAGGAGGCTCTTGAAACACTGTTAGGTGGTGGACCAATGTCACTTAGGGAGAAGGCTATTTCCCTAGCGGGAGTTGTGTTAGAGATGGCTGGCGTAGCACCTAAGGGTGCAGGTAGGGAGTTTGCTAAAGAGATACTCAGTAGTGGAAAGGCATATGAAACGTTCAAGAAAATAATTGGTGCTCAAGGCGGTAACCCCAACATAAAGCCTGACGACATACCTGTAGGTAAACATAAGGTAGAAATTAAGGCACCTATCGAGGGCTATATAACGGGCGTCTACAATAGACCAATAACGACATTAGCCAGAATAGCTGGTGCACCCTATGACAAAGGCGCAGGGATTAAGCTATATGTTAAAAGAGGTCATAAAGTGAAGAAAGGTGATTTACTTATGGAGATATACAGCAACTCGTCAGCAAGACTTGAGGAAGCGTTAAAGAAAGTGAGCGAGCTAAAGCCTATAGCGATTGAAGGAATGTTACTTGAACTTTATCCTGAGTATATGTAATTGGCAGCTAAAGAGTCTTCTTTAATGTAGTAAATCGCAGAAATCCAGGCATTTAATGTTTACTCTCCCTAGATGCAGTAGAGTAAGAGCAGGAATATAACTTATAAGTGAGCATAACCACTAATAGAGATACCACGTCAAATAAAGGAGCGCATAGAGGAGTGGTGGCAGATAATGTGTACGTCGTGTAGAGTAGCTAGCTTGACGCGGCAATCAGAGGTAGTAGTAATTACACACACAGATCTTGACGGTCTATCATCTGCTGCATTGATTCTTAAGCATGTAGGTAATGTTGATAGGTTTTATTTTGCGCAACCGCACCAACTACACGCTGTACTTAATAAAGTACCTAATAGCTCTAGAGTTTTCATAGCTGATATCGGTGTTAATGAGCAGTCCCTGCCTAAGGTCATTAAGCAGCTGAAGCGAATAATTTCCTCGGGTGGATCAGTTAGGTGGTTTGATCATCACGTATGGGACGACACATGGGTAACTAAAATTAAGGAAGTAGGTGCCGAGCTGCATGTTGACAGGAGTACGTGTGCAGCAGGTGTTGTAGCTAAGTGCCTAAGGCTTAAAGGAGATGACGTGGAGACCCTGGTTAAGGCAGCATGCTCTATAGATTTGTGGAGGTTTGATCACTGGTTGGGAAACTTTCTCGCGCGCTACGCAGGCTATAAGGGAGGTTACGAATGGAAAAAACATGTTGTTATGAGGTTAAGTTCCTTTTCAGGCGTACTCGATGATGAAATTAGGGAGGTTGTCGAGAGAGCCGTTAGTAGAGAGTTGAAGATATTTAGTAGAGCACTTAAAAAAGCAGTAATTACTGAAGTCGATGGCGTCAAAATAGTTGCGTACTTTAAAGGCAACGAGGAACATCTCACATCATATATAGCAAATATACTGCTGAGCAGGTTTCAAGCAGACATAGCAGTTATTGTAAGACGAGGTTCAGTGAGCTTAAGGAGTAGGACGTATAATGTAAGGGAGCTAGCTAAAACGTTAGGTGGTGGGGGACACCCTCAAGCGGCTGGTGCACCGCTTAAGCCGCCCTTCTACATTAGGCTACTGACTCTGCTAGGAATCAGGAGATTTCACATAAACTGGTGTATTAAGAGAATTTCAGAAGTAATTAAATCTTACAGCTAATCAACTAATGTGCAAACATATATAAATCACGAGTTAGAGACAAGCCTTGAAGGACAAAAGAGCCGGGATCTAGTCATGTCATCGCTTAAAGCCCTAGTTAGGCTAAATCGTAAGTTGACGGTCGAGAACCTGTGGCTCTACGTTCTTGCATGCCTAATGAATGGACCTACATACGCCTACGATGTTAGAAGAAGAATAAGGAAAATGTTCGGATTTAATCCTAGCACAATCACACTATATACAGTAATCTATAAGTTAAGCAAGGAAGGGTTAGTGAGAGTAGCTAGAGAGCAGCCTAAGACATACGAAATAACTGAAGAAGGAAAGAAGACTCTTGAAGAGGCAGTTAAATTTGTTGAAAGAAACATCAATAAGATAAAGGAAATAATGTCCAATAGTACTGAAGGAAAGTAGCGAGATGGAAACAGTAGTCGCTGGCATAGACCTCGCTGCGAGCCCTAAGAAGTGCAGCGGATACTCTGTAATAGAATCAAAGAATAATAGTCCTTTTCTAACTAAGATAAAATGCCTAAACACGAACAAATCAATAGTTAATGAGATTCTTAAGGACGGAGTGCGAGTAGTGGCCATTGATTCTCCACTCACAAAGGAACCTAAGATGAGAGAAGTAGACCGATTAATGATTAAGCGAGGCTTTAGAGTGTTTCCACCTAATTTCAGCTGGATGCGTGAGTTAAGTGTAAGAGGATGGCTAATAGCTGAGGAACTAAAGTCACTCGGTATAAAAGTAATTGAGACACATCCTCGCAGTGCATTAGTAGCTGCAGGTGTGAATTCTCTTCAGGAGCTTCTGGACTTGCTAGAGGTTAGAATAACTGTAAGTAATTTTTCAGAAAGTGTTCTTCATAAGGACCTACGTGACTCAGTGATAGCAGCCATAGTAGCCTATTGTTACATTAGAGGATGCTGTGACGCGGTTAAAGCTAGCGACGGGATAATCTATATTCTCAAGAAGTTTAGAAATTGAATAGGTTACTACGCAATTTTATTATATCTCATTTTCATGCGGTATGTAAGTTATTACTATTCCTTGGGCTTTGTTGGCCCACCACCTAAGGTAGTCCTGCATTGAGTTACGTTCTGAAGCTATAACATTAAACTTCTTCTTTGCCCACGTAATCTCGTCGGGTCCTATTTTGCCGTTGCCTTTGCCGGCAGCCAATCTCACGAATGCATCAACTTCCGCAAGTGAGTACCATCTAGTTATGTCTACTATCATGTCAATACACTTTTCATCTATCTTTATTCCATACATCTGTATGTGTTTAAGAAGCGCTCTCTTTCTCATGTTCCTGTCCGGGTAGCCTAAGACTATAGTTACATCGATTCTACCAGGCCTTAAAATAGCTGGGTCAATAAGATCTGGATTATTAGCCGTTAAGACTGTAAAGGGCCTGTCAGGCCTCTGGAGGTGGTAGAGTATTGTTGATATTTCACTAATATGTGCCTCATGAATTGTGTACTTCCTCGACGATATGAATTCGGCATCATCAATTACTAGGGCTATCTCCTTCCGCTTCTTAATTATCTGGTGGAATATCGCATTAAGCATTTTCTCAGTAGCGCCATACCACATAGATCTATATGTCTGAGGCCTCAGCTCAACTATCTTCAGTCCAAGAGCCGATGCTAGTGCCTCAGACATAACTGACTTACCGACTCCTGGTGGGCCAGTAATGAATGCACCCTTAGTAGCGAATTTCATGCCGCTCTTAACAGGTTTTACTATAGCAACCTCTATATCCTCTATGATTTTATGTGGTAGGTCACTTAAAGTCCATGAGGGCATCTTAACGGGTATCTTAACCTCTCTATACTCGCTTCCGTCACTCACTACGGCTCTTATCTCTTCAACACTCACCGGCCTAGTGCTAATTAATATAACTCCTAGTATTGGGTACTGGATCAGTGCCTCAGCAACAGAGGAGTACTTCATGGCTGAGAGCAATATCCTCTTCTTAACATCAGACCATATGAACCTTGCGAGTCTGTTAGCGCCTTTCTTAACTTGTGATATGCTGGTGTCGGGGTCCTGAATTATCAGTAGGGATCTCATGCCTACCTCATTCCATTCAGCTGACTTACTGAATATTATTGCTGCTGAAAGGAGCCTAGGATTTCTGAAGCCTCTAACGGCGTAAACGGATAGAGCCATGTCAGGATTCCTAGACACTATCCTTGATAATATATTGAGCGACAAGGGTATTGGTGCATGAGCAAGCTCCTTCTCACTCACCTTCCTTCTGACCTTAACTTTAAGTAGGAACCTGCTCCTCAAGTCATCTAGGTCATCTAGCTCACTCTTGTACTTGCTCAGCGTTGCTAGTAGCCTGTAAGAGAAGTAAGTATCTTTATGGGGCGACATAGATATATAAAGAGTCCTGACATCCCTGCAGATGTTGCTCCACAGCACCTTAACGTCAGCGAATGTCCGCTCCAACTCAGCACCCAGTAAAAGAAAGAATTAAGCGATTAATTAGACTGTTGGTTTTTCTCCTTTATGGCATTGGAATTAAGCCTGCTATCGCAGGTAATTACCGTGTAATAACTAGTAGAGTGCGTTACCTCACCTCCCTCAGTGATGCAACTAATGTAGCTATTAGTATAGCAACTATGCCAGTTAGCTGAATACTGGTGTAGGTCTCACCTAATACGGCGCTAGCAAGGGCTAGCGCGCTGACGGGCTCCAGTAAGGCTATTATTGAAGCAGCCGTAGCGCTAATGTACCTCAAGCCCTCAATATAGAGCAGCAGAGTCATTGTAGAGCACACAACACCTATGTACGTAGCCCAGAGCAGGCCGCCAGGATCTGTTGAGATGATGGAGGTACTGAATAACAAAGTAGCAATCAACGGCACCACGAAAGCTGTAGGCAGAGGCTGAAAGACAATATCCACAGTGTTAAATCCCTTATTGTGGTAGTACTTAGAAACTATTACGTGCGCAGCATACATGACTGCAGGGATCATCCCCACTAGAAAGCCCATCGCCGTAGCTAACTTAAGTTCAGGATTAGATGTTACGTACGCACCCAAGACAGCTATAAAAGCTAAGAATACTGATAAGCTATCAAACCTAGTTTTAAAGACCACTGGTGACGCAAGTGAAACGATTAATGGCGCAACGTGAACTAAAGCGGCAGCCACACCTGCGCCATTAATCAGTATGGAGTATGCAAAAGCTATTCTGAACCCGCCACCTACCAATAAGCCGAACATTAGTAGGCCCTTACTCCATGGAGCACTTCTCTTAGTCAGCCATATTGGAAATAGGACTATAAAATCAATTACTAGCACATATAGAGCTAAGGTATAGGGGTTGAAGCCCCCGCTAACAGCAAATATAGTTGCTACGCCCTCTGAGCCCCACAATAGGGAGGCAGTAATCACCAGTGACAGGCCTAGTGCTTTCTCCCTTCTACTAACCAAGCAGTAGTAGCCCTCCAACAATGACGTAAGGTAGCGATTATGAATTTATCGCTGTAGCCTCAATACACTAGTGTAAGTCTTCACAGCCGCTTTTACTTGCTGGAGCCCAACTTATCTATTAAGGGTCTCCTACCTAAGTACTCAGCTGCCGTAAGAACAGGTACATCATCCTTTCTTGCTTCCACAAATACTTCTGAAGTTCGTTCACGCCACCTTTTCTCTCTTAGTAAGTGGTGGTCGTAAATCAAGAGCTTAGGTCTTGAGTTAATTATGGTTATAGCGTTATCTATCGCTCGCTTAAGGTTTATTCTATTGAGCATATACGGAAAGAGGTATGTTGGGGGACCATCAAGAATAACTACATCCGGCCTCAGTTTAGCGATGTACTCCGCATAATCCTCTATTGAGGGCCCCATTAGGTCACTAGAGTAAAATATTGTGTGATTACGCTTCTTAATTACTAGCGGCAACACCCACCCCGTCCTATCGTATTCTATCCCATGGAACCAAGGCCCTATAATCTGAATGACTGTGTCACCGAACTCGAAGGTTCTTCCATCACCCCAAACAACCTTAGTACCATCGCGTAGTGACAATTCCTTCACCCATGGCTTCTTAGACCACACCTCACTGACTAGCTTAGTAAACCACTTCTTGCCCTTCGCCAGCAGCTCCTTCCTACGGCTGCTGTAACTGCCGAAGTCCTTCGAGAGAGCTATATTTAACTCCTCAGTAGGGTCATCAAAGTCTACTTCTTGGGGCTCGATAAGGAAACTATCGAGAGTCTCACCTGCGAGGGCTAGCAGCTCTGAGAGAAATAACCTCGCTCTATCCCACTGACTTTCATTAATGTATTTGTTAGGGTTCTTCAAGATGAGCATCTTCTTAAGTAGTACGTACTCATCATCAATGTCCGCATCCGTAGGGAGGAAGTGGTGGTCATAGTGGTAGTGAGTAATTATTACTGCAATAGCTGACTTCAGGTGATTCTCAATTACCTTGATAGCCTTCCTCCGGAGCTCAAACTTCTCAATAAGTGGAAGCGGGTAGCTAGGTTGCATCTCGGCAGCACCAGGATCAATAATGACTGTCCCGGCGCTTGTCTCTACGGCTACTGAAGCGCACTTTGCTCCTAGACTATCAAACCATAGAAGTTTAATACCTAAGTCCTCAAGTATGCCCACAACACCTCTCCCAACTGATATACTTGCCAGCAATCCCAAATAATTAACGTAGGGAATACTTTATCATCTACGATTTAACCAACTATATGGTTGGGTATGACGCACTATGACCTAATAATCAGGGGCGGTTACGTGATAGATGGTACTGGAGCTCCTGCCTTTAAAGCAGATATTGGAGTTGTTGAAGACGCCATAATTAAGCTAGGTGACTTAAGTGGTTGTCCAGCTGACTTAGTAATTGATGCTGAAGGAATGTACGTATCCCCGGGGATCATAGATATACATAATCACAGTGATTTATCGATATTTAAAGTACCTACAGCAGATAACTACGTACTTCAGGGAGTAACTACTATTGTCGTAGGTAATTGCGGCTCATCACCAGCACCAGTAACTGAGAAGAACAAGGACTTCATAAGAGAATTCATGTGGGGATTAGAAGCTAGTGACTTCCCAGTTAAGTGGAGGAGCTTTAGTGAATACCTGAGTAAGTTAGATTCACTTAAGAAGAGCATTAATGTAGCTGCCCTCATAGGGCACGGCACTGTCAGGTCTGCCGTACTAGGTGCTGAGGATGTTAAGGCTAGTGAGAGGGAACTCAAGGAAATGGCATTACTCATTGAAGATGCTATGAAGTCAGGTGCCTTCGGCATGTCACTAGGGTTAATATATGTACCGAGCATGTTTGCTGACTTTAATGAGCTAACGTACTTAAGCAAGGCAGTAGCTAAGTACGGAGGTCTCCTAGCAGTCCATATGAGGGATGAAGGACTAGGCCTAATAGATTCGGTCATTGAGGTAATCACTATAGCCAAGGAGACAGGCGTGAAGCTAGAAATATCTCACTTAAAAGCCGTTGGTAAAGCCAGCTGGGGTAAGGCAGCGACCGCTCTAAGAATAATTGAGGAATACGCTTCGAGAGGCTTGGACGTAAGCGCTGATGCATACCCCTATGAGGCATCATCAACTTTCCTCTCAGCAATACTCCCTAAGTGGGTCAGAGAGGGAGGGACGCCAGCCCTACTAAGTAGGTTGAGCGATCCTGAAGTAGTAGAGAAGCTGAGGACAGACCTAATCAGAGAGGGCATCATGGGGAGCAGGAGGCTTGAGTGGTCAGACATAATGATATCTTCATCACTGAGCCACCGAGATATAGAGGGTCTGAGGCTGAACGAAGTAGCTAGCAGGTGGGGTACCGATCCGCTGAGTGCAGTAGTTAAGATCCTACTCGATGATAGAGGACTTACCGAAATGGTTGTTTTCGGTATGAACGAAGAGGAGGTAACCGAAGTAATATCACATCCACTAGTAGCTATATCGAGCGATGGGCTGGTACAGCTGCCTGGCGAGAGTAAGCCGCACCCACGCAACTACGGGGCATTTCCTAGGGTGATAGCTAGGTATGTAAGGGAGAAGAAGGTGCTTTCGCTGCCTGAGGCTATTAGGAAGATGACTAGCCTGCCAGCAAGGAAGTTAGGGTTATGGGATCGGGGCATTATTAGGCCTGGGTTTAAGGCAGACCTGATCGTCTTTGACTTCAACTCAATTAAGGATAATGCGACATACCTTAATCCCCACAGCTACCCCACAGGTATTAAGGCAGTAGTAATTAACGGGGTAGTTGTAGTTGAGGAAGGAAGGCACGCAGGCAGCTTACCAGGTAAGTTGCTGAGGTACAGGGCTTAAGATAGACTATCACTTTTCAGTTACTTCCCCTCTACTTGACCTTAACACAAGCTCTAACTTCTTAATACTGCTGGCAACTTTAGGTACTTCCTTAAGTGATGAAATAAGGCCGAGTAAAGTGTTTCTAATTATCTTCTTAACAAATGGTGATAGATATACAAGCCTGCCATTAACTATGAGCTTAACATCATCTACTACAGGGCAACTTACTGCTTCACCATATACGTATGCTCTGGAAAATTCAAGACATGAAGAATATCCGCAATGCTTGCAGTCGAGCCTAGGTGTTTGCGATAGAATAAATTTAACAGCATTATCAATAATAAACTCAGCTAGCTCAGAGATATCGCTGGGTCTGAAGATTCTCACGCTACAGCCACCCTGCACTTCATGCTGCTTTGACTTCATCATAACAGCAGCTACTACATTGCCGGTTGCTTCCTCTTTCAGCTCATTCAACTCGCTTAGGTCACTAACAACAACTAGTATATCGCCAAAGTTACTCTTTTTAAATCCCTCAGCAATTACTATGCCGTAATTCCTAGGAAGTAAGGCAATAGCGCTTCTCAAGTCATCGTAAAATCCGCGCAAGTACACAGCATTACCTAAGGGACCTACAGCAACGATGGCATCAGCACCACTTCCTAAGTACCTGCCCGTATCCTTATCTACGTCTAGTCCGCCGTGCGCATGCTTCATTACAGCTACTTTAACACTTCTCAGAACCAATTCCTTGACTAGAGCCGCCCCTATAGTAGTCTTACCTACTTTCCTCCTAAGAGACACTATACGCACTACGTAAGGCTGCATAATCATACCTCTATAAATATCAGAAACCTACGGAGTTATTACGTTATCTGCGCAGTACCTCAGCAAACATTATTAGTGATTTTCTAAGTATGGTGAATTAGGTGTTCTAAAATGATTAGGGAGAAAGACTTAATCATAGGTGGGGTTCTTAGGGTTGCGGAATTAATGGCTATTGCAGCTAAGACAGCTCCTAAGGCTAAAGGGATTGATAATATAGTTGTTGCTGTAGTAACTGATAGAGAGGAGTTAGAGAAGTTAGCTAGTAAGATGGAAGAGCTAGCAAGTCAATACGGGCACTTCTTAGCTAGGGATGCTGGAAATGTGAGGAATTCAGAAGCCGTAGTACTTATTGGTGCTAAGGTAGTTGACTTAGGGCTTAAGCAGCCGCCAGGATATGGCATTGACATTAATACGTACATGGCACTTGTTAATCTAGGCATAGCTGTTGGGTCAGCAGCTAAGGCTGCTTCATTGCTTAACGTAGATAATAGGATAATGTTGTCAATAGGTATAGCGGCGAAGGAGCTAGGGCTAATTGACGCTGAGTACGTATTAGGGATACCTCTCTCAGCTAAGGCAAAGAACATCTACTTCGACAGGAGGTAAGTTAACTGAGCTAAGCAAGTGAGTTAAGATGAGTGAGGTATCGGGACTTAGTGCTAGGGAACTCCTAGCTCTGGTTATGAGGCTAGCATACAGCAGAGGTTTAATAAACATTAAGGGAGGGAACGCCAGTATTAGGGACGGTAATGGCTTCTGGAT
>CAYQIX010000005.1:0-36268 GCA_964417765.1 uncultured Desulfurococcaceae archaeon
TTGTGTCCTTCAAGGCTTGCAGAGTAATAGGAGACAGCAAAATAGAGCTATTAGTAGACGACGCTACGAAGGCCCTACCAGAAATATTCCATATAGCGACAATGAGCAGGATTAACATTCGTGAAGTAAGCTATAGACGCCCCTCACTCAATGAGGTATTCCTACATCTGACTGGGCGCGAGCTCAGGGATTCGATTGGGGGAGTTGCCGTACCTGCCTTCCCTCATATTAGGAGGCGCTAGAGGCGGTAGCAATGAGTGCTACAGACTTTGAAGCATTAGCAGCTATGGTGTATAGGCAGGTTAAGAGGTGGGCAACCTCGAAGTCGAGGGTAGCATCAGTTATAATTCAGCCGCTACTATGGTTAGCCTTCTTAGGAATAGGTTTTGGTTCGATATTCAGCCCAAACAACCTTAATGCATTGCCGGTAGGTAACGCATCTACGACGTTGATTAATCCAGCAACACTGAAGGTTGCGTTATCGCGCTACTTCACATCTATATTCGGAGGGGTCGACTACATGACATTCATTGTGACAGGGATGGCTGCAGTAGTGGCTTTCATTGGGAGCTTTATCTCAGGCATCAGCGTTATATGGGATAAGCAGTTCGGCTTTCTGAAAGAGACTCTCGTTGCGCCAGCTAGCAGGAAGTTCGTGATTTTTGGCAGAATGCTAGGTGACTCAATAGTCAATACGCTCCAGTCCCTAATTATACTCCTTCTAGCCCTGCTGATCTCAATGAAGGTGAGTGTCTTAGGCATTCCTATCGCACTAGCTTACATATTCCTCACATCGCTCGGCTTCACAGGTCTAGGTATAGCCATGTCACTTAAATTCAGCAGTATGGAGGGCTTCCAGATGATCATCAACCTGCTCACGATGCCGCTTATGTTTATTAGTGGGGCATTCTTCCCTGTGGGGACTATGCCATCCTGGATGAAGTTCATAGCTCTAGCTAATCCATTGACCTACGCCATATACGGGGTGAGGTACTGGGTGGCAGGTGCTGTAGAGAGCCTCAACTTCATTAACCCGGTAACGAGTGCGGCAGCTCTAGCAGCGTTTGCGTTAATTAGCGCGGCAGTAGCAATGACATTATTTGAGAGAGCATCTATTGAAGATTGAATGTCCAGGGGCCTCACTATTCTGTAATTTTTGAAAGCTGCCCTCACGTTAAGCCCAATTACTGTAGGATCCGTAAAGCTAATTACTAGGTCATGCACTTTATTATGTTAGTCGGTAATTACTTAGCCCTGTACTCAGGTGCTGCTATGTACGCTGCCCAGACTTCAGGGTCAGGAATTCACCAAATTTCTGAATATGGGAGTGAGCTAGTGGTTAGTGCTGGAAGGTGCTGTGTTATGCATGATGCTTCAGCTGCTGAGCACAGCAGTCAGTAGGTGGCTAATGAGCTTGTGCGGTGCTGATTGTGGAGGCACTTCCTTCTTCCTACGCCATCTTCGCTGTACTATTAGCTCTAGGTTTCCTTATCGGGGGGCTCCTACGCAAGGTTAGGCTGTCCCCAGCTATTGGGTACTTACTTGCAGGACTAGTTGTAGGTTCAGTCCTAGAGGTCCCTAAGGAGCTATCTGGCATGCTGACATTCTTGAGTGAGATCAGCATACTTCTGCTCTTCTTCGAGATTGGGTTCGAGATTCACGTAACTAAACTCGAAAGTATCAGGGGATTTCCTCTCTACATATCAGTTCTGGAGCTCTCGCTAGCAGTACCCATAACAGTTGGTGTGTCCTCGGTCCTTGGGGCAGGAGCAGGAGAAGCTCTAGTCCTAGGGCTGATAGCTAGCTTCTCAAGCACGGTATTCACGTACAAGCTCCTCGAGGACAGCAAGCCGAGCGGAAAAGAAATATACAGAACAGTGCTAATGGTCGCAGCTGTCGAGGACATAATAATCGTTATTGCGCTGGCCATGATCCAGGGGGCGACCGAGGCCCCCCACATACTCGTGTTAGAGACTATAGCTCTCGGATTGGCCATATTCTTCTTAAGCCTAGAATTTGCTAAGAAAGTGCTCTCAAAGATAGTTAGAGCTGACGAGAGCGGCCTCATATTCATAATATCCTATGGGCTGCTCCTAGGTCTTGCTACGAGCTATTTAGGTATGAGTCCCGCCTTAGGAGCATTTATAGCAGGCCTCACTACCTCAAGCATAACAGTATCTAAGGACCTCATGAAGATGTTCAAGCCAGTACGAGCAGTATTTATAGTTCTGTTCCTCGTGTCTATGGGACTCAACATATCGTCAGCTCACGTAGGCCTGAGTGCTTTAGCTCTGGTGGTAGCGTATGCGGGAATCATCTGCCTAGCCCATACTTTCTCAACCATTGCTTCATCAATAGTAGCGGGAGGGCTGGGGCTGAGACGCGGGATGGAGGTAGGCTTCTACCTATCTACAGTTAGTGAGCTATCTTTAGTTATAGCTTACTACGCTGTCAGAGCAGGTGTAGCGCCACCTCACATTCTCGCTGTTGCCGCCCTATCTATAATCTTTGGTGCATTCACTGGAGCTAACTTGACGTCTAGGAAGGAGAAACTACTGGATCGGATGATTAAGGCATTCTCACTCGACGCAGCCGCGATACTAGACGATGTGGCACTAAAGCTGAGGAAAGTAGTAGAAGGCGCTGTCCACAGCTGGGTTCAGAGAGTGTTCAAGACGGTCATGCACAGTGTAGGAGAGATACTGCTGACGCTGCTGCTGACCTACCTGGCGCTAGCGGAGGTGTACGTGCGGCTCGGTCCTGAGGCCCTATTAATTGCGGCACTTCTCTGCATACCCCTAGCCACCTTCATCCTACACAGACTAGTTAAGAGAACTAAGGAGTCCATTCACGAGCTAGCCTCAAGTATTAGTAGGGCTGTCGCTCCATACCTGGAGTCACTGATACGTAAGGTACTCTTCATAGTTCTAGTCGTAGTCACAGTCGAGCTAGCCTCGCTTATCGCGCTATTCCGGTACGGCAACATACTTGAGGCGATTGCTGGCAAAGAAAATGTAGGTGTTGCTGCACTACTGCTAACACTTACACCAGCACTAGCTGGTACGGCAGCAGGCACCTACTTAGCTATTCGGTGGCTGAGGTACATACGTGAGAGAAATAACTGCTCCGTCACCTAAAAGTAGAGGCACTAGCTAGGTGACTCACGCAGGCCATGCTGTCCCTAGACCCTAGTGAGTTCTGGGTTATCAAGTATGCTGAAGTAGCTGAACTCCCTCAGCTGATGCTACACCCTGGAGAGCACCTACCTGATAGAGCACGTAGCACTCAAGCTCACCTACATCGACCTCCATGGCACTCCTCCCGAACCCCATGAGGTCTGGGAAGCCTGGGTGAGCACCTACTTCAACTCCATACTGCTTAGCTAACCTTACAGTCTCCCTCATAGTGCGCGGGTCACCCGCATGGAAGCCGCAAGCAATATCAGCTGAAGTGACGTACTTGAAGACCTGCTCCTCACTCCTTATCCTGTACCTCCCGAATGACTCACCTGCATCAACGTTTATGTCAACGAACCTCGCCAAGGCAGGTCCTCAAGTATATCTCGACCACGAGCTGAAAAGCTCACCTAATAGCTGAGTGCGTGCGATTTAATTGCCCTCACTCAACTATCTAAAGGGTGCGCTCTCTGATTTGGAAGGTACTTCAGTTCCCGCGATTTAAGCTCACAACACTACCTACGCCCCTAGAGGAGGTTAAGGCTTTAAGCAAGGAATTAGGGATCAAGTTATTCATAAAGAGAGACGACGTGATGGAGTTAGCGCTAGGAGGAAATAAAGTTCGGAAGTTAGAGTTCATACTTGGCGACGCCCTGTCTAAGGGCAGTGACGTGCTAATAACTAGAGGTGCGTTCCACTCAAATCACGCACGGCTCACAGCTGCGGCAGCACGCAAGGCAGGGCTAGAAGCCTACATAGTGCTGACACCTCCAGGAACCCCTAACCTGCAAGGTAATGTCTTATTAGATGCGCTACTCGATGCTAGGATATTCCTAGCAGACAGCTATCAAGAAGCTGATGAGTTGATGGAGAAGCTAGCTAAGGATCTCAAGGATCAGGGCAGAAAGCCCTACATCATACCAGGCGGCGGTGCTTCACCCATAGGTGTCCTAGGCTACGCTACTGCAGCACTAGAGATCCTACAGCAGCTCAGTGAGCGCGGCATAAGACCTAGGTACATGGTGCACGCTACAGGTAGTGGCGGGACCCAAGCAGGGTTGATTCTAGGTCTGAAATTACTGGGAGCTGATGATGTCGAGGTAGTAGGTATAAGCATCAGCCGCTCAGCTAAGGAGGTCCAGGAGAGAGTTGCTAAGTTAGTGAATGAGTGCGCTAACCTCCTCAACATAGATCTCCGCATTGAGCCAGAGGATGTAGTCGTGACTGACGCCTACGTAGGTGGCGGCTACGGAGTTGTAAGTAGGGAAGTGGTTAAGACCATGAAGTATGTTGCGCAGCATGAAGCTCTGCTGCTGGACCCCGTGTACACAGGTAAGGCCATGTGGGGACTCATCGACCTAGCAAGGAAGAATTACTTCAAAGCTGAGGGCAGCATAGTCTTTATACATACTGGGGGAACTCCAATAATATTTCAGTTAAGCTCTAAGATCGAAGAGTTCATTAGATAGTACCTTCGGGTAACTTTATTGAATACTCTGCGGGGTCAGCTACTCGAGCTGCCTGTCAGGCAGTAGGCTCTCAGCGGGCACTTCCTGCACTTAGGGCGCTTAGGTAGACAGACTAGAGCAGCTAGATCTATGAGTGCTAGATTCACTTTCTTAGCGTCTCCGCACTCGAGAAGCTTGCTGACGTACTTGAATATGTCCTCGACGCTGTGGTGCGGCGTCCTTATATTGAAGAGCCTGCTCACTACCCTAGCAACTAGTGAATCAATTACAGGGATAGGCTTTCCGTAGGCGAAGCACGCTACCGCTGAAGCTATGTACGTGCCGATACCCCTTATCTTAGATAGGTCTTCCAGTTCGTCAGGTATCCTAGATCCATACTTAGTCAGCAGCTCACATGCAATTTCCCTTAGCTCTCTAGCTCGGAGATTATGGAGGCCTAGTGGCTTAAGTAGCTCAGCAAGGTAATCTACGCTGGCCTCGGACAGTGAGTGCAGGTCCGGGAACTCTCTAATTAAGCGAGTGTACACTGGCTCAACCTTCGCGGCATTAGTTCTTCTGAGAAGTACTGCAGCAATGAGAACCTTATATGGGTCTCTAGTCCTCCTCCACGGAAAGTCTCTCTTATTCCTCGACCACCACTTAAGCAACTCAGCAACTAAGCGGCAGTAGGTAACCACAGCTAGCCCCTCACCTAAATCGCTGGCGCCGACACATACCGTAATTAACTAGAACTACTAATTATTAATTCGGTATGCGTGATGGAAAGAGTCTGCAGTTACCTTCACTGGTCGGTAGTAGCACAGCAGCCTAAAGCACTGGCGAGAACCTGGTGTGGTGAGGAGTGAGGGGTGAGGGCGTGGTTAGGGTAGCGCTAGTATCTAGGGCGCCGCCAGCTAGGTGTGGGATAGCTGAGTACACTAGCATGTTGGCTGAGGCCCTCTTAAGCACCTTAAAGGACGTGGAGGTAGTCATGATTGGGACAGTCATTAAGGAAGGGGTGAAGCACTACGTTGAGCCCTACTCAGGTGTTGATGTTATTCAGTGCTTTAGTGAAGGCGGGGGATATGGAGGCATCATAAGGTGCTTGAAGGAACTCGGCTTTAGTTCAGGGGACGTAGTCCACATACAGCACGACTACGACATATTTAGGGACTCAGCAATGTTCCTCGAGCTACTTAATGAGCTGAAGGATCTCAGAGTATCTGTTGCCGTCACTATGCACACGGTAGCGCACCCGCTCAAAGGTAGCTACTACTTAGACGTGCAGAGAAAGTTGGGTGAATTAGCTGATGTCATCATCTTACACAGTGTGCTGCAGGAGTACGAATTAATTGCTGAGGGGGTCGACCCTAGGAAGCTAGTGAGGATACCGCACGGCACCTTACTGAACCCGTACGCTGATCACGACAGAGTAAGGCTCCTGCACGGCTTAGGTATAGACTCGAGCATCGACCTAGACAAATACATACTGATTTCAGTTCCTGGACTCATAAGGCCTGTTAAGGGGCTTGAGTCTTTTATTGAGGCGTTTAAGGTGATACGTAGGAAGTACGACGTCAAGTTCATTCTGGTGGGGTCACCGCAGGGGCAGGGCTTTGAGTACCTCCAGAGGCTGGCTCCGCTCCTCTCAAAGCTTGAGGACGTGGTGTTCATGAATAAGTTCCTGTGGCGGAACGAGCTGCTAGCTTACCTAGCTTCAATAGATCTAGCTGTCTTCCCCTACAGGGACACCATCCACTACGCCGTCAGCGGCATATTTCACCTAGTCATCGGCAGCAAAAAGCCGCCTATATGTACGAGAATTCCTAAGTTTATCGAGTGCTATGAGATAGCGCCTGAGCTGACAGCACCTACGAACTCACCAAGCGACATAGCTGAGAAGATAGAGTACGTAATCAATAACCCTGGAGATGTTCGTGACGCGGTAGGTAAGCTGTGGGACTACGCTGTAGAGACTAGCTGGGAGAGCGTGGCACTCAAGCACGGCGAGGTATACGCTGAGCTCGCGCACTCCTAAGCTGACAGGAATCCCCCATCAACAGGTATGAGAGCTCCTTGAACGTAGCTTGCTAGATCGCTAGCTAGCACCAGCACCATTCGAGCTACCTCATCAGGCTCACCCATCCTGCCTAGTGGGAGCCTGCTCATGAAGTTCATGCCTGTCTTAATTACGTCTATCCTCAACTTGAGGACAGCTTCTCGCTTCAGCCTCTCAGTTCCAGGAGTCCTTATACCGCCAGGTACTACAGCGTTGATTCTGAAGCCCTCCTTACCATACTCCCTAGCTAGAGCTCTAGTAAGAGCTAGCACCCCAGCCTTGCTAATATCGTAGTGCACCAGTCCCTTAGCGAATGGCAGGACAGCCTCTATAGAGCCAATGTTAATTATGACACCTCCCCTACCCTTCCTAGACCTGATCATGTGCTGACACATCCAGAAGACAGCTGTCAAGTTCACATTCATGACCTTCTCTAAGAATCCCTCATCAACTTCGAGAAAGTCCTTAAACAGGTATATCCCAGCGTTATTAACCAGTATGTCCGGCTCCCTACCCTTAAGGCTGTCCCATAAGCGATCTATCTCCTCCTTACGTGATAGGTCAACCTTAAACACCTCAGCCCCCACACCGAGCTCCGAGACCTTACCCGCTACAGCCTTAAGCCCCTCCTCATTAATATCTACAAGGTATAGGTAGGCCCCAGCCTCAGCAAACCTGAGAGCTATTGCCTCACCGATCCCTGAAGCAGCTCCCGTTATTAATGCTTTCTTACCACGTAGCGAGATAAGCTCACTTAAGGGTTTGAGCTTAACCGTACTGAAACCCATACTTAACTCACTGAGTTATACTTGATCAAAGGAAAATAAGGGTGTTGGGGCATGTGCCAGCATCCTTTATATCCTCTGCAACTACTAGGACGTTGGTGAGGGTGATTCGCCCTTACTGAGTAGTGATGAAGTCCTCCCGAACCGAGTGCCCTGCTAATTCGAGGGTGTGCAGTTGCCGGAACTTGTGATTAATGTAAGTAACTACGTATCTCCGCACTGCTACTCGGTCCTCAAAGCAGAGCCCTACACGTCATGCAGCTTCATGTGTCCTTACTGCTACAGCAGGTGGTACTGGAGAACTGCTGAGGTAGCGCCTAGATACGTAGCTATCAGGGAATTAAGGAACTTCATTAAGTACGTGTGGAGGAGGGATCTCAGGCCAATCCCTGTAAGGCTATCTACGCTGTCTGACCCATTCCAGGAGATTGAGAAGAGTTTGAGGTACGTACTGAAGGTGCTGGAGCTGCTTATCGAGTGGGAGTACCCTGTAATAGTAAATACCAAGAGCACGCTGATTAGTGAAGAGCCTTGGGCGTCACTACTGAAGAAGCTCGCAGACCTCGAACTACTACTGATTCAGGTGTCGCTGCCCACTATAGACAGTGGTCTAGCTAAGAAACTTGAACCTAGAGTCCCTGAACCCAGGCAGAGAATAAAGGCAGTGAGTCAGTTCTCAGTGAACGACGTTCCAGTAGTGGTGAGGCTGTCACCATTCATACCGGGGGTAAGTACAGCTCCTAGCACAGAGGAACTAGCTATAACTCTGAAAGAGGCTGGTGTTAAGCACGTTATTGTTGAAGGTATTAGAATGCCGCCTAATGACCTCCGAGACCTCCTACGCAAGTTAGGTTCTACGGAAGAGGTCAAGCTACAGACCTACAGCCTGCAGAGTGCAGGGCTTGCTAAGGTAGACGTAAGCAGCCTCCTCAAGTACTACCGTCAATTACGGACGCACCTAGACCTAGTAGGAATTAAGCTAGGAACATGTAAGGAGGGTCTATACAGCATTGAGAGCGCTCTAGACTGCTGCGGCATCTACATGATTAAGGCTGCGGCACTGAGGCCTACACTACGTGAGATCTACCGTTACCTACTTGATCACGGGCCGGTGCCCACTAGCGAGCTTAGAGACGTGCTGTACAGCAGAATATGCAAGAGTAGCCGCTATCTGTGTGGGGAGGAGCTGCTCGAGTACCCTAGAGACGTAGCTAAGTGCCTGATCAATCACGAGAAGAAGTTACTTAAAGTTGCTACAAATCCTCAACTGCTAGAAAAGGTGTGCCCATCACTTAAGATTCAGGACTTAAAGCTCTACCCAGTGAGGTAAGACATACTAGGGCCTCCATTAACTTAGTATATGGGATGTTTAGATTGACTGAACTCCTGTATCAGAAGGACAGCTACTTAAGGGTAGCTAAGGCGAGGGTTGTCCGAATAGAGGGCGATAAAGTAGTCTTAGATAGGACTGTATTCCATCCTAGGAGTGGTGGCGTAGACAATGACTTAGGCACCATCATCCGGGAGGAGGATGGAACCTCATATGAGGTCGTAGATGTCTTCATAGATAAGGGGTTGGGTGAGGTAGTTCACAAGTTAAGCCGAGTTGGCGGCCTGCGAGTAGGTGATGAGGTTAGGTGCTCTCTTAACTGGGAGCGCAGGTACAGGCTCATGAGGCTCCATACTGCAGCCCACATACTGGCGGCAGTCATGTACAAGGAGTACGGCGTGCTAATTACTGGAGGTAATGTGTCTCCTGATAAGGCCTACGACGACTATAGTTTAGAGGTAATGGATAAGTCAGTGTTTGAAGACGCAGTAAGCAGAGCTAACGAGATAGTTAGGAGGTCCCTCCCTGTGAAGATCTACTGGCTGCCAAGGGATGAGGCCTTGAAAATACCTGGAGTAGTTAAGCTAGCGTCTAGAATGCCTCCAGAGGTTAGGGAGTTAAGGATAGTTGAGATACCTGGAGTTGACGTGCAAGCTGATGGCGGGCCTCACGTCAGGAACACCTCCGAAATCGGTAAGATAGTGCTGCTTAAGGCCGTAAATAAAGGTAAGAGAAGGAAGAGGCTGTACTACACAGTAGAGCCTTAAGCGGGTGCGAGAATGAGGGTTAGGTTCCCAGGTCTTGTTCTAGCTGTAGGGTTGGTTATGCTTGCTGCTGGACTAGCTATAGTTGGCTTCGGGGCCTACCTGGCGTATGATGCGTACGTGACCTACAGGCCCCTGCTACCAGCGGCTCAGACATTAGAGAAGTCAATAACGAACACTGTCTACGAACTACTCAACTTAGTGATCAAGCTGGGCTTCCTGGGAGCCATGATTTGGGCGGGCTCCGTCATCCTCAGCAAGGGTGTTGACTTGTTCAAGAGTGAGGTCGGTAAGCCTAAGGAGGCTAGAGGGAAGGGAGAGTGAATACATTACTTAAGCTAGGTATCGGAGCCGTAGCCTTCATAGTGCTCTACGGCCTAGCAGCACCGCTAGCTTTCTTCATAACAGACCTGATTCAGAACCCGGGAGCTTTCAGAGTGGAGCTATCGGTTAAGCCCTTGAATGAGACGCACGCTCTACTGACGGTTACAGTAGCTTACAATGGGAGCGTTGAGCTGCAGGACGTCACAGTAGGTATTCAAGACATTAACTTAGCCTTAGGAGACCTCTCAGCAGGAGCTATAGTAAGTAAGAGCGCTATAGTATCTACTTCAGAGCTGCTTAATTTAGGTAATGAGGTTAGGATTAGCTTCAGCATCATGGGGCTCTACCCTATTGAACTCTCGATCAGGAGGGCTTAGTAGCGTGAAGGTTAGAACAGTAGTTAAGGAGGTAGGGATTGGGGCCCTCACAGGGGTAGCTTATTATGTAGCGTACGTACTCCTGCTCCCGTCACTGCTTACAAGAGCATTTAACGTAACGCCTCTCCTCTACGCCCGCTTCCCTACTGCAATGTATGTTGCAGCTCTATGCCTCTTCATAGGGTTAGGCACCGCTACTTCACTCTTGAAGAACCACCCGCTGTCGGTGGTCTTGAAGCTCCTCAGCAAGATAGTTGGAGCGCTGCTGTTGCTAGCTATAATGAACTTCGGGAAGTTAGAAGGCAATATTCCTCTGCCAGGTTACGTAGTGGGGTTTAAGGTTGATGTGTCTGTGCTACTGTACGGAATCCTGCTCTTCAGCATGCTGCTCTTCCCTTAGAGGTGTGCAACCTACGTGAGGTCGCCACAGCCGCACGCAACTTCATGTATAGCTTTGTGGAGATCTTCAATCCCGTCCAGAGTTCTCGCAGAAACCTTAGGTACATTAGATGCCTTAGCGTATCTCCAAACCACCTTGAGCACCTCAGCCATCATCTCACCGTAAGTTCCTCTGCCAGACAACTCCTGCATCACGTAATTGACATCGCTAACCACATCACCCACTACACTTACCTCACCTACTAAATCGCACTTATTGATGACGGGTATCACATCGACTCCAAGCTTAACCTGAAGGGCTGCACTCATTACTGCTACGAACGCGTAATCTTCAGGGTTCTTAATTAGCGATGCGTCAGCTACGAACACACCAACCAGCCTACTAACGAAGGTCTTCAGCTCCCTAATGAGCTTTGGAGCAATATCTCTAAACACAAAGACCTCCATCTGCCCGGGTGTGTCAACAAGTATGACGTCAGCTTCTTTAGATGAGATATTGCTTGCTATTTGAGGCAGCATCTCAGCTATCAGCTCTATAGACTTCACTAGTGCTCCGTTAGGATCTAACCTATATTTTAGAGCTACATCCCTTACATTCACTAATTTCCTTACGTCAAAGTCAGGTACGTAAGGTACGTAGTCAGCTGCAGGATCTAAATTAACCTTAAGTGAATTTTCTTGGTGTTCTCTGGCGAGCCACCTGCTGTAAGCTCCTACCAGACTAGACTTACCGGCACCTGCAGGACCAACGAAAACTACAGCAATTCTCACCACTTACCCCGGTTTAGTATGAGTTAGTACTAATGCGGTTTTAGGTTTAATCTTAATCTGCAGTGAAGTATAAGTAAGTTGTTTGCGTAACCTAAGGATGGGTCTAGAATTGATTGACATGATCTCAGATTTAGATACTGACTTCGTACTTAGGGAGGCTGAGTTACTTGGAGCATCTTACGCTGATGTTAGGGTAAATATCTCGTTAGCAGAGACCGTAGTGTCTGAGAACGGTGAGCTGAGGGAGTTCTCGAGTAGTGTGAGGCGCGGGGTAGGTGTGAGAGTTGTAGTAGACGGGTACCAGGGGTATGCCTCGACTAGTAGGCTGGACCGGGAGAGCATTAAAGAAGTTGTGAGGAGAGCAGTCGAGATAGCTAGATCCATAAAGGGTAAGGGCGAAGTCATAGAAATACCTGAAGCTCCTACAGTTGAGGATAAGGCTGTAGCCGTAGGTAAGGTGAATCCGTTTGAAGTAGATCCTAAAGATAAGGTTGACCTAGTGACGGAGCTGAGTAAGCTAGCCCTAGATGTGGAGGGAGTGAAGTCCACACTCACGAGGTATGGAGCGCTCAGAGACTACAGGCTGTACGCATCAACAAGCGGCTCTAAGATCGAGGTCATTGTGGACTTAGTAGGCTTGGGACACATGAGCGTCGCCGGTGAAGCCGGACAATTAGAACGCGTGAGTGACTCCAAGAGCTCTGTAGCTGGGTATGAATTCATAAGATCTCTCAACTGGGAGGAGTTCGTTCTTGACATATCTAAGCTAGCTGCCCAGGTATGTAGGGCTGAATTCCCGCCAGCAGGCACGTACACCGTGATTTTAGATCCTGATGTTGTAGGGCTGCTCCTTCATGAAGCGTTCGGGCACGCTAGCGAGGGAGACCTTGTTGAAGCAGGTACTAGCGTACTAGCTGGTAAGCTAGGTGATAGGGTAGCGAGTGAGTACGTAACTATAGTTGATGAAGGTGTAGTTGAGGGAGGCTACTTCATTCCGTACGATGACGAGGGCGTGAGGAAGGAGAAGACAGTCGTTGTTGATGGAGGTATCCTTAAGTCCTACCTCACCTCGAGGCGAATTGCGGCTAAGCTGGGGCTGGAGCTGACTGGTAATGGGCGTGCTCAAGACTATGCGTCAGCACCTATTGTGAGGCAGACGAACTACTACATGCTGCCTAGGGACTACACGCTTGAGGAGATTATGGAGGATGTGCGTAGGGGCCTATACGTGACAGGGAAGGGAGCGATGGGTGGTGAAGTGAATCCAGGAGCTGGAACATTTACGTTTAGCGTGGGAGTATCTTGGAGAATTAAGGGCGGGGAGAAGGGAGAGATTGTTAGAGGGGTCACACTAAGTGGCAATATACTTGACGTACTTAAGAGTGTTGACGCTGTAGGTAGGGACCTAATCATAAGGACGAGCGTCTTTGGAGGCTGCGGGAAGGACGGGCAGACTGTGAAGGTAGGGCTCGGAGGACCTCACGTCAGGGTGCGTAAGATAGTTGTTGGAGGGAGGTGATGGGTGTGGGTCAGGCATTCACACTTGACTTAGATAAGGTAGTGAGGGAGGCAGAGAAGCTAGGTGCGAGCGAAGTTGAGGTCGTACTGACTGCAAATAAGGGTGTCGAGGTGGTCGGCATAAGGAACAGAATTGAGAGAGTTAACTACTCCTCACAGACTTCAGTAGGGTTTAGAGTTGCTATAGGAAAGAAGGTAGCACTCTATGGGGCTGAGGTATCTAGGTATGAGGACGTGCTTTCAGCTCTTCACACAGCTATAAAAATTGCTAGAGTGATGAATGAGGATAAGTACTGGAGCGGGCTGCCGACAGACTTGAGAGCTGGGGGTGATGTGCAGGTATATGATGAGGAAGTCGCGAACTTAAGTATTAGCACGATTGTAGATGTAGTTGACTCTGGGTTGAGGGAGCTGCGTGGCGGTAGCGTAGAGCCTACGTACATCGAGGTGCTGACCTCAGTTCACGAATTCCTAGTAGGTAATAGCCACGGGTGCTCAGTCCAGGCTAGAGGAACACTGACATCATGCTTCGTTGAAGCTAGAGCTAGGAGTGAGGGTAAGGAGGGAACTTACAGTGAGTACGCAATATCTAGGAAATTCAGTGAATTGAGGGTTGATGAAGTAATTAAGAAAGTTAAGGAGAGAGTTACTGATGCCCTGAGAGCTAGACCCATTGAGACGAAGAAGCTGGACGTGATATTAGAGCCTAAAGTAGCTACTGAGATAATTAGGGCTTCACTCCTCCCTGCACTAGCTGCTGATAACGTCCAGGCTGGGAGGTCTCCACTCAAGGGGAGATTAGGTGATGAAGTCCTTGGGAAAGACGTGACGGTGGTTGACGACCCATTCATACCGTGGCTTTACGGATCTAGGTCATTCGACGATGAGGGCGTACCAACTAGGTATAAGGAAGTCTTCAGCAAGGGAGTACTTAAGACCTACTTATACGACCACTACACAGCAAGAAAAGACGGCGTCGAGAGCACAGGAAATGCCTGGAGGTCTTCACCAGCAGCCAAGCCCAGGCCTTGGGCAACTAACTTAGTAATTAGAGAAGGTAGCGCTAGCCTAGATGATCTGCTGAGTGATTGCCGGGAGTGCCTGCTAGTGTGCCGAACAATAGGTCACTGGCTCTCAAACCCTGTCAGCGGTCACGTTACAGCTACTGTGACGCACGGATACCTGGTGAGGGAGGGAGAAGTAAAGGGTGTGGTGAAGGGAGTAGGCATATCAAGTAACATATACGAGATGCTCGGGAAGAATCTCCTAGCTATAGGTCGGGGTAGTGAGAGCTACTTAAATGTAGTTGCACCCCCAGTGATGGTAAGCGACGTGACAATCGCAGGCAAGTAAACGCTGAAGTAGTTGCACAGCAGGCTAGCTAATTAAGTAAGGTTAGGCATTTTTAAATGAATTTCTTGATGTCAATGCTTGCTCTTCTTATTACATAGTCATTCTTAGATACTCCGAGATTTCTAGCGATAGGGTCGCACTTAGCTCTCAGCATGTACATTACTGTAGTCCCTGCACTCACCTCAAAGTCACTCAAGTACTCGTAGTGCGCCATCCCCTTAGACACTATTAAGTCTGCCTGCTTCAGGTAGCTCCTTAAGTCACTGCTCAATTCACCTATAAAGATGCTTGACCCATCAGTTCCTGACTCAATGATGTCGTCGAAGCTCTCATGCAGCTGCAGGTCACTAACGTCACTCACCGTTACGTCGTTCTGAAAGCTCCCTGACTTTACTACCGCAACCACGTGCGCACCTCTCCTCCTCAGCTCCTCAGCCAGCACCTTATCTAAGGCTGCCTCCCCGCAGTTATCGAGGAGGTAGATAATTGTCTTGCCACTCACGTCCTCCAATACCTCAATCTCACTGATACCTACGACCTCAACCTCACTTACCATGCTGGCCAGCTCCCTCGTGTCCGGAGGCTCGTACCCAGAGACGCCAAGGTCAATACTATTGCCTAACAGGGCTGTCTTAGCTGCTATAATAAGTTTATCCCTTGGGGATAGGCTACTCATTACTTCCTTAAGCTCGCTATAGAGCCTCATCCCGTTCCGGTTAGCTTCATGTTTAATCTCCTTGTAGGGATCCGGGTCGTTAAGGAACTTCTTAACATCCCTGAATAGCTCCGTAGCTATGTACGTCACGTTCAAGTTGCCGGAGTCAACGTACTTGTAGAACTTCCTAGCCAGCTCTAGCATGAACTCAACCGCTCTGCGATCAGTACCCGAGTACCTCATGAGTACCTCCCTACTCCTGACATTCAGTATGCACGGAACGCACTCAACATTAACCTCCACGCTCCAGCCCCAGCTACATCTTTTGATGCAGCAGTCAATTAAATCTACTGCTTCAGAGCACCTAACTCTAATAACTTAGCGTACTCCCTGAATATGGCTCTGTAAATGTCAGCTAAGGACGCCTTCTCAGACGCTAACGCAGCAACAACAGTCCCACCAGCTCCGACACCCTCCTTCACGTAGCCCTTCTCGTAGTACGTCAGCCCTTTAAATGGGGAGTTACTGAAGTTCAGTGCAGCAGCTACTATAGGGACTTCAGGAGCTACCTCCTTAATCAAGCCTACGATGTCGGAGCTAGGATCCTCTACAATCCACCTTGTAGTAGCTACAGCAACTCTCCCTTCTAGGTCAGCTCTGACCTGCTTCGCAATAGCTAAGACAGCAGCCATCTGCGTGCCACCAGCTAGAATCAGATGAGATCCCTTACTGAGGGCTCCTATGAGGAATCCGGCGAGTGAAATGTGTACAGGGTCGCCCACTGCAGATACCGCCTCTACAGGGTCATTAGTGCCCCCCCTTGATGCGATCCCTGACTTAGTCAGCCCTTCCTTCACGACAGCTTCCTTAAGCTTGTGGGGGTTCTCAGGCCCAGCACTACTTACTTTCCCCCACGCGTCATACCCTAGAGCAGTGAGAACGCCTAAGGCAGTCGTAGTACCTCCAGGTATGCTCTCACCTAAAACTACAGTGCACTCACGTGAGCATAAGCATCTTGCTAATACCTCGCTCTCACTCATGAGCTTAGCAGCTGTGCTGTAAGGTAAGGCAGCACCTGAATCAATCCTACCCCCGACGCGCCTGCTAGGTAACACTATGTAAGGTACTGCGGGCTCCACATATGAGCCACAATCAATCACTAAGTACGGAATGTCAGCAACCCTGACAGCCGCCCTAGCTATTAATGCTGGCGTAGGTATTCCCTCAGGCGTTATAGGCACTACGTCCAGGCTGGCGGGCTTGCCGAGAATGAGGTACTCAACATCACAAGCAGGTGTGTACAGCGTTAGCTCTGGAGTTGCTCCTGCAATACTGATACCAGGAATAGTTGATGTGAGTGTTGAACCAATGAAGTACAGTGCTATCAGCTTCTCTCCTGAAATAGCCGAAAGCAGCTTACTGCCAAGGTCAGCTCTGTAGGGGAAGGAGACTCCCTTCAATAGGATACCCTATCCAAATATTAGAAAGTAGATAAAAACGTGTGGTTGAACTTACAGAGGCCTCACATAGTGAATAGCTTAAGTGGACCACAATCCATGTACGTTGCAGTAGGCTCTTGCCCTAACTACCTCTGCTGTAACCGGGAAGAATGCTTCAGGCTTATCGCCAGGCTTCAAGAACTTCCTGAACGTAGCCCCCTCAACTTCAACCTCTATCCACTCTATGTAGTGACTCTCCTGCATAGGGTGCTCGACCGCACCTACCTTAACAGATACTCCTCCTTCCGTACGCTCAATTATAGGAACGTGCTTCTCCTTACCCTCACCTAACCGATTCTCCTCCAACAACTGCATAGGCTGGCCGCAGCAGACGAGGATGCCCCTTCCTTGGTGGACGACCTCAACTATGTTGCCACACATATTGCACCTGTAAATTTGATTTCTCTGAGTAATTGCTACCACCTTATAATACTCTAGGTTAGACATTATAAACTATTTGGTTAAGATAAAAGATGATTAGTTAATTAATTCCGAACCTAAAAAGTAATGATACCTAACAGCTCCTTAAATCCATGAGTAGTAGTGAGGTGTGCCTTTTGATTAGGGCTCTATGTCAAATGGAATTTCTAGCAGCTGCTTAGATGGCCTGTACCTGATCTTTCCAAGCCTAACCCGCCCAATGAATCTAGTACTTCTAGTGTGCTCCTTATTACATGCATTTATGTTCCATATGCTCCCGTCTTTATCGTACACTATGACTATGTAGAGCTCCTTAATCTCGGGAGGGAGTGGAAACAGGTCATATATCACTTCACCATAGGTAGCTTCAGCTTCTTCACGAGGCATCACCTTGACCACTATGGGTAAGTCCTCTTCTATCTTCTTATTAGCTAGGTCTTCTATCGCCTTAACTTCGTCTGGGCTTGGCTTCCTGCTGAATTTGACTGTTAATCTGCCATGCTTTCCTCGTACGAAGGTGCTGGCAGTCCACATAGCTTCTTCCCCTAGGACCCTCACTACAGCCCCCTTAATGACGTGTAAGGCAGTATGTGTCCTCACTTCATTAGGGTACTCGCCGTAATCCACAGCAAGCCACCCAAGCTAAGTATTAGCGGGTAGCTAGCATAAACTTAGCTAAAATGCCTGAAGCTCCTTTATGTGAGTTAGAAAGAGTGTAATGCAAGCTACTTAAACTCTTGAAAGGACGTTAACTAATTCAAAGAACTCCTCTCTTGTTAGCTCGTAGACCCCACTTACATTAAGTTCTTCATTTTCTTCATGTCTTATCAGTACGCCTACATCTGCTACCTTGAAGGCTGGCAGGTCGTTTTCACTATCTCCGAAGTAGGTTATGGGTCTAGAGATAGCTCCAACACTCAGGAGTGACTTAATAGCTCGGCCCTTATCTACGTTCTCAATGAAGATGTCAATGTATGGCTGATTAGGGTACTTCACTATGCTGAGGCCTTCCTCCTCCGCCTCTTTCACGATGGGCGCAATCACGTCTAGGGCCTCCTTGGTACTTAGTGAGGACCTCCTCCAGTCTATGCAGAGCCCAACAGGTATGTCTAGCGGCTCGACAACCACTTTCTTAACTTCGACCTCCATGCCGTGGGACTCAGCTAATTCTCTAGCTTCAGATATCACTTTATAGAAAAACTCCAGCTTTCTCGCGCTCGGCATCTTAGGTATGGTAGATAAGACACCTATCTTAACTTCGAACCCATTCGAGCAGACAAGTATGTGAGCAAATCCTACTCTAGACTTAAGGAAGGAGCAGTCCTTAGTTGAAGCGATTACAACCATGTACCTTCGAGTAAGCTCCCTTAACTTACCCTCGACTTCAGGGTAAATTCTCGACTCCTCGCGCCTCACCCCAATTGGGGCTAGGACGCCGTCGTAATCGAAGATTAGAGTCTTACTGCTTAGTACCTTCTCTGCTACTTCTGATAGGCGGCTTCCACACATGCGCGACACCCAGCTCCTTTACTTTATTGTGTGTCTCATATATAGCCTTCATCCTCTCAATCAGAGACTTAGTTAGCTTGCTAGTTAAGAATGACTTAGCTCGTGCTCTAGCATTTTCTGAGAGGCTAATGTAGAGGTCTTCATCATTAAGAAGCATCTCAATAGCTTTAGCAGCACCCTCTATGTCGTCAGGGCCGCCTACGTGCAGTCCTTCAATAAAGTTCCTAACTACCCACCTCTGCCCGTACACAGCACTAGTTACCACTGGGACCCCAGCATACATGAACTCTATCTGCGTCAGGCCTAAAGCCTCCATTCTTGACATGATTATGTTTATGTGTGACGCCTTAATTAGCGACGCCTTCTCCTCCTCACTGAGCTCACCCAGCACATACAGGTTATCTAACTTCCTACCCTCCCTCACTACTTCCTCGTACTGGCTGCTAGGCTTGCCAGCTATTACGAAGGCTAAGTCATCCCTGTTCTTCAGCTTAGCAGCAACTCTTACGACTGCTAAGGGGTTCTTCCGCTTCTCTACGGTCCCTAAGTAAGTTACTAAGTACTTGTCCCTAGGTAGACCGTACTTCTCAATTACTAGGTCAGGCTTGGCCCTGTCTATTAGATCTGCTACGTCATCGTCAAGCCCGCCAGGGTAGATGTGTATCTTAGTTGGGGGAGCACCCATATACACCATCTCCTCAGCTTCTATGGGGGTGACGCAGAGGATCATGTCAGCAGCTTCAAAAACCTGCGGTAAAGCTAAAGTATTCCAAGAGATCCTGTAGGTTCTCTCGAAGTCACTGTACCTTAGCGGGTCTGGTGGCTGGTAGTGGCTCATGTGAGCATATACTGGCAGGATGTCAGCACCTGACGCTACAGCATACAGCTTCCTCCACATAACCCACTTAGCAACTTCCTCAGGGCCGTTCCATATGGTTGAGTGCGTTACTATTGCCTGAATACCTAGCTCATTATATAGTGCATTCATTACCTCCGTGAGGCCCTGAATCATTACCCTCCTGGGAGGCCACTTGCACCTGTACCCAGCTACCCTAACTGTCGGTACCTTCGAGTACGGGTCCTTAGGTAGTAGCATGTACTTGTCCTTACCTAAGTTAACTACCCTCTTTCCGTCATGGTACACTGAGGTCACTAGCCACGCCTTAATTCCGTGCCTCTTAAACCACTTAACCATTCTTTGAGCAATTAACTCCTGACCTTTGCTATTTGACGTCTGGTACATCACCACAGCTATACTCTCCATACGCCCCTCACCTCCGGTTGAGTCTTTCCTATGAACATGCTAGAGAGTGTGCGCAGGCTGTGCAGGAAGTCGAGCGCCTACGCCAAGTCAGTCTATAACGTGGTTTAAGCACTTATATCTTTTAGTTAATGTACTTAACAGTAGTGCTTTGAGGGGGACTCGACTTGAGAATAATGATAATCCACCCGCACTTAGATGCTTTAGGAGGGAGTGAAGTTCTAACGAGCATACTAGTTCACGAACTGCACTCAATGGGTCACGAGCTAGTTGTAGTGACTAGAGCTAGGAGGATTGACCTCTTCCCCGACAGAAGTAGGATCCGATACCTGTACTTTAGGAGGGTCTCTGGCACTGAAGATTTAGTTTTTGACAAGATAAGGTCTATACTGACTACTATCCACCACGGGCTTCTGAAGTACGGACCAGATGTAGTTCTAGTAATGATTCAAGAGCCTGTGTACGCACTCATCAGTAAGCTCCTCAAGCCCTCACTAGGTGTTGCAATGTACATACACTTCCCGTTTGAGGAGGAGCTGACAGTCAACAAAATACACATATTCTTAGAGATGTACAGGTTTCCTGGCAGGTACGAGAGCTTGTTTGGCATTGCTGACCTCCACATGACGAACTCAGCTTACACAGCTAGAGCACTGCACGTGAACTTCAAAATAGAGAGCAATATCGTGTACCCAGCTATATTCTGGGACTACTATGAGGAAGAACCTGCACTAACCAAAGTGCCTGGTCCCAACATAATTAGTGTAGGGAGGTTCGTCCCCCACAAGAGATTCGACGTACTAATCAAAATGTTCAGGGACGTGATTAAGAAGGAGGTACCTCACGCCGAGTTAATACTAGTTGGAATACCTGACCCGAGGTACAGGGAGTACTACGCGAAGATAAAGGAGTTAGCTGAGTCAACTAAGGATGTTGTACTTATTGACAAGTCCCTGGAGCCTAGCGAGATGATAGAGCTGTACAGGCGCGCTAGGGTCTACGTCCACATGAGAATAGGTGAGCACTTCGGCATGGCGCCCTTAGAGGCTATGAGTCAGGGAGCCGTACCTGTCGTGCCGCGGCAGTCAGGATTTGCTGAAATAATAAAGCACGGCTTAAGCGGGTACACATACGAGAGTGATGAGGAGTGCTGTAAGTACATCATTGAGGTGCTTAAGAAGAGTAAGAGTAGTTACTACAAGGTCAGGAGGAGAGCGTACATACGTTCCCTCCTCTTCATGCCTGACAGGTTCGCAGCTGAGGTTGAGGGATACCTCAAGATACTAGTTCACTAAGGGCTCTACGCAGCTTAGAAGATGCTTCACGCGGAGGCGTAGGAACAAGGAACACACCGCTTCCTTTTTCGAAGCCACCCCAGGTACATGTGAGCGGAACCACCTCAATGTGCCAGTGGAAGTCAGATGCGCTCTTAGGTACTGTGTGGATCCACATGTTGTAGCCGACATTGAGGGTGGAGCGCACGTACTTCAGGATAGCCCTCAACACTCTCGATAAGTCGTCAAGCACCTCGTAACTAGTGTCAGCATAGCTGAGAGAGTGGTCCTTCGGCGCGATGAGGACTTCATAGGGTGCTCTAGGGGCAGGTGAAGCCGCAGCTACTACGTGGTCAGATTCGAAGACAGCTAGCGACAAGTCCTCAATTACCTCACATATTGGGCACGAACCGCCCGTAAAGGACCTTACCTCAGCATCTAGTTCAGGTGGCATGAACGTCAGCCCGAACACCTGCATGTGTGGGTGCGGTATGCTAGCGCCGCTTCCTGAGCCGCTGTTCTTTATGGGTATGACAGCCTCTATCAGGTCATCTGATAAGATATTTCTGACCCTCTCTCTAAGTGTCAGGAGCGCGTACCGTACGTTTCTATGGTCCTCTAGGTAGTGGAGTTCATCGTGGATTCTTGACTCAACAACAACTTCGTGGTAGCCATACGCTGAAGCTACACCTCTCCTAGAAGGCCTTAACCTGGGATCCTTACTTAGGGCGGGGTACATGTTAGGGAAGACCCTCACGACCCAGTCGCTTCTGAAGGTGCCGCTTAATTCGCTAGTGTAGCAGAGTTCATCACCACACTCAATAGCCACTAGCGTGGCTCTAGGGGTCAGGTGCTCTGATCCAGGGCAGAAGGGGCACTCGCCAGCCCCGAAGAGGTGGGGCCTCCTCCCCCTAGCAGGAGATATCAGTGTGAGTCTTCGAGGGTTGTGCGGGTCGCGCCTAATACTCAACTCGCTCATCTGCAACTTACCTTTAATAACTTGCGGGGGGATCTTAAAACGGTACGACAATGAGCTTAAGGTACGTATCCGTAGCGGCCTCTCTAGCTATTGTGGCGCTGGCTGCCGGCCTCATAGTCGGTCCCACATTAATGCCTAAGTACATGACATCCACTGCAACTGTAACGTCCACTTCCACTTACTTCTCAACTATAACGGAGCTACTAACTAAGTACGTCACTTTAACGGAGACTACTACAGCTACGGAGTACCTGACTAAGACAGAGCTCAAATTAATTACTTTGACGCGCGAAGTAACCCGAACCCTAACGACTACAGCAACTAAAGTAAAGCTGCTGACAACTACCCACACAGTCACTAAGCTGTTGACGACCACCTCAGTAACTACAAAGACCATAACTACAACAACTACCGTGGGTACCTTATCAGTAACTAGGAGCTTCGACATATTCCTACTCGACAACAGCACGTGGGTTAGGGTCACGGTTGAGATCCCACTAACGTACGTGAAGGAATACCTCGGCAAGAGAGTGGTACTGTATGTGGGTAAGGAGTCGCAGCAGCTCAGCTCCCTCGTAGCTGAGGGAGCTAAAATGCCCCCTATCTACAACCTAGCTATGAAGCTCTGGCTGCTAGCTAAGAAGAACCCTGAAGTTTACGCATCCTATGTACTGCAGGTCATACACCAGATGAACTACAACTTCAGCAAAGCACACGTTCAGTACGGAGGGGTGCAGCCACCTATAACTACGTTAATAGAGAATAGCGGCGTATGCATAGATTACGCAGTGCTCTTCGCGTCAATGATGAAGGTAGCTAATGTGAGCTCAGCCATAGTGTACGCCAAGGTCTGGAGCAGCCGATACGGGATTGAAGGTGAGCCTCACGCGATGGTGGCAGTCAAGCTCCCGACGCAGCCGCAGCTACCTCAAAAGTACCACACGTACTTCATTGAGCGCGGCTTACCTGCCTCAGCATCCGTAAATGTCGAAGGTAAGATATACTACCTAGCTGACCCTACACCATCGTACTTCATGTACGTGACCGAGCCAGGCGGAAAGCCCGAGCCCCCAACAATGTATTACCCAGCATTTGTTGGCGAGCACTCCTGGGATAAGGTGGTTATTGAGGATGTCTATAAGGTAAGTTAGCGGTAATCTAGTTAGAAATGTCGAGGAAGTTAGTTTACACAATAGGTCACAGCAACAGGGAATTCAGTGAATTTACTGAACTCCTAGCTAGCTATGATGTGTCAGTAGTTGTTGATGTTAGGAGGTTCCCTACATCACGGAAGTTCCCACAATTTAAACTCGAATTCCTCAAAACCAACCTGCCTAAGCACGGCATAGGTTACGTGTGGCTGGGTGATAAGTTAGGCGGCTTTAGAGCAGGAGGCTACCTGAACTACATGAAGTCCAGGGAATTTAGTGAAGGCATGAAAGAGCTCCTGAAGATAGTAGAGTTAGTAAAGAAGGGTTACGTAGCTGTAATGTGCATGGAGAAGCTGTGGTTCAGGTGTCACAGGAGATTCATTGCTGACACACTAGTTAATTTAGGATATGAGGTCATGCACATCATTGATGCTGGCAGAGTAGCTAAGCACAAGTTAAGAGTAGTAAATGAGAAATAATGCAGTATATACTACTCGAGCGACATTTCTACTGGGTACTTTCTCAAGAACTCACTAATTACTTCGTCCTTAGGTGGGGTGAGCGGCGGCCTTACGTAGGGCTCTATCGGAGCTCCACTCAAGTGAAGCAACTTCTTTATTGTTGCGCCAATATTGTCATGCAGGTAGTACAGCCTAGAGAGCTCAAGCACTCTCTCGAAAGCTGCTGCAGCACCTCCTCGATCTCCATCAAGCCACCTAGTGTAGACCTCTCTCAAGGTCTTAGGGTAGGCATTACCTATAGCAGCTACAGCTCCGTCCCCACCTAGAGCTAAGGCCGTGAGTAGCATGTAAGCACTACCTGTTAGTACTGAGAAGTCCCTCCTGAGATTCTTAACGCTATCAATAACCTTCATGAAGTACTTCACATCGTCGTAGGTCACCTTAATCCCTACAACATTGCTGTACTCCTCAGCTAATTTAGCTACTAGATCAGGAGGTATGACTACTCCTGTCATTCCCGGGTTGTTATACAGCACTACAGGAATGTCGGACTTCTCGGCTATGATTGAGAAGTGCTTCCAAAGCGTCTCCTGGCTGTGCTTGAAGTAGAATGGAGTGGTGACTATGATACCGTCAGCGCCTGAGTCGCGTGCAGCGCGAGCTATGTCTAGGACGTGGTCTGTGCTGTTAGCTGTAGCTCCTGCCAGAACACTAACCCTGCCGCCTACGCACTCAACTGTAAACTTATTTACTTCCTTAATCTCCTCTAGCGTCATGTGAACAAACTCACCTGTACTACTCGAGGGAAAGACCCCGTCAACACCTGACTCAACAAGCTTACTTAGCAGCCACCTTAACCCTTCGAAGTCTACGCTTAAATCCTTCTTAAATGGGGTGATGAGAGGGACTATCAAGCCACGAGGTATTTTAGGCAACTACAGCACCTCCTGTTTTAAGTTGCTGCTGAGATTAAATCATTTTGCTGACCTCACCCAGGGCTTGAAGTAAAGCCTATAATTCGTAACTTTCTATCATAGCAGGGGCGGTTAAGGTGGACCCGGTAGAGTGCTTCTTCAGGCCAAGAGCTGTAGCAGTAATAGGTGCCTCAGACGACCCCTTAAAGCTTGGGTACGAGGTATTCAAGAACCTCAAGTCATACGGCGGTAGAGTGTACCCCGTAAATGCTAGGAGAGACGTGGTGCAGGGCGTTAAGGCATACAGGACCGTGAAGGACATACCTGATGAGGTGGACCTAGCAGTAATTGTCGTCCCTAAAAAGTTCGTTAAGCCAATGCTCATCGAGTGTGGTGAGAAAGGAGTTAAGGCAGTAGTAGTCATTACTGCAGGCTTCAGCGAGACAGGCCCCGAGGGTGCTAAAGAAGAAGCCGAGCTAGTTGAGGTAGCTAGGAAGTACGGCATGAGGCTAATAGGTCCTAACTGTGTAGGGGTCATGAACACCCACAACAACCTAAACGCTACCTTCGTTATGAATGCTAAGAAAGGTAGCGTAGCATTCATAAGCCAGAGCGGTGCCTTAGGTGCTGCAATAATTTATAAGACAGTGAAGGAGAAGATAGGATTCTCGAAGTTTATCAGTGTGGGCAATATGGCTGACGTAGACTTCTCAGACTTGATGGAGTACCTAGCTGACGACCCGGAGAGCAAGGCAATAGCAATCTATGTCGAGGGAATAAGGAATGGTAGGAGATTTATCGAAGTAGCTAAGAATGTAAGTAGAGTTAAGCCAGTGATAGTCCTTAAGGGAGGTAAGAGCAAGGCAGGTGCTAAGGCAGTAGCTTCTCACACTGGCTCGCTAGCAGGCGACTACACTGTTTACGAAGCAGTATTTAAGCAGTGCGGAGTGCTCGTGGCTAATACGATAGATGAGATGCTCAGCATGGCCAGGGCTTTCACTCAGCCTCTGCCAAGAGGTGATAGAGTAGCTATAATGACTAATGCGGGTGGTGCTGGCGTACTACTTACTGACGAGTTAGAGAAGAGAGGCCTCAAGCTAGCTACCCTTAAGGACGAGACAGTAGAGGAGCTTAGGAGGATTCTCCCACCTATGGCTGCAGTAAAGAATCCTGTAGATATGATAGCTAGTGCTAGAGGTGAGGAGTACTACAAGGTAGCTAAGCTCCTCCTAGAAGATGAGGGCGTCGACATGCTGATAGCTGCCTGCGTAGTACCTACATTTGCTGGAATGACTCCTACAGAGCACGCTGAAGGCGTGATTAAGGCTATGAAGGAAGTAAGTAATGGGAAGCCGGTTATAGGGCTCTTCATGGCTGGCACAGTATCTGAGAAGGCGAGGGAGGTACTCGAAGCTAATGGAATACCGACGTATGAGAGGCCTGAGGATGCTGTAGTAGCTGCTTACGCCCTAGCTAAGTACGCGAGTTACGTCAGGAAGCTGAAGTAAGCACTACTTTTATTTTTCTTGAGTTAATGATGAATTGATCGCCATGACTGACCGGTGGGAGATTATCAGGAGATACAGCAGGGTGTTCTCGAGGGTCAGCAGAGTTAACTACGTGCCTGTCGTCGCTGTAGAGGCAAGGAACGCTATAGTAAAGGACGTAAGTGGTAGGGAGTATATTGACCTCTCATCAAGTGCTGCAGTTATGAGTGTAGGATACTGCAATGAGAGGGTAGTTAAGGCTGTCGAAGACCAGGTTAGGAAGTTAAATCACTTCACCTTCCTTTACGGCTTCAATATCGAGGCACTGGAGCTCGCTGAGAAGTTAATTGAGATCTCGCCGGTGGATAACCCTAAGGTATCTCTCGGCCTCAGCGGCAACGACGCTAATGAGGGTGCGCTAATCCTAGCTAAGGCATACAGCAGTAGGAAGTACTTCATAAGTTACCACAATAGCTTCCACGGCGTAGGTGTAGGAGCTACTTCGGTCTCGGGTATAGGGCTAGCTTCTGAAGTGAGGAAGAAGATAGGTAAGTGGGGGGAGGTAGCCTACATTCCTTACCCAAACTGCTACAGGTCGCCCTACCCAGACAATCCAGCTAAGTGTACTTCGTACTATGTTGAGAAGGTTAAGGAGATACTCGAGGAGGTCGGGGATGAGGCGGTAGCCCTAGTAGCTGAGCCCATCCAGGGCGACGGGGGTATCATCGTGCCTCCAGACAGCTACTTCAGCGAAGTTAGGAAGCTCCTCGACAAGTACGGCGTACTCTTCATAGATGATGAGGTCCAGGCGGGGATCGGTAGGACGGGGAAGTGGTTCGCCATAGAGCACTACGGCGTCAGGCCAGATCTAATAGCTGTGGGTAAGGGCCTAGGCGGCGGTCTCCCCATCTCAGCAGTAGTTGGTAGGGAGGAGATTATGGACTCCCTACCATCCCTAGCTTACACATTTACCCTAGCAGGAAACCCTGTCGTCTGTAGAGCAGCGCTAGCCGTTATTGAGGAGATTGAGGAGCGGGGCCTCCTAGAGAGGGCTAGAGTGCTTGGGGAGAGGATGCTTGCGAGGCTATGTAAAATGATGGAGGAACACGAACTAATAGGTGATGTGAGGGGTAAGGGATTAATGATTGGTGTTGAGTTAGTTAAGAGTAGGGAGACTAAGGAGAGAGCTATTGAGGAGACAAAGAAAGTTGTTTGGAGGGCGTACGAGCTAGGGCTCATAGTACTCTTCTTAAGTGGAAACGTACTCAGGATTCAGCCGCCCCTTACAATAGAGGAGGACGTGCTTGATGAGGGGTTAGATATACTTGAGCAAGCAATCAGAGATGTTGAGGAGGGTAAAGTAGGTAATGAGGCGCTGGAGTTCGTTGAGGGATGGTAGCGCTAGAGCATCACATTCCGCACCACTGCCGCAACTAGCGATGGCAGATGCCTTATGTTAATTCTCGAGAATTCTCTCTCCACTGCTCCAGGATCTTTCTTCATCGCTAGCATCCAGTACTCCATAGCGTCAAGAGCTTTTTCAACAGTAGCATTAACTATTCTGTGAACTAGCGGATTCCTTATGGAGGAGAGCACTTTGGGATATATAGTCCGCGAGAATTTTATGCTTAGTTTCCATCCAACAAACATGCTGTCCAGCGCCTCCTGCGGCAAGTCCTTAAGTACCTTGAAGTTAGCTCTGCCTTCGATCTGCGTCCCTCCGATCGGTACGAGAAGTAGGGGGAACGTCCATCCCTTAAAACCCTCGTCCCTGAGCTTATCTATGAGCTCTGTAGTCTTCACGTAGTCTTCTGGCGTAGAATTCGGGAATCCGATAATATAAGTAAGACACGGGTACCAATAATTATCGTTGAGGAGCTTAGTTCCCTTCAATACCACATCAGGCCACTCCTCAGGTCTCCACGGATACGGCTTACCCCTGAAGTACATTCCAACTATTCTTGGGCTTCCGCTCTCTAGCCCTACCTGCGGAAATGTCGGCTCGCCATCTGAGAATCCGTTAATGTCTGTTATGAACTCAACAACATCCTTCAGTACGAGGGCTGACGACAGCGTTACGTGGCTGAAGCCTACCTTATTGACACCATACTTCCTAGCAGCCTTGAGGGTCTTTAAAAATAGCTTCATTACTGTCTCAGGATTTAAATCAAGACCTCTGGCACCATAGAGCAATATGTCTTCAGTAGCGAAGCCAACTGCCCTCACCCCCGCCTTAAGATTTAGCTCTACTTCTTTCAAAATCACGTCGAGAGGTATTGACCTGAAGAAGAACATTGTAGGGCTACAGAACTGGCACCTCCTAGGGCACCCGCGAGTAATCTGTATCACACCATTCCTTGACGGCGTAACTATCGGTGGTAACTCATTGACAGGCACGATATCTCCCTTAACGTACTTAGGTACGTCCTCACCTCCTAGTATCTTCCTCACTATGAGTGGGAACGTGAGTTCTGCTTCACCTTCAAAGAGCACATCTATGCCGAACTTCTCCTCGCGGCCCCTAAGCTGCCACACTCCCGGGCCTCCAACAACGATCTTAAACCTGTACTTCCTCTTTAGCTTCGCCAACTTCTCCATCAGCTTCTCGAATTCGTGCTGTGTGCAGGTCTCCCCGCCACCGCTTAATACTCTTAGGGTCCATGATACGGGCGCTAGCCCCTGAGGATCGACTACATGCACGCCAACTACTGCCGTATCCTTATCTACCGCCTTCTCAACGTGCTCTGGAGGTATGATGGCTACCTCGTCACGTCTGAAACCAGCTGCGAGCAGTGCAGCTTCAACTCTAGATAATGCGTAAGGTGCAAATACCGCTCTACCGTCCCTCCCTATAGGTGCTTGCGGAGCTAGCACCCTATATTCGATGAATTTCGGCACCAGCCTTAAGGGCAAACAGAGGCCGAAGCCGAGAGATTCATCACTATTAAAGTCCGTGAATAGAGCCCTATCAGCTGTAAGCACAACCTTAACCATATTCTCAGCCCTTCACTCAGAAACCACCCTACTCAGTACCTTCTCCATCTCTGTGAGGTCCTCAAGTATTTCCCTAACCCTGACCTCATTATCGCTCTTCAAGCCCGCCTCAGCAAATTTCCTCAAGGTCTTTATTAGTGGTCTCACACCTCTCTCGAGAACTTCATGAAATCTTGACAGGATCACTCTGGATGACTTAGATACTGGTGCGTATGCATATTTCCTACAGACCTTCCTCTTATTTACGAGTCCTAACCTCTCGAGGGTATTCATACACGTGAATAGCGTGGTCCTAGCGTACCCCGTCAGTTGAGATAATTCGTCAATCGTCAGCTGCTCCCTAATAACGTACATAGCAGCTAGGGCATGAGAGCATGAGTCCGGAAGGCCTAGAAGTGTAATTAAGCGTTTAAGGCCTTCAACAACAGGTTCTAATTCTTCAAGAATTTTCTTATAGTTACTTAGCTCCCTCGCAGCCATCATACTCCTTCACCCAGAAGTTATAGTTCCCTGATAACTAATGTATTTTTCGTATTTTCCGAATATTCAGAAAATTCAGTAAGAACAGACACTAAGGACTCTACTGAGTGATATCGCGTTTTAAGCTACCTGCACGTGAAAACTAACTCAGCGCTCAGCGCGCACTCATCACTCATCAGGCCCGCATTCCTCAGCACGGAGAAATATCAGTGAGTTACGTCTCCTGCTCCATCACTCCATGTAGTTCCCCTACTTAAACCTCTTATATACCTTGAAATAGAAATACATTAATCACTAGACACTGGGGGATCTCAAGTGATGATAAAGGGAAGAGCTGATGACTGATGACCTCACCCTTGGCTGATATTGCGGGTGGGTGCTGAGGGTTAATGAGGCAGAGCCAAATCATTAAATTAGCTGATGACGAGGGGTCATCAATTACTAGCTCATTAATTCACTTGCTATCGATCCCTATGAGTTGAATCACTAGTGAGTACGTGTTAGATTCTAGCTCGACTGGTATGGTTTAATGGGTTCGGTCAGTAGTTTAATAGTGAGGATTTCAGTATGTCTGAAGGCTACGTTGATAAGGCTGTAGAGCTTGCTGCGAAGTACTTAGCTAGCTCCAGCTTCGCCATTGCCTTAACAGGTGCTGGTGTTTCAGCTGAGAGCGGTATTCCTACATTCCGTGGTAAGGGCGGGCTCTGGGAGAGGTACGACCCTGAGGAGGTAGCTACAGCTGAAGCGCTTAGGAGGAACCCGGAACTCGTCTGGAAGCTTCATGTAGAGTTGATGAAGATAGCATTTAGTGCTAGGCCCAATCCAGCGCATGCTGCCTTAGCTGAGCTTGAGGAGGTCGGAGTACTTAAATGTGTCGTAACTCAGAATATCGATGACCTCCACAGAGTAGCTGGCAGTAAGTGCGTTGTGGAGCTCCACGGCAACATTAAGTGGGTTAGGTGTACTTCATGCACCTACAGAGCCAAAGTAAAGAAGCCCCCTGAGGAGGTGCCCCCTAAGTGCCCTGTCTGCGGCTCACTCCTAAGACCTGACGTAGTATTCTTTGGTGAGCCGCTGCCGGAAAGCGCTTTAAGGAAGGCCTACGACCTCTGCGTGAAGGCTGACGTCATGTTAGTTGTAGGTACGAGCGCTGTGGTTATGCCTGCTGGAATGCTGCCTCACGTAGTTAAAGAGGGTGGCGGGAGAGTAATTGAGGTGAATCTAGAGCCCTCAGCTATATCACCGATAGCTGACATAACAATCTTAGGGAAAGCAGGTGAGGTAATGCCGAAGATAGTAGCTCACGTAAAGAAGTTACTGAATAGGTAAGAACCCATTTGGAGCTCACTAACCTTAACTTCCTTAGAAGAAAAACTGATCTTAGGGCACCTCCACTGAAGCTAGTGATGAGTGGGTAGAGTCCCTGAAATGTGATGATTTCCCCTCAACTGATCACTCCGCTGCTGATAGCAGGGATGAGTCCTACTTAGGCTTGCTTTAATAGGCGCATAATGAGAGTTCTTATTGGGACTGCGTGAGTGATACGGAAGGCCTTAAAGAGCGACGCTGACGCTATTGCCGACGTAATTAATGAGTCGAACTACTTAGCCTATAGGTCAATCATACCTGGAAAATACTTCAAACACCCAGTTGTTACTCGAGAGGAGATCCTTAGCGATATGGAGAAGATGGTGTTCTATGTCTATGAAGTTAAAGGAGAGATAGTGGGTGTAGCAGCTATTCACCCTGTTCCGAATGAGGGCGTAGGGATTGTGAGGTGGGTATGTACACCCTAAGCACCAGCGCAGAGGTGTAGGCACTTCTTTAATGAAGTGCGTCGAAGAAGAAGGAAGAAAAATGGGGCTAAAGAAGCTGAGGTTAGTAGTTCACGAGAAAGCATTCTGGGCGATCAAGTTTTATGAGAAGCTAGGTTTTAAGGTAGGAGCGCGGGTAGACAGGGCTGCTTGGAGAGATAACGTGATGGAGAAGACTCTCTGACGAAGTGATTTATCTATAACAGTAGGTTGCCTAGTCCCTACGTACTGCTGTGCTGCTTTGCAGCTAGTTCTCTGAGAGTATTCACTATGCCTAGCAGTGCTACTACGTAGACAACAACTACAAGGAGCACTAGTGAGTAACCTGAAGTATATCTTATGATGTCAGCTAGTATCAGTTCAGGTATTACGAAGATAGCATATACAGGGTATATAACGGCAGCTATCACGATACTTACTATGAAAACTAACAACACTTTCCTCCTGCCCCCAATAACCCACCTCCTCCAAGAGTACACAGCCCAGCATGAGAGTATGTAGGCATAGAACACGCTAGCTAAAGGGAATGTAAAGCCAGGGCTCAGCTCAGGAAAGAACTTCACGATCCACCCCAAATTGAGGGCAGCTCCAACTAAATGTAGCGGGAGGGTGAGGTAGACCCAAGGAATCCAGAACTCTATTACTGAGATGTAGTTATACATAGGTGGCTTCTGCACTCCAGGCACGTCATCGATGAAGGCGTATGTCTCGATAACACCTCCAACACATATCATCACCATAGCTACGAATATTGCTAAGGACACTTTGGTGGGTATAAATATTCTGAGTAAACTTCTCATTCCTCTCTGCTTTATTACATTAGTTTCAGAAATATTAAAGCACAGCCTCTAACTACCTCTACTTCACGGATGAGGGCAGGGATTCTGCGTGCCTTAAGGAAGGAGCAGCAGCACTAGCTATAATGTTAGGTCATGTGGGGACAATGCTTAATGAGCTGAGTAAGAGGAATGACAAGGAATACCTCGACTTTGCAGCTATGGCTATAGACCATGCTATAGTGGCCGCACAGGCACTCTACTACTTAGAAAGATCCGATCCGTGGAAGCACCTGCTCTCGGCTGTAGGCGACCTTCACGACACGATCTCGGGTATGTACCAGGGGAGGGTACTCAAAAGAGAAACTAAAGCAAATTTATGCAGTATTAAGTCAGCTATCCTCAGCCCTAAGAGCGCTTGATGAGGAGAGAATTGAGGAGCTATCTGAAGAGCTAATAGCTGTATTAGAGGAGTAGTATTGAGTCTAGCAGTTAAGTTACGCTGCAGCAGTCCGTGATGAGAGGGTAGGTTGCTGACCCCTGATGAGTGGCCTCATAACTGAGGAATTAATGGTCTTGCAGCACCACCTTAATGAGAAGTGGGGACAGAAACCTTAGGATGTAGCGTTTTCTTTCTATCCCTTTTCGTACCATACTAATAAAGGAAATCTTTATATACCCTAATATGGTAATTAATATTCCCGCTAGGAGGTTGGAAGCTACTAGAAATTAAAGTTAAACTGAAGGCTAAAACATGAGATGAACTTATAGATAAACTCTACGATTTAGTGATGAGCCATGAAGCTAACTAGAGCAGTTAAGGTAGAATGCATAGTATCTGTAGGAATCTAGCAGTATTAAGGGAAGTTTATTCTATGTATAAGTCCATGTTAAAGTACACGTTAGACTATGCATTAGAAAACAACATTAGGTCCTTCACTAAGCTAAAAGCTAAGATATATAGGAAGCTTAGAAGCATGTATCCAGAGCTACCAAGCCATTACGCTTACACAGTATGTCAAGACGTTACTACTAGAATTAAGAGTTTCCTTAAACTTAAGAGAAAAGGATTAACCTATACTGATAAACCAGAAGTAAGTAGAATTAGCCTTTGGCTTGATGACCACCTATGGAAACCTAATGGATATACAGAGGTAAGAATCGCCACCCATAAGGGATGGATAACACTAGGTACTAGACCTCATAAGCTATATTGGAAGTACATGAATAGACCAGAATGGAAGCTATGTAGTGAAGCTAAACTAAAAATAAACAGTAATGGTGTTGAATTACTCTTAACATTTAGGAAGGAAAAGTATAAGCCTTATGAACCTAAAGCCGTTATCCCAGTAGATATTAATGAGAATAATATCACCTTCAAGGTAGGTAATGAGGTATACATGGTTAAAACTAATTTCAAGAAAATAATAGTAAAGTACCATAAACATAAAAAGAGAGTTCAAGAGAAGTATCAACAAAAATTACCTAAGTTATTAGGAAGTTGGTTAGAGTTCTTAGGGAAAGGGAACGGAAGAAGAATATTCGTTTCCAAGTAGCTAATCTTATAGTAAAAACAGCTAGGGAGCTTAAAGCAATAGTTGTACTAGAGAAATTACCAGAGAAAACACCGAGCAACATGATTTCAAAAATCAATAATAAGATGTTAAAGCATAGGATCTACCAAGCTGGCTTTAGAGGATCACTAAATACTATTATTGATAAGTGTATGGAATTTGATGTACCTTATGTCCTAGTTAATCCTAGGAATACATCTTCTACTTGCCCTACTTGTAACTCTATACTTGTGCGGGGCAATGCCCCAAGACAAATGGTTTGCCCTAAATGCAGATACCAAGCTGGTAGAGACATAATAGCAGTATTTAACCTTGAAAAGAGATACCTTCAGATGACCGCCCCCATGCCGTTGGGCGGGACACCCTATGAAGTCGGGGTGAAGCTCATGAACCCCGCACAGAGGGTAAAGCCTCTACCCACGATACACTCTAATACAAAACTACACAAAATGAATGGGTAGAGGTGAACGGTCCAGCAGAATAGCGCACTCCATTTGCATTGGTTGGTGAGTGAGCTGATAAATTTTTGACCTACGGTTCTCGATGTTTAGAGCCGGTCTTCACGGATCTGTCCGGGGAGTTGTCATCACGCCTCAGCTCATTACTGCCTTAGTTACTTCAGTAGCTGCTGATTTAAGTGTTTAATAGCTGCCAGTATCACGACTTTACGCTAGCAATCAGCATTGCTGCTAGAATTAGTATAGCACCAATAATTTGCTGTATAGTCATGAATTCAGAAATGAAAAGGTATGCAAATACAGCAGCAAATACAGGCTCTAGCAGAAATATAATTGCTGCTACAGCTGCACTAACGTACCTCTGCCCAAGAACCTGCAGGGTGAAGGCTGCGTCGCTGCAGACAAGCCCTAAGTAAGCTATGAGCAGCACTAAGTCATACCTGAAGGGACCTATAGACCCGCTGATTAGGTCGGGTATAACGAATGATACAGCAGGAATCATCTCAAAGAGCGTGAATATGATTGGATCACCGCGGCAGTACCTACTAACAAGGATTACTTGAGCTGCCCACAGGACAGAGCTGAGTAGCACTAGGAAGTCACCTACGTTAAAGCCTGTGCTTGGCGCTGTAATCATGTATAGTCCAACCACGGAGAATGCTAGGGCGAGACCTAGGTAGGGGCTGTAGGACCTCCTAACAGCACCTACGTATAGGTGCACAAAGACTACGTTCAACCCTGTTATGAATGCTGAATTAGATGCTGTAGTGTACCTAGTTCCCCAGCCCTGAAGCCACAGTCCTAGAGCGTAGGCTAAGCCAGCTAGTAGGCCGCCCTTAACTGCCTCACTACTCAGGGACCCGTGCCTGTGGATGTAGTATATTAGGTAGGGCAGCAGCCCAGCAATAGCTATCAAGCTCCTAAGCCAAGTGTACGTGAACTCACTGACGCCAGTAACAACAACCTTAATTACAGGGAAGGAAGTCCCCCACAGCAGTGAGGTCAGTACAAGCGCTGTGACTCCCTTATACTTCCTGTGTCCCGCTTCCAGCCCCGACACCATCAATGTAGGTAAGTGCTAGTTATTAGGTCTTTAGCTGCGGTGCTCCCTAAAGTAAATAGGCCTGCACACAAACGGTACTTGGTGCTCTTTAGTGCGGGACACCATCAGCTTAAGCGAGCTTAAGCGACTAATAAGGAGCATTGACGGCAGGGGGTATGGGGCGTATAAGAGGCTGAAGAGCTTAGTGGTGAATTACGAGATTGCTAAGCTACGCTTCACTAAGGTTCAGGGCGACCCGCACGCGCCCCCCTCCATAGCTGAGGTAGTCATACCTTTCCGCACGCACAAGCTACCTGAAGACCTCCTCAAGTCTGAGTACATGATCCCGCTAACGGACTTCATAGCTAGGGAACTCTACAAAATAACTAGGAGTACTAGGAGGAAATGCGGAAGCGGGTACAGCTGCTACGTAGGCGTACCTCAGCCTGGGCCATGGATCCTCAGGAGGTCCTGCGCCGAGTTTGAAGGTAGGGATCTAGTACTGCGATTCTATGTTGGGCTACCTGCTAGGGGTAGGAGAGTCTTGGGATCTCAGGCAGCTGCGCTACTACTAGAGGGTATTCCTAAGGTGATTAAGCACATTATGAGACTCAGGGCTAGGGCCAGCGAAATTAGGGACCACATCATGAACTACATAGATCAGGAGTACATGAGGAAGTGGCTCTACGAGAGAGGATATATAGCGTTCGTAGGTAACGGGAGTATACTGCCGCGTGAGTCAAGCATCTCAGAGAAGCCCATGAGGGGTGCCGTACCATTTAAGTCCCCGGAGGCGCTCGAGGTGACTATTGAGCTACCGAGTGATAAAGTAGTTAAGGGTATGGCATTACCTGAGGGCCTCACTGTAGTAACTGGCGGAGGCTACCACGGCAAGACAACGCTTCTAGAGGCAGTGCAGGAGGGCATCTACGATCACGTCGCAGGCGATGGTAGAGAGTACGTGGTGTCCAGGAAGTACACAGTGCTGATTAAGGCTGAGGACGGGAGAATAGTATCGCATGTAGATATATCGTCATTCATAAGTAGGTTGCCCTCAGGTGAAGACACTGCCGACTACGTGAGCCTCGACGCCAGCGGCTCAACAAGTATGGCTGCATCAATAAGTGAGGCTATTGAGGCAGGTGCTGAGGTCCTACTAATTGATGAGGACACCAGCGCTACGAACCTACTATACAAGGACGAAGTAATGAGTGAG
>CAYQIX010000006.1:0-35593 GCA_964417765.1 uncultured Desulfurococcaceae archaeon
GACATTAATACAGGTGGTGGGAAAGTAAGTTGGTAATAAAGAGATTAGTTCTTGACGTGTTAAAGCCGTTAAAAGGTCCATCAATTGTTGAGCTAGCTCAATCATTAACTGAGCTTGATGGAGTTAGGAGAGTTTCTATTGTAGTAAATGAAATAGATGTTGAGACAATAACCCTCACCATCACCGTTGAAGGCTCAAATATAGATTTCGACGACATAAGGGAGGTTATAGAAAGACTAGGCGGCGTAATACATAGTGTTGACCAGGTGGTAGCTGAAGCTGAGACTAAGGAGGAAATATAGGAGTACTAGTTGAAGAGTTGAGGAGTCGTGAGCTAGCACACATTATTGTTTTCTCACATATGAGGGAATGTAGGGATTGTTAGCTGAATTAATACTAGCAATCCTGATTGCGAGGTTAATGGCGCTCATCTTAGATAGATTTGAAATACCTGCTATAACAGCGTACATACTGACAGGAATAATTTTAGGGCCCTCAGTATTTAACCTGATAAGTACTGGAATGCCTGAGGACTTAGTCACACTAACATTCCTCTTTCTTCTATTCTATGCTGGACTCAATGTAGACTTTAAAGGTATCAGGGAATACATCGGTAGGTCCTTAGTAATAACGTTTGGCGGTGTAGGGCTGACGATCTTTCTAGCTGTACTATTTCTTATGTCATACATGGGCTTCGGGCTCCTGCCAGCACTGGTAATAGCTATTGCCATAAGTAACACTGCAACAGAGATTGTAGTCGTCATGCTTGAGCACTCGTATGAAGTTAGCGATGAATTTAGGAGAATACTGGTTATGGCGTCATTTATCGATGATATCGTAGCGATTCTATTCATGTCTCTTCTCAAAGGTGCGATAGTGGGTGAGGTTACTGCTGTATCTTTCGAGTTGCTCAGGCTCATGGGCTTTTTTGCAGTATCTCTGGCCATAATGTTCTTGGTTATGAGGTATGTGCCACGCCTAATATACCCGCTAGTAGTGAATTGGGACTACCTGCTGTTTCTGTCTTCAGTGATATTCTTCGGGCTAGTTTTTGCTGCGTACGAGCTCGGCATTAGCATGATATTTGGTGCCTACATTGCTGGGCTGGTTATCGGGATGTTAAGACTTGTTCACGATCCAACGCTAGTATATACAGTCAGAGTCGAGGAATTCGTATCGCGGATGTCTACGGTACTTGAGTTCTTCATCATACCGATATTTTTTGTGTACATAGGCTACAACACATTGGTAAACCAGCTTCTCAGCCCATTATCGCTAATGATATTAGCTATAGCATTTACAGGCAAGTTTGTGGGTGTGGTTCTGGCATCTACCCCCTGGCGCAAACCTACTCAGTCGCTAACGCTGGGATTAGCAATGAATGTAAGGGGGTCTATAGAGCCTGCAGTAGCGCTGGTAGCTCTTGAGCGCGGCATAATACAGCAAGATTTATTCAGTGCGGTGGTAGCTGTCTCGCTCTTTACGTCAACAATAATACCAGTGATATTTAATCTAATTACTAGGCTCAAGAGGATCTAGCAAGTAACTCATATCACAGCGTACTTTTAAGGAAGTATAACCAAAAATAACCTATGGTGCCTGTGGAGGGAGTGGAGAATGAAGTTAGATGATATTATACTTAATATACTAGCGAAGCGTTCATCAGCGATATTCACCAACAGGGAGGTTCTAAGACCTGACTACGTACCCGATCACTTACCTCATAGGGAGGAGCAGATCAAGGAGCTAACGAATATATTAGCTCCTTTACTCAATGGTGAGAGGCCAAGCAATGTATTTATTTACGGATTAACAGGTACGGGCAAGACAGCTGTAACAAAGTACGTGATCAGGAAGGTTAATGAGTATGCTGACAAGCTCAAGGGAGTTACCTTCATTTACACATACATCAACTGCAGACATGAGGATACTACATACAGAGTTCTTAGGAGGCTTGCAGGAAGCCTTAACATTAAGATACCCTTTACGGGCTTATCAACAGCTGAAGTATTTAGTAGAGTCGTTAAGGCGATAGAGAAGATAGGTAAGGTAGTTGTAGTTGTTTTAGATGAGGTAGACTTCCTCGTAAAGAAGCAGGGCGACGACCTGCTCTACAGGCTCACACGAGTGAATGATGAGTTAGCTAAGGGGAAGGTATCCGTCATCGGTATAACGAATGACGTCAGGTTTATGGAGAGACTTGACCCGAGAGTCAAGTCGAGCCTAGGAGAAGTCGAGATGGTCTTCCCACCGTACGATGCTATTCAATTAAGTGACATATTAAGGGAGAGGGCTAAGCTAGCATTTAGGGAGGGTGTCATTGAGGAGGGTGTGATAGAGTATTGCGCGTCTATAGCAGCTAAGGAGCACGGCGACGCTAGAAGAGCGCTGGACCTACTTAGGGTTGCTGGCGAGATAGCTGAGAGGGAGGGTGCTAGCGAAGTTACTGTAGAGCATGTTAAGAAGGCGCGTGAAGAGCTAGAGCGAGACATGGTCATAGATGTTATAAAGACTATGCCCTACCACGGCAAAATAATACTCCTTACCCTTGCCCTAAATGACGGGAGGATTGAGAGTACTGGTGAGTTATACATTAAGTACAGAGAGATATGCAGGAAAGTGGCTCTTGAGCCCGTAACGCAGAGGAGGGTTAGCGATCTAGTAAGTGAGCTAGACATGCTGGGAATAATTAATGCCAGAATAATTAACAGAGGCAGATATGGTAAGACAAGGCAAGTCACACTAACAGTGTCGCCACAGACTGTTCTTAAGGCGCTGTCGGGTGACTTAAGGCTTGAAGAATTCATTAAGAAGTATTGGAATAGATGACGGCTACTTTCCCATAAACTATAAGGGACTAAGGAAAAGGACAATATTAGCTGCTGTGCTATGCGTAAACCATGATGTAGAGAATTTGGCGCTAGAGCTAGTAACTGTAGATGGCTTAGACGGCACGAAAACAGCTGTGAGAGCAGTTAAGAGAGTAGGGGAGGCAGACATAGTTTTTCAGGATGGTGTAACGCTCGCAGGCTTTAACATAATTGATCCCGAAGAACTCAGTGCTGAGACAGCAACGCCTGTGGTAGTGATCTTCAAGCATGACCTAAACCTAGATAAGATACATAGTGCGCTCAAAAAGCACTTCAGTGACTGGCGCGAGAGGTACGAAGTGATATCTAGGATATACAGGAGGTCAACTGCCGTACCTACCCCATGGAGGGACATTAGGATTGCAGCAATTAATGTAGATGTGAGTAGGGCGGTAAGCTACATAATTAAGCTTCAGACAGTATCGCCTCTACCAGAACCCCTCAGGCTAGCAGATATAGTGGCTTCAGGACTTACTAAGAACACTGTGCTACTGAAAATAATTAATGAGGAAAAATAGTTTCTTCCGAGCATTACCTACTTCTCGCAATCACACGTGCAGTCTTCAACAATACACTCGCCTTCTCCCTCCTCCAAACACATAATAGCTAACTCTTCAGCCTTCTCCTCGTCATCTGCCTCAACAGTTACATAGCACTTGCACGTACAAGTAAATTCACTCATTAATTTACCCCGCAATTAATCTCGAGCTTAACAAATTAGCTTTAATGAAGAATCAATGTGAGAAATAATTTAACTTAACTTGAAGCAAGATGGGCCTGACGCCTTAAATCTAAATGAAGTTGATGAGCCTCTAATAGGGACTGCAAACTTGTATCTCTACGTAAAGACTGTCAGAGTTAATGGGAAGAAGTACCGTTACCTCATAATAGAGGAATACTTAGGTTATGGTAGAAGAAAGACATTACTCAAGCTAAGTGTCGATGAAGCGATAAGAAGGCTACTGGTGCGGGGGGTGGGATTTGAACCCACGCAGGCCTACGCCAGCGGGGCCTCAGCCCGCCCCCTTTGACCTAGCTCGGGCACCCCCGCCCAAAATGAAACAACAAAAAACACTTAATAAGCCTTTAATTAGAGGTTAATGTTGCCTGCACCTAGCTCTATCGTATATATTTAACTGCTTGGTTATGGATTATGAATAGTGAGGGTAGGGGGAACTTAATTGAGTAGGATGACGGCAGGAAAGCTATTAAGTAAGGTATCTGCTGAGGTTTCTGAGATGCTGCCTGATGATGTAGTAGAGCATTCTAATATACTGTCCGCATTTATAGGGTCTGGCAGGAGGGATGTAATAGTAACGAATGCAGGCTCTTTTTCTTCCCCAGCTAGATTTCTAGTCTTGTGCTTAAGGAACATGACGTCAAGAAATGCTACTTACTTTACGCCGCAGGAGCTAATGTACTATGTAGTACCATACGATGAGGGCAGAGAGTCAGATATAATAATTTTTGCGTCACCTGACGGCCTTAATACCTTGAACTTGCTTATAGACCAGGTAAAGTGGACGGGACATAGGATATGTGTAGTCATCGCAGCTGATAATGTACCTCAAGTAATAAGGCATAAGATATCGACTGAATCAGTTATTTACATAAAGAACACAGCCAGGAGTATATCATGGCTCCTCCAAACACATGTGCTAGCAGGCTTGGCAGTAGCTAACTTCATAAGTAGGAGTGGGGTAAGGGGCAAGAGACTGTGGGAGGAGTTCACAAATATTAAGACCATAATCAGCGACTTACTAGAGCACTACATAGATGACCTAATAAGTATTAAGGAGTTCATGGCAGTGCCGCACTTAATTACAGCATCACCAACTATGTGGGGGGTGGCAGAGTACTTAGCATACAGCAACGTCTTCAAAGTACAGAGGTTTCTAGCTATGCCGCACGAAATAAAGAACTTCATACGCTTCATAAATAAAGTGCTGTTAATTACAACAGATGTCGAAGAGTACTCAATGAAGGAGCTAAAAGGCCTCACAATAACCGCAGCTACCGAGTTCAAGGAATTAAAGGTGAGGACGGACCCGCTTACGGCACCAGTCTATGGACTCATACTCGCTAGGACCTTAGAACTAATTGCTGAGCAGTAAACCAACAGATGTATTCAGCCGCGGGTTCAGAGATCATCCCTCGCGGGTCTCCCCTTGTAAGCTTCATCACTTCCTAATAGTAATTCTTACCTCACTTCTTAACACTTATCACCTTTAAACACAAGATTTCCTAAGGAGTACGGGGTCATGGAGGTAAGTGATGGCATAGAGATAGTTGGAGAACTGCCAGCAGTATATATTAAGCAGCACAAGGCACTGGTAATAGCTGACACGCACATAGGATTCGAAGAGGATATGGCCGATAAAGGATTCTATATACCTAGGTTTCAGTTAAGGAGAGTGCTGGATATACTTGAAAAAGCACTAAACTTAGTAGAGGTTGAGAGAGTCATTATTGCGGGAGATTTTAAACATATATTCGATAGGTTAGGGAGAATTGAACGTAGGGAGCTTGCTGAAGTTCTCATGTTCTTGCTTCCCAAGGTCAACGAAGTGATTGTGGTGCGAGGTAATCACGACAACTACCTGGTCTTAATGCAGAGGAAGTACAATTTCAAGCTAATTAATGAGTTACAGCTAGGTGACATCCTCATAGTGCATGGACATAGGGGGCTGACAGAAGATCAAAAGAAAAATAGTTCGTGGAGAACATTAATCATAGCTCATGAGCACCCAAGTATTGCACTGAGGGACTCTATAGGTACCGTCGGTAAGTTCCCGTGCTTTCTAGTGGGGAACCTAATAGACGGCAGGAAGGTCATTACGCTGCCAGCAGTAGGGATATACCAGACAGGGTCTAAGGTAACCTTGAGTAGAGATACTTACTTATCACCTATTTTAAGAGATGAGGTGATTATTGAGCAGCTGAGACCGATAATAGTGGATGAGGAAGTAGGTGTATTTGAATTACCTCCTCTTACTGAGTTGCTGGATTTCATGTAGGTTTAATTTAAAAATCCCAACAAATTCTTTTAACGGGGGTTTAATTGGAAGTTAAACCGATTATCAAGATAGAAAACATTGTTGCTACAGTCACGCTTGATCAGGCACTTGATTTGAGCGCAATAGCTAGGTCTGTTCCTAACATTGAGTATGATCCTGAAGAATTTCCAGGACTGATAATGAGGTTAGAAAGCCCTAGACTAACGGCACTAGTATTTAATTCAGGCAAGATGGTAGTTACAGGTGCAAAGAGCACTCAGATGCTTATAAAGGGCTTCAAGAAGATCATAAGAATTTTCGTTAGGCACGGAATAATAATTGTTGGTAAGCCCAAGATCCAAATCCAGAATATTGTTGCTTCAGCAAACCTCGGTGTTGAGGTGGACTTAGAGAAGGCAGCCTACCTCCTACCCAATACCATGTATGAGCCAGAGCAGTTCCCAGGACTAATTCACAGAATGGACGACCCCAAGGTAGTACTGCTAATATTTAGCAGCGGTAAAATGGTTATAACAGGCGCGAAAAGTGAAGAAGATGTTCAAAGAGCAGTTATAAACATATACAACAAGCTTAAAGAGCTAGGCTGCATCAGAGAAGCAACACACGAAGAATTTTGGTAATATTTTCTACAAAAACACTCTAGGCTACATCATCTTAAACAGCAGATTCTATTCGATCATCTTAAATTACGTTCAGAGTGAGTTGTGGTCTTCATCCCTTAAGGTCTAAGGCTGCCCACTTCATCACGTTCTGACACTATATCTGTTTACCCGGTTATATAGATATGCGTCACTGCAGTTCTGTAATCCATAAAAATACTTACCTATTAAGATGTTTCGGGTACTCTGTGTGCCTCGTCCCGAGTCCTTAACAGGTATTGTTGGATGGGGTGCCTACATACCCCGACAGAGGGTTAAGGCAGACGAAATAGCCAGTTTGTGGGGCTTTGAGAAAACCCTACCTAAGGCACTCTGGATAGAGGAGAAAGCAGTTGCTTCAGTAGATGAAGATACTGTGACTATGGGCTGGTACGCGGCTAAAGTAGCTATTGAGAGAGGTAATGTAGATCCAGAGCTGGTCGGAGCTGTTTTTGTTGGAACTGAGTCCAAGCCCTACGCTGTCAAGCCTTCAGCAACCATAATAGCTGACGCGCTAGGCATATCAAAGAAGAAGTTAAGTACAGACATGGAGTTTGCCTGCAGAGCTGGAGGAGAAGGTATCAGATTAGCCATAGCACTAGTAGCTAGCGGAACGATAAAGTACGGGCTTGCAATAGGTTCGGATACTGCTCAAGCCAGTCCAGGTGATGTACTCGAATTAACTGCATCATCAGGTGCTGCAGCGTATCTCGTAGGCCCTGCCAGCGAGTCAGTAGCTCAGTTCGAGGGTGTAGTAACATACGTTACTGACACACCAGACTTCTGGCGCAGAGAGGGCTCAAAGTACCCCTCACATGGTGAAATATTCACTGGCGAGCCAGCATACTTTCACCACATCATGACAGCAGTTAAGATGCTATTTGATGAATTAAGTCTGAAACCAAGCGACTTTGATTACGCAGTCTTTCATCAGCCAAATGGCAAGTTCCCATTGCAGGTTGGCAAGAAGCTCGGTTTTCCGAAAGAGAAGATATTGCCAGGAATTGTAACCCCATGGATAGGCAACACATACAATGGATCGGCACTTATAGGGTTAGCGAGGGTTCTAGAGCAAGCTAAGCCGGGAGACAGGATACTAGTAGCTACCTTCGGGAGCGGCGCAGGTAGCGACGCCTTCAGTATTATAGTGAAGGACGGTATTGAGGAGAGAGCTGGGAGAGGGCCTAAGGTCGAGGACCTCCTTAAGAGAAAGAAGTACGTGAGTTACGCGCAGTACGCTAAATCAAGGAGGCTCTATATAAGGAATATAGGGTGATGGAAGTGACCAAAGTATATGTAGTTAATTCAGCATTAGTTAAAATTGACAGGCACTTCAGTAAGGGCTATAAGGAGCTTGCTAATGAGGTAATCAGCGAAGTAATTAGCAAGTCAGGTATCGAGTCAGTTGATTTAGTAGTGGTGTCAAATATGTTCTCCGACTGCATTCTGGACCAGCTGGATATATCGACTATTCTAATGCAGAATCTGGGGATGACCAAGGTGCGGGCACTGCGGGTGGAGACAGGCGAGTCAAGCGGCTTAGCAGCGTTAGAAACTGCATGGATGGCTATTGAGTCAGGTGCTGCTGAGAATGTGCTGGTTATAGGTGTCGAAAAGGTTACTGAGTACCCCACATACAAAATCAATAAGATGTATGGTAAGGTGCTGGATTATGAGGTGGAGTTCATAAGAAATATTACTCCTCCAGACTACGCTGCACTAGTAATGAAGGCTTACTTGAAGAAGTTCGGGCTTAAGAGAGAAGACCTCATCTCGTGGCCTGTCAAAATGCACGATAACGCAAGCAGAAACGCTTACGCACAGCTAAGCTTCAGGATAAGTCCTGAGAAAGTGTTCACTAGCATGGTTATATCAGACCCAATACATCTACTAGATACTTTCCCCTTAGGTGATGGTGCGGCAGCACTTCTGCTGACCTCAAGTAAAGCTGTAAGAAATACAGCTACGGAGCCCGTCATAGTAGCACACGTAGACTCGGCAGTATCTACTCAGTTCCACTTGCGTGAGGACCTTACAAGGCTACCAGCGACGGCAGCACTCGCATCAAGGCTTAAGGAGAAGTTCGGCAATAAAGTACTCACTGAAGCAGCCATAGAGCTGCATGACAGCTACAGCATTTATGCATACATTATACTTGAGGAGTTAGGCCTAGCTGAGAGAGGTAAAGCACGCGAGATAGTCGATAAGCTAGAATTCGTTAATGTTAGTGGCGGGCTTAAAGCTCGTGGTCATCCATTTGGTGCTACGGGAGTGTACCAGATAGCAGAACTTTATAAGTTGATGACTGAGGGCTTTGCCGGAAAGAAGTTCGATGGCGAGTACGCTATAGCGCACTCTATGTCAGGTCCAGACTATAATGCTAGGGTAGCTCTATTGCAGAAGCTTGTTTAGAGGTGACACCATGAAGTACTCAATACCTAAGTTCTGGAGAAGAAAAGAAGGGTACTACCAAGTCGTACTGACTAAGTGTAAGGAGTGCGGTAAGGTAGCGTTCTTCGCATATGTGAGGTGTCCCTACTGTGGATCAAGCAATATAGAGCTAGTGAAGTCAAGCGGTAGGGGTGTGATAGAAGAATATACAGTAAGCTACAATAGGGTTGAGGGAGGCGAGGAATATCTCCCAAAGATAATAGCAGTAGTTAAGCTTAGCGAAGGTGTGAGGGTAGTAGGCGAATTAGTGGATGCAGATCCTGCAGAAGTTAAGGAAGGGATGGCGGTTGAGGCTGTTCTAAGAAGATTCTCTAGTGACGACCCTCACGGCCTAATATATTACGGAATAAAGTTCGTGCCAGCCATCAGGAGGTAGTGAGTAAAGAATAAACAATTTAAACATATTTACATGGCAAACATAAATAATATCTGATGTTTTACTCTACAAGGGTGTGAACACCCTGATTAATTACCAGAAGTTCCTGGCTGAGAGAACAGAATTAATGAGAGCTTCAGAAATAAGAGAGCTCTTAAAGCTTACTGAAGGAAGAAAATTAATTAGCTTTGCAGGAGGTCTCCCAGATCCTCAAATATTCCCAAAAGCAGAACTAGCTGAAATAGCTAAGGATGTAATCCTGAGAAGAGGTGATAAAGCTCTTCAGTATTCACCGACTCGAGGAGTGTCTGAACTACGTGAAACCCTCTTAGACTACATGAAGAAGAAAGGAGTGACCGTAAAAAGTGATGACGATGTCATCGTCACTACTGGTTCGCAGCAAGCGCTGGACATGGTAGGTAGGACCTTAATAAACCCGCAGGATGTTGTTATCGTTGAGTTACCTACTTACCTAGCGGCACTAAACGCCTTCAGGCTTTACAGGCCTACACTAGTTGGTGTACCTATTGATGATAATGGTATGAAGACTGATGTACTTGAAGAGGAGGTCAAGAAGCTAATTAGTAGTGGGAAGAGGGTAAAGTTTATCTACACAATACCTGTGGCACACAACCCAGCAGGTGTAACACTTAGTATTGAGCGTAAGAAGCACTTAATTGAGATAGCTTCACAATACGATATACTAATCATAGAAGACGATCCGTATTCATATTTCGTATATGACGAGGAGGTTGATGTGACTCCGTTAAAGACCCTTGACAAAGAGGGTAGGGTAGTATATCTCAGCACTCTAAGCAAGATCCTAGCACCGGGTCTAAGAATAGGCTGGATACTAGGAAATAGAGCACTAATTGATGTATTCGAGAGAGCGAAGCAGAGCTCAGATCTGCATACATCAACACTATCACAGTTCATAGCTGTTGAGTCCATAAGGAGAGGAGTAATTGATAAGACAGTTGAGAAAGCAAAAGAAGTATATAAGAAGAAGAGGGACGCAATGCTTCAAGCTCTAGAAAAGTACATGGTTAAGGGTGCTTGGTGGTCTAGACCTATAGGCGGGCTCTTCTTAATGCTTCGGCTACCGAGTACCGAGATAGATACTAAGAAATTATTGCCAGAAGCTATAGAAGCGGGTGTGGCCTTCGTTCCTGGAGCATCCTTCTTTGCTGATGGATCAGGTTGGAATACTATGAGACTAAACTTTAGCTATCCAAAACTTGAGGAGATAGAGAAAGGCATTATGATACTTTCAGAAATAGTAAAGAAGAAGTTAAGGTAGGTATACCTCATCTAGCTACATTATTTTTGTTTTTTAGTTTCTTTCTCGGCGACATAAACCACCCTTCCATAGTACCTTACTAAGACAGGGACTTCATCTAAGTGCTTTAGTATCGCGTATGCATTCTTCCTAAGCTTATCAGGGATGCCCTCAAGGGCTCTCTTCCCTACAGCTATGTTTCCTAATTGTGGACGCAGAATGTGGAAGATCCTAGGAAATCCAGAATAACTCAGAAGTACTTTTGGCTGAGTTGGTGGGAAGACTAATGTACCGTATTCGTTCAGTATTTTTAACACTTGCAGTGTCGAGTATATGCTTAGAGGCTCAACAACAATTACATCATATTTACTACTCACATTATCAAGCATCATTACTTCAACACCCAGCGACGCTATATCATCATAAAGGGCCCTCTCAATACAAGCTACAGTGACTTCACATTTGTCTTTTAAATACCTGGCAGTTACATAGCCGCTAAATCCGCAGCCAACTATGAGAGTTCTCTTTCCCTCAACTATTTGTGTTAAGTCATCTAGAAATGAAAATTCAACCCATAGGGGGAGTTCAGGGTTTAAGTCATTTCTACCCACCTTTACTAAGCACTCACGAGGTAGTGCAGCATAATCTGCAAGCAGCCCATCGTAGTCAATGCCTACAATGCCACCCCGGCAATAGGGTACGACCGCATATACCTCTCCAGGCTTGACATCGCTTGCCTCAACACCAGGCTCTATTATTCTGATTGCGCCTAAACTACCTGCTACGCGATTAGGCTCTATCGGATGGAGACCAAGCATTATGGACCTGTCTATAGGACCGAACATCGCATAAAGTACCTTACCCAACACCCAGTCCTTAGGTATAGGGGGTACAGGAATTTCCTTAAGCATTACATTTTGCTCCCAAACAAGAGCTCTCACAAACTTCCCTAGATACTATTTTAGCTTTCTGATAAAATACTTAAAGGGATATTTTGGGAGAAGAAGGTAAAAAGCCAATGCTAGCGACAGGCAAGATAGTCTCGGACTATAGACCATTAATTAAATACTTAGAGCTTGCTAACACGGAACAGAGGAATAAGGTTCTACCTAGAAGTTCCGATATAGAGCTAGTTCGCATACTGCTTGAGAGGGGTTACGAGACCTTAGAGGAAGTATTGAACGAAATCGTTCAAATAGTCAAGGAGAGATTCGACCCAGGCTTATCGTGCAGAGCCATCAAAGAGGTACTTGACATCGAGTTAAGCGAGGATGAAGCAGTTAAGTATTTATCAAAAATACTAGCTGGGTGGATAATTGAGATGGCAGAACAGCTCGGAACAGTGCGACTGAAGAGCGCGTGGTGAAGCTGAGAACAGTACTACCTCAATTTTAAGCTGCAGTAAGAGTAATGTTAAATCTTTACTATGCCTGACGTTATCATCGCCTTAAGTAAATTAAGTGAGACTTCAGTGCCTATGTTGCTCAGCTGCTCACCATTCAGTATGATCTTTATCTCCTTTACCAGACCACTCTGCTTAATAATCATGAACTTTAAGCTATTATCAGTGAATATTTTCTTTAATTCTTCACCAGTAATGACTCCAGTGTTTACTCCCTGACTTAATAATGATAGTGCGCGCTCCTTACCTTCATGGCATAGAGGCTCCTTTAACGCCCTTGATATATACGCTTGAAGCGTGGACTTACTGACGGCTGGTAGCTTACTAATTAAGTCACCTAAAACAACTATATCAATGCACTCTAAACCGTCCATTAGCTTTTCTAGTACCTCTTTAGGTACGTCATAATTGTTCCTAATTACGAAGTCAATGACCTTACGCTTCTCGACAAGAAGTTCAATAGCTCTCAGTAGTATGTCCCGATAGGTCTTAGGCAATTCATTAAGTAACTTCACTACAGAATCCATTGCAACATCAGGGGACTTGCTGATTGACATGCCAATAGCATTCATTAGTGAAAGTATGCTGTTTGTTCTGCTAGCGTAGAATACAGCCCTCCTAATCAACATGTAGAGTTCTTTTGAATTCTTACTAACGTAGTCAACACACTTGCTTAATTTATTTAGGTCGCTAAACACGTCATCAGACGCGCATCTCCTACCCCTAAATAAATTTAGCATTAGCTCACCATTGCAGTACTTCACATGTATTTACTTTAAAAAACGAAGTCACATCAACGCGAAATACCAGCTTATATAGTGTTAGCGATCCTAGGTACTACCCCGATACTTGATTGAGTAGCATTGCCGCCTCACGTTTGATTAAGTCTTCAAGTCCCAGCAACACTCTATTCCACGGAAATTCATAGTCTAGATCCTTATGCTCAAATACATATGAAAAATCGTAATTTACTTCTCTAATTGCAGCTCTCAGAGATCCTATGCCTCTGCCCCGTGTGGCCCATGAAATTAGCAGTTTACTTATTCTTCTATCTGCGAGCCCTACAAGTGCTTGAGCAAATGCCCATTTCCAATCGTAGGTACTGACCCTAATTCCTAGCCTGCCTAGCTCTCTCTTTATATAGTTTACCTTTTGCTTGTACTTCTTTTCATTAATGAGAGGAAAGTACTGCATTGGGGTATGAGCCTTAGGTATCAAGGGATTTATAGTTAATCTAATTTGTTCTTTCCTAATTAGCTTAGTACTTGATGTAATACTCCGTATAAGCTCAACAATGCCTTTTTCAGACTCTTCTTCACCTGGTACTCCAAGCATGAAGTACAACTTTAAGTTAAGCTTCTTAGCTATTACATAAGTACACAAGTCTACAAGATCCTTTAAGTTAAAGCATTTATGGAGTCTACATGATAAATCAGGATATGGCGTTTCAGGAGCTACAGTTACGGTCTTCTGTCCACCTAAAGCAATTAAATCGATTCTATCCCTACTCAAGGTATCAAATCTTACTGAAGGAAGCGAAAAACTACAGTTGTTATCGATAAGCCACCCAAGCAACTCGTCAGACTTAGGGTGATCAAAGAATGAAAGAGAATATAAAGCCACCCTTCGTGTCCTTAAGTTAGATAAACCTTCATTAATAAGCTCCCTTAACTTACTGATACTTCTATGACGAGGCGGGTAGGTAACGTATGACTCCATACAGAATGGGCACAGCAACTTGCAGCCGCGGGAGACCTCAATATAGTAGCCTTCACCATAGACAGGCTGAATCAGCTGAGATCTTATCAGGTGTGTGGGAAAGAACGCATCATCTAGACTGATGATTGAAGACTTCGTAACTAATCTTTCGTTTTCTCCTGTGTAAACACCCTCTTTAATCCCGCTTATAGAGTTAAGCATGCATGACTTATTGTTGCCGCACTCTTCCAGTAATTCACCTATTTTTTCTAAAAGGACCTCACCATCGCCAACAAATACAGCATCTACTATATCTACTACAGGCTCAGGATTAGCTATTAGAGGTGGCCCACCAGCAATCAATACGGGTCCAGTGACGCGTTCTTTCTTTAGCGGAGGAATACCATTGATTATTAGCATCCTTATGAAGCTAATAATGTCTAGTTCGAAGCCTAGGCTAACTAATGCAATATCGAATTTTTGCAGCGGCAAGCCCGTGACAGCTCCTGAACTTATATTATCAAGTGTAAATCTATCGACCAGCACATTACTAACCCCTAGTTTGCTATAAAGGTAATAATAAGCAATATGCGTGAATAAGTTCGTTATTGAGGCTTGATATGTACTTGGGTAAACTAGTGCTATCTTAACTACTTTGTTACCTCTTTTAGGCAGAAATACGTTGTACTCCCTAAAGAAACCTATGCCACTCAAGCAGCGCCCCTAAGTCTAAGGATGAGGGAATCAATAATATTAAACTTGACTGTGCCTCCTAACCTTAAATACTATCTGTTCAACTATGCTGTTAACGATATCCCTATGTTTTCTTCTTATGTGGTGCTCCACGTTCTCGCTCTTTAAGTGTGCATCACAGATTAAACAGATGTACGTATTCCCTACCTTAAGTACTATGGGATCTATGCTTAAAACGTACGGAAGTATAGCCTTTACTATAGCTGTAGCAGCTACGTGAGATCTTGCTTTATCTATTATCCTCTGTATGTATCCCCTCACCCTAAACTTTGATATTTTATACTTGTATCCTATAGTGCTAGGTGATAAACCATCAATCAGATACTCTTTAATCGCAAGTATAGTAAGGGTATCGCCAGCGAGCTTCTTAATTACTAAGTACTTAGTAATTGCTGTAACAGCATCCTCCATGAAGTAGCCCCTATCTAAAGAGTTGAATGTGTCAAATACTTAAAAAAGTAAGGACATATATGCTGAACTCAGCATAAGGTACTTTATTAAAGATAATTATCGAGCTGAAAGCAAAACCTCTTTCGTTAAGATTAAATAGCGTGACCGCAATATTTGTGAGGGGATGATGTGAGACTTATGCTAGAGCCCAAGAACGTTAAAGATACGACCGTCATTTCCGTTAAGTTGGACATGCTCATAGTGAATAAGATTGAATTTCTCGTTAGGAAAGGGTACTTCAGGAGCAAGAGTGACTTTATTCGCCAAGCTATCTTAATAAAGCTGGTTAAGGATGGTTACCTACCTGAGAGCGCACTTAAGGTGCTCGGAATCAGGAAGTCAGGCGGTGCTTAGAGTGCATGTCGCTGTTCTGGGAGCCTAGGTGGGTCAGAGTTAAAGTAAGCCGTGACGGAGTAACCATTATTACATGCCAGGACTTAGTTAGTAAGCTATATGTATGTCCTTTATGTTCTGACATAGATAGGATATGCCCTGAAGGTCGTGAGACAAACATCCTTGTTGACAGCATGAACACGTTCTTCAGTGTTGAAGACCTAATTAACCACCTCAGAATGCACGCTCATACACAGTCACTGAGGCGTAAGTTAATAAGCCTAAGGACAGAGGAAGTTGAAAAGGAGGAGAGTTAGTGAGAGAGCTAATACTCCTCGGCGAATCACTTACGTCACTGCTCTATGCTGCAGGCAGTAGTAAGTACGGAAAATTAGAAATTGTTGATATATGGGAAGGAGGGAGCCTCCTATATGGATGGAAGCTAACAGCACCTACGCAGTTAAAATGCATAGACAGAGTCCCTATACTCTGTAATGAACGTACTCAGATAGAGGAAATAGGCGGTAAGCCCATAGCCATAGAGCTCAACGTATCCTTTATAGGAAGTGAGGAAGAATATAAGAATAAAATCACGTTAGATAGTGAGGTAGAGATTCAGCGTGACTGGATCTTAGAGTACTCAAATAGTAAATACTACGTTATGGGTGGTTGGTGCAATATATTTAATAGACTAAGGAGTAGGATAAAGGTACCCAGGATTTATGGAGAATTACAAACAGTACTGCCTCGAGATCAGACATTGATAGTTAGAGGACTCAGGATTAGATATGATGCTGTACTTAATACTCTCCCACTACCTTATATACTTGATAAGATTGCGGACAAAGAATTGAGTGATTTCTTAGAACCCTTAAGGTACGTCTCATTCTATATAACTTCTTTAATAATCAAGAGGCAGCTGAATCACTTGAGAGTGACTTACGTAGGGAAGAGGGGATATTTATTAGCTGCTGTAGTCGAGCTACCTGTCAGCTACTTAGTTAATGATCTAGGAAATTATATCATAGTTTACTGTTTCGTCCCAATATCTCTCGGGAAGTTACGTGCTGAGTTATTTCAGAAAGTACTAACTGAATTAAGGAAGTTAAGAATTATTGAATCATACAGTGATATTATAGCTGAGAGAAGTTACTTTGAGAGATACGGGCTTCTAGGAGTTATCAGCTCATACAGCATCAACTACATAATTAAGGAACTGAAAAAGCACGATATCTACCTCGGAGGCAGACTAGGACTATGGCAAGAAAAATCAATTAGCGAAATTATTTCAAGTGCAAGTAAACTACTGTAGTTAGTAAGCTATCGTCATCATCTAAGCAATTACTACAGCATCACTCAATGGGTCTCTATCATTAAACGTCATACCTACGGCTAGTGACTCCTTATGCACTTCTTCTTTAATCATTGTTGAAGATAATACCAAGTCTATAAATTCATTTATAGATAGCTTCCTACTCACTACATACTCCACATCATTCACAACAACTACTGTCCTCGAAGACCTCGGATTATAGTACGGTATGACATAGACTTCAATACCGTAATTCTTGAATATAGTCTGTGCTGCAAGCCATGCAGTCCTAAGAGTCTCTTCGCTTAACTCACTATCATTTACAATTACGAGGACATCAATGCCCACGAACTCACCTATTAGGGACATAGTCACTGCTAATTTATTTTAAGACTTACGTCAAATTACCTTAATGGGACAGGATGAGATGATTTGGTTTTCTTACATAATGACACCGCTTGGTGCTAACCTGAGGGTCAAGGGCCGTATTATTGTAGATGTAAGTAAGTTTGATGAAGGTCTCAGTGCCATCGCTGACAAGATACCTTTAAAGTTGAAAAGCATAGAAGAAATAAATATTGATGAGCTGATGGAGCTTGCCTACATAGATCCTGATGTAGCTGACCTAGTTAAGTTAGGTACTAAGAACTTCGTCATCGGGTGTATGGAGTAAGAACTTTGCCGATCTCTAACCAACAGCTTAAGTTAATAAGTAGGCTAAAGTATGAGTATGTGGTGAGGAGTATGAGTAGAAGAAGGAGAAGATCAATATTCGACATATTTGACGATCTCCACGACTTCTTTAGAGAGATTGAGGAGGAGTTTCGAGAACTATTTGGTGAGGCCGAAAGAATAAGGGAAGTAAGGAGTCACGAGGAAAGCTTTAGGGAAATTAGGGGACCTTTCATCTATGGCTTTAGAGTAACTATAGGTCCTGACGGGAGACCAAAGGTAGAGGAATTCGGCAATATAAGGAGGTCTGGTATCAGACCGAAAATTAGTGAAGAGATAGAGCCACTGGTTGACGTGCTTGATGAAGGCGACAAGATTCGGGTAATAGCTGAAATGCCTGGCGTTGAGAAGGACAAGATTAGCTTGAAGGCAGTTGACAGAAAGCTGATAATTAGAGCAAGCAACCACAAAAGGTACTATAAGGAAGTGGAGCTTCCTGACGAAGTAGATATTCAGAAAGCAAGGGCAAGCTATAGAAACGGCGTTTTAGAGGTTGTACTTGAGAAAAAGAGTAAGGAAAGGAAAGAATTTGAGATTAAGGTGGAGTGAGTATTAAATAATATGAGATAGTAAAAACTCACCTAATTTCTTCTTCAACGACTTTCACATCAGTACCTCTAATACCGCTTCTTCCGTAAGGATCTTCAATAATTAGTGTAAATCTTCTCTTGCCTTCGATAGCCTCCTTAATCTCCATAACCTTACTATGACACTGGCTTCTCTCGTCGAAGCATTCAGCTGGAATATGTTCTAGAATTTTATGAAGAATTCCTTCGACAGTTGTTATATAGCCTGGTGCTGCAGGTCCAGGAGCTATTTCAATACCTAATTCAGGAATTCTGATTAAGGCTGTTGAGGACTTAAGAACCAGTGCATTTAATTCCTTCTCACCCTCAACTTTAAGAATGATGCGTTTTGGTTTACTTACTTCTGCGAGTGATATATCTGTTTTCCTAAATCCGCACTTACTGCAGACACCGGTCTCTATCATTATGTTACCAAAGAGTGGTACTTCATAGACATATATCATAACTTTAAACGCTTGCTCGCCGCAATTTAAACACCTAATAGTCTCCTCCCCAAGCAGTGTGAGCCTAGGCATCGCGTCAACCAATATCCATTAAAATCTGAGGTTATTATAGGATTTAGTGGAGTATATGGATCCAGCAAGCATTATTGAGATATTAAAGAATACTTTGGCAGCTCCATTGGGGGTATTTATAATAAGCATGCTGTCAAACGCGATACCATTTGTCAGCATACCTTATCTAGGAATAGTTGCCGGGTATGCAGCAATATATCAGGGAATAATAGATAAAGTAGCACTAGTTCTCTGCTCAGCAGCTGGCGCAACCTTCGGTAAGTCAATAGTGTACTTCATAGGAAGAGCATTCAGTGTAAAATTGAGTGAAGTAAGTAAGAAAAACGTCGAATTATTCAAGAAGGTAGCGAGAAAGTCACTATTCCTTGCTATATTAATTTTCGCAGCCACACCTCTTCCAGACGACATACTTTACATACCATTGGGCGTCATGAGGTACTCTTTGATTCCGTACTTCATAGCTATACTAATAGGTAAATCTATACTAACCGCTTCAGTAGTCATCTATGCCTCATGGCTTGTTGGGCTGATGCGCGTGAGTTACGTCTTTATACCTATCTTAGTTGCTGTGACTATCGTGTTAACCTACATGATCCTAAAAATTGATTGGGCAAAAGTAGTTGAAGCAGCCTATGAGAGAGGAGTCATCGAAGGAATTAAGACATTATTTGGGGAGTTAAGTAATATTATAGCGAAAATAATTCGCCGTAAAGGTCACGAATAGCTTGATGGACCTTCTCTCTTGCTTTATCGACTTCTGACTGCGAAATAGCAGGCACACCGTCCCTAATGATAGCTCTTCCACCAACATATAGGTTCTTCACCTTTGTATGACCGCTAACTAAAGCGTGTATAATTAAGCTAATAGGAGGCTGTGATACAGAGCTGTGAATAGATCTAAGCTGTTTAATAATATCGTCTTCAAGCTCCCAAACAACCACATCGGCTGGTTCATTAAGGCTCAAGCAACCAGTGCCGAAACCCATTGACTTATAGGGTGTTTCAGTGACCATACTGTAAAGGTCATGGAAATCGATGCCCTCGAGACGTTGCGTGTAAAGGACTGTACCTAGCTCATCAAGGATATTATACGTTGGTGCAACGTCGATAGCTAAAGCAGCAGCTATTCCCTCAGCAATAATTTTCCTTAAGTTAATCAGTCCGCTACCTAAGAGTATATTAGACCTAGGCGAATGTGCAACTACTACAGGCCTCCTTTTCAGTGCGTCAAGGCCGTCAAACAGCCAGATTCCATGAGCTACGATGCTATCAACCACACCTAGCCTAACATAGTTAAAGAACTCACTAATGCTAAGCCCAAAATTTTTCTGGAGGTATTCAGCATCCTCAGGTACCTCACCTATATGCATGTGAATGCCTATGCCTAATTCAGCAGCTAACTTAATAACATACCTCAGCTGACTGGGAGTTAAGAGTCTAGGTGTGCAGGGACCTAACCTAACATTTACGTCTGATCTACCTCTCAGTGAACGCACCAATCTTAAGTTCTCATCAATGGCTTCTTCAAAGCTCTCGAAAACACCCCTATTCATTAATGCTGTACTTAGGTCTCCCCTAATACCTACCCTCTCTATGGCTCTAGCTACTACTTCCTCATTAAAATGCATGTCTGCCACAGCTGTCACCCCGCTACGCATCAATTCATTTAGTGCCAGAAGTGCAGCATAGTAACTCAGGTCAGGTTCCTCCCTGAGAAGCCTCTCCCAAGGCCAGACAAACTTGATGACCCACGAATCCAGATTCATGCTGAAATAAAGAGTGCTTCGTATTGGGTAGAGCCCTAAGTGTGTGTGAAGGGATGCGAGGCCATGGGTTACAATGGTGAATTCCTCGCTAATATCGCCTCGGTAGGAAGTAAGTGAGGCTATTTTCCCATTCTTTACGACTAAGCACGCATTCCTTAAAATTAAATATGGGTTAACTACTATCAGAGAGCCGCAAATTTCCATAAAAATCACGAACTAGGATTAAACTTATAGACAGACACTACAATGTAGAGTGTGCCGACGGGCAGGGGGAGCGCTTCGCTAACTGCGATATAAGCTGGCTTAAAGTAGTACATCTTTGGTCTGGGAAGCGTTGGCGGCGAGGCTGGGTTATAGTAGTAGAATGATGGAATAGCTCCCTTATCACCCCATATAACATATGCAGTGTTAAGAAGGATCTTGAAGAGTGTCGCATTACGTAATTGCGGGTTAGTCCAGTTAGGCAGTACAACAGCCATATGGGTCTCTCTATCTACGTAGGTAAATGTAGGTGCTTTTCTCCCCGCTATCTTATATATTGCTGCAATACCCTTAGCAGCATCAGCACCTATAACATACTTTCCTAAAACTATGGGTCCAGGATAAACTGCTACGTAACCCTCATGCCTGTAATGCACTAGGTATGCTTCATAGGCAACTATATATAGCTTCGAAGGATTAATCTTGAAGTTCTTAGTAAATATTCGCAGAGCTTCATCTTCAGTTCCTGTTAATGCCTTAGCTAGCAGCTCTATTTGCGTAGTATTTAATGTTGCGCCGTCAGCTACACTGGCACGCTCACCTAGAACAGAAATCCAGTACCCGTAGTCCCACCATGCAACAACCACGGCATCTTTAGGTGTGCTGTTTTTAATCCAATTCAGCGCATCAAGCCAAGCAGGTATATCTGTACCTAGCCCCATCCCAGACTCTATAATTGTAGGTACAGTGACTCTATAATTACGTGCCCAAACAACAGTTCCTTGAGCTATAATAGCGACTGCGAACATTGTCAGTATAGTGAATGCTATAGCTCTAGAGAACCAAGTACCTCTACCTCTCTTAGAAATTGTTAGTAGAAAGAACGGGAAAGCTGCTGAGGTAATTGCTACAACATAATTTGTGTATGGGAAGAAGTATGATACGTTGACGGTTGCAAATACAGCAAGAACGAAAAGCGACACAACGAACAATTCAGCCGTGTTTTTCTTTGTAATTACCCTGTAGATAAGGTAGATTAACATTGGCACGGCAGCAATGAGAGCTGCACCTTCTTGTGAGATGAATGCTGATGCACTAGCCTTTTGATATTCTTGAACAGTCTCGACAATCACGTGAGTTAAAGTACCTAGTCCCATTGCTGCGAGAGCCTTGCCTGCAGCTGCGATCTTTCCAGAGACTAAGGCGTAAAAACCGGCAAGTACGATGAGCACTAGTACTGATAGGTAAATTAGTTTGTACTTCCTGAGTAGCGGGAATGAAATTACTAAATTTCTATTAGATGCTATCTTCTGTATGCCGTAGGCAATAAAGAATATAGCAAAGATTCCAGGGATTACTAAGCCTACGCTCCTTATTAGGTAGTTATAACCGCCATAGAACGGGGTCACAATTATAGCTGATGCAAGAGGAACCAGCTCAAGAGCAAGCAGGTAGAAATCATTTAGTGATATTCTCCGTATGAACGGCAACAGAGCTACTTGAACAGCTATAGCTGCCAGAACTAGGTTGAAGCCTGCCCACGACATAGCTGCGATAGCCAGGAATATTCCAGCTACTGCAGCACTCACGAAGTCCATTCTTCTCCAAGCACGTACATGGAAGTATATTGCAGGAAATAGAAATGCCATACCTATGGAGTACTTCACTGTGAATCCAGCTATGTGCCTGCTCACAAATATAAGTGAAGCAATTACCGCGGCGAAAGCAGCTGGTATGTCACCCCACAGCTCCCTGACTGTAAGGTATACTCCTAGCGCTGCCATTATGAAGAAGAGTATTGGCAGGTAGACCATCCACTCATATAGCGTTAATGTGGGGTTGAACACTCTAGCTACACTGTACGTTATGACTGAAAAGTAAGGTAACATAGGAAGAGATGAGTGTGTAAAGTCTCTACCCCAGGGGAACCAGAAAATATGGGTAACAACATTAAATCGCTGTAAGTAGTTGAAATAATCTAGCCCATTGTGATAGAGCTGACTAGCTATCCAGTATTCTGAGAATGGATCAAGCTCATATAATGTTGGACCGTATCCGAGCGCCTCAGCATTCCACACCGGATAAAGCCTAAGATATGAGCCAACAATTAAGGAGATTACTAGAACAGATACAGAGAAAACCGTTCTCCAGTGCTTCCTTAGCCACTGTACTAACTTACCTTTAGAGTCCTTAGACACACTACCAGCCCTAAAGGTTAGTGATATACTTCGATTTAAGTTTTTAAGTATATTATTCTTTCATCACTGAACATCTTTACAGAAAGCAGTAGAAACACAGCTGATTCTGCTACGGCGATGCCTAGGTGCACCATTGCTTTAAGGGGGGCCCCAAGGACAACGTCGCGAATCATGATGACTACATGAGTATAAGGAAGAACGTATAGCGGAAACTTCACAAAGGACACTAGGTTTGGTATATCGACATAAAGGCATATAAAGAATATTATTGATGCGACGCTGATGATAGCTAGCGAGACTGCTTGAGATGACCTATAGCTACCTGCCCTAATCATTGCAGGCAGGACTAAAGCTAATGAAGCAAGTATCGACACATAGACGCCAATAATGTGGATGGCGACTAGGTCGGGTGTTAGGTACGTGAGTACATTTACTCCATATGCCAGCGACGGCAGTACGAAGAAGAGAATTAGACCGGCAGCGTCACTTACACTAGCTATCAGCCCAACCAGTGAGGTAGATAGCACTTTTCCAAGCAGTAGCGAATGTCTAGGCAATGGAGTCGCTAACACAGCCTCAAAGGTTCTCCTTTCCTTCTCACCAATAATAGAATCCGTAATATATGCTATGGATGGTGTAGTAACGAAAATTAAGCTGAAGGCCATTATTCGCGCGAGGTAAGAGCGAAACTCCTCAGCTGGTGATGCTGCAACGCCGCCCGGACCAACTACTCCGATGACTACCTTTATCGGGTTCAAGATTGAGTCCGCACTGACTGTTATGCCGCTTAAGTTAGCTAAGTAGTATGTTTTTGCCTGTGAAATGTACCTTGAGTAGAACGCAAGCTCGTTCTGGACTATTCTATCAGCATCATAAGCTTTAACAGATCCAACAGTCTTAATTATCTTCACATAAGCTACTTCTGTAAAGCTGCTTGCATTCTTCACAAACCCACTCGGTATTATGACCTCTAAATCATAGTACAAACCCCTAGCTTCTTCACTGGTCTTAAGTACCCGCACTACGAAATTATTCTCTTTTAAGGCGTTGACAATTCTGGTCAATAGCTCAGAGCTGCTTATATTGTAGCGACCTATTATGGCCCAAGACCTATCTTCGTCTATAGCAACTACTATACCCTGCTGGTACTGCTGTAAGTAGAGCGAAGACAGTCCCATTAAGGGCATTATTATTAAGGGAAGCATAGAAATAACCAGTAAAGTTCTAATATCCCTAATCATAGACTTTAGCTCCTTCCACATTACAGGGTACAGCTTACCCATGGTGCTCACCAACTAGCTTAATAAATGCTTCTTCGAGGTTTGCTGAGTCAGTGAGCCTAACCAGATTTTCTGGTGTATCAATAGCTACTATGCGACCTTCATGAATCAGCGCAATCCTGTCGCACAGGTACTGCACCTCTAGCATGTTGTGAGAGGATAGAATCACAGTTGTTTTTATTTCCTTTGTGAAATTCTTGATCATTTCCCTTATACGTACAGCAGAGAAAACATCTAGGCCTGAAGTAGGTTCATCAAGTATCACTAGCTTTGATTTAGACATTAGTGTGCGGGCAACAGCAATTCTTCTTGCCATGCCCTTGCTATACTCACTAGCCTTCCTCCGGAGCACCTCACTATCCAGTCCAGCTATTTTAGCACCTAGCTCAGCCATTCTGTAAGCTTCATCGACATCTTCAGCGTAGATCATTGCGAAATACAGAAGGTTTTCCCAGCCAGTTAACCTGTGATACAGCCCTGCTTCCTCGGGTAAGTACGCTATGAATTTTCTAACTTTGTTCTTCTCTCTAGGCAGCTCATATCCTAGTACATTGACATAACCTTCATCGTGTTTAACTAAAGTAGTCATTATTCTTAATGTCGTTGTTTTGCCTGCTCCATTAGGTCCTATTAACCCAAAAATCTCTCCTTCATATACATCTAGTGTTATACCTCTCAGCGCAGTTACCTTACCGAAGCTCTTCTTAACATTACGTAGCTCTACAGCCTTTCTCACTGCGCAGTCCTCAAAAGCGAGAATGAGTGAAGGTTAATAATCCTAGAGGTATTACTGAGCAACTACCTCACATTGAATAAAAGTGACTAAGGAATTTAGGTCATACCTTAAATTCCTCTCTACTCAAGTGAAGTAGGTATTGATAGGATGGCAACTTTTCTAGAGTCTGTAGTTCAGGAAGTACTAATGAGATATGGAGAGCGCGCGCTATATGTTTTGAAGGCAGCACTGGAAGTTTCAGAAGAGTATAGCGCACTAGGGAGGAGGACGCCGGGAGATTTTGATAACAAAGGACTGATTAGGAAGCTTAAGGAGTGGGGGATCACCTACAACCCAAGCCAGCTACTCAGGATAATGGAGCGCGATTATGGGATAATTGAGACAGTATATAGGTCAGCTACACAGAGGTGGTGGAAATTCTCAGATATTACAGCGGTTAAAGAGGCTATAAGATACTTTGAAGGGGATAGCGAGGAATTTGTAGAGGATCCAGAGCACTATGTTCTAAGTCTTCAGATCGATGTTATAGATACTGATAGGCTCTTAAACGAAGTTAAGGCCATGTACTCAAAGAGTAGGCTATCGGTAGCGGACAAGAACAGATTAAAGCAAATAGTTGTTGAAGAGTTACCGACTATAGCTAAGGTAATGAAAGAAGCACAAAAGTATGAGAACAGATATAGGGACTTCATAAGGAAGTGTGTTTTCCTTATGAAATTAGTAGGTGAAGTACTGAGAAAAATGAAGTTAGGTGGGACTACAAAATATGCCTTGGAGGAGAGGGATGTAGCGGTAGAGCATTTGCGTGGAAGCGAGTGATTTTTCCTCAAGATCTCAGATTCTATCCCTTATGGTAGCAGCTACAGTTAACAGTTAGTAATTTAAAGAATGAAGAGTGTAAATTGAGCTAGGTGTGGTGCCCCAAGCTATGGGAGCGAAACTAAGGGTAGGTATAGTTGGTGGTGGAGCTGTAGGTACTTTATTAGCCTATGCTCTCAACGTGGGCGGTGTGGTGCCTTACATCATTTACAGAGATAACAGTAAGAAGCAGAAAAGATTAGAGAAAGGTCTGAAGATTATAGTAAGAGATGTGGTAAAACAGCCAAATATCAATAGAGAGTACCACATAAGGGCTCGCCACGTAACATACGACGAGCTTCCAAAGAAGTTCTTAGATATAGTATTTATTGCAACTAAGGCATACGATTTCAAGAACGCTCTCCTAAGTGTTTTACCCTTACTTAATGACAGCTGTATTGCTATATCATGTCAAAACGGCTTAGGCTCACTAGAATACCTGGAAAACGTGGTTGGTAGGGAGAAAGCTGCTGCCCTGATCTTAAACGCAGGTGTGTATCAAGTTGACGAGACAACATACGTCCTGGCAGGCTATGGGACGAGTTACATGGGGCAGCACTGCAGAGACACTTTACCTAGACTTGAGGAAGTGGCCAAGCTTTTGCACGTACTGAATGTTAGGGTAGTTAAGGATGTCGAGGGCTACAGGTGGTTAAAGCTCATTGTCAACTCAGCTATAAATCCAATAACAGCTATTCTGAGAGCTAAGAACTCAGTAATAATTGAAGACCCATTAGCTGCTAAGCTAGCATCTAAGACCGTTCTTGAAGGTTGGCTAGTTAGTAAAGCAGCAGGAATTAGTCTCCCACGAAATCCTCTTATAGAGTTAATCAACGTTGCTTACCACACTAGAGATAACTATTCGTCAATGTGTCAGGACATAATTAAGGGTAAACGTACCGAGATAGATTACATAAATGCCGCTATAGTTGAGGTCGGTAAGAGAGTAGGTGTGAGAGCAGTCCTTAATCAAGTACTCACATACATCATTAAATCGCTGGAGACCAGAAGCTGAAAGTTGTGCAAAATAAGTAGACAATAACTTGAATTACCTCAACCACTAAATTAGTATAGTGATTAGTGTGGGGAGGGAGGAGAAAGTAGAGAAAGTACTGCCGTATCACTTCATAAAAATGAAAAAGCAGGGCAAGAAGATAGTTATGGTTACAGCATATGATTGCTTTCAAGCGAGAATAGCCGATGAAGTAGGTGTTGACGGCATACTAGTAGGGGACTCGCTAGGCATGGTTGTTATGGGCTACAGATCGACATTATCCGTTACCATAGACGAGATAGCACACCATACTAAGGCGGTACTCAACGCGAATCCAAGAGCTTTAGTAGTAGCTGATATGCCCTTCATGACCTATGAGGTAAGTAAGGAAGAGGCATTGAGGAATGCAGGGAAGCTGATTAAATTAGGTGCTGACGCGGTGAAGCTTGAAGGCGGTGTGGAAATTGCGGATACCGTCAAGGCGCTAGTTAATGCAGGTATACCTGTAATGGGACACGTGGGACTTAACCCGCAGAGGCATTTAGTAGTAGGAGGTTACAGGCTGAAGGGTAAGACAGCTGAAGATGCTATAAAAATACTTGATGATGCTAAAGCGCTAGAGGAAGCAGGTGTATTTGCCGTAATCATAGAATTCACTGCAGCTGAAGTTGCAGCTGAAGTAACTAAGAGGTTAAGAATACCAACAGTATGTATTGGCTCAGGACCATACTGCGACGGGCAGATACTTGTTTTTCATGATATTGTCGGACTTAATCCTGAGCCGCCGCCCTTTGCTAAGAAATATGCTAAAGCTTATGATGCCTTTAAAGAAGCGCTATCGGCGTTCAAGGTTGAGGTAGAGAACGGCGTTTTCCCTGACGAGGGAAGGTTCTATAGAATGAAGGAGTGCGAGCTAGAAAGGTTCAAGAAATTAATTAAACGCAAGGAAGTTAAAGATTAGAGGTGAGGGTAAGGTAAAGTTAATATAGAACTATTCTACCGCATTTGCTAAGCTTCATCAATCTTTCAGCAATATGCCTAATAGCCTCCTTAAGAATAACGTCATTATCGTAAGAAGATAGTATTTTCTTTAAGTACTCTCTACTCATCTCCTTCATCTCCTTCGCTCTTTCAATCATCAGAGGTAAAGCTCTAACGATGTTGTCTACTATGGTTATATTAGCAGCCTTGGCAGTTCTTGAAAGAGGGTTCAAGTCTATAGCAATGACTGTCTTACCCATCTTTCTGAGCGCTTCTGTACGGTCCCCATCCTCTAGTGGGACAAGCACAACATCAGCTACTAGTATACCCTTAGGGCTAACTCTTCTTCTCTCACTATATAGCTCTGGTATTGTTGCTGTAGCATCATCTACGCCTAGTACCTCTCGGGCACCGCATTTCATAAGGACCTCAGCTATCTTCCTGGCTCTATCCTCAGTTCTGTAGAATAAGTTAACTTCAATCCGTGCACCAGTAACGTCAGCTAACTCAACGACCTCGCACGCTGCTAAGGCAGCTACGTTGCCGTTAACGGAAATTACGGGGTGTCTAGCAAGAAGAAGCGCGGCAACAGCGGCGTCAATAGCTTTTCTGGCAAATGAGGCTGTCCTCTCTCCAATTAAATAGTCAAAGCACTCTCCCCTCCCATGGGCTATGAGGCCTTGAGGCACTACGTAGCCAGCCCTAAAACCTTCAACAAGTTTTTCTCTAATGACCAATGATTTGTATCGGGGGTGTGTAGGCGGAATCTCTACGTTGTCTGCCATCATCCGCTACCGTACTCTAGATACTGAGTGAAAATTAATAACACCTGCGATTACCTGGATGTTCGGAAAAATGTTGCCGTTACTCGATGACTAGGCCACTAGAAGCGGGCTCAAAGACCCTAACAGCACCATAGTCTCTAAGAATACTTCTAAGCTCTTCAGTACAGCTAGGACTATGTAAGATAACAAGCAGGGATTTCTTGACGAAGTACCCTAAAACAGAACCGCTGCTTACGTAGTTCTTGAGGCGGCTTTTCAGCTCTTCATCGAGCTTAGGGTCGAGAAACCCCACGGCTCTGCTGAAATCATATGCTTTACTGAGAAATGTGTAAATACTGTAGTCCTTGAGGAATTCATTATACGCAGCCCACCCTGCCTCAACTATCTTACTATAGTATTGCTTCAACATCTGGGGAGTGAATATCTTCCTGCCTAAGTACACCGTAGTTACCTTCACTTTCTCATCAATGAGCACACAGTCGACGTCACCTATACCGGGTGGGCCGGGACGTACCCTAACTGTGAGGCCTCTCCCAAGCGCTTCAGCTATCACGTCACCTAATCCAGTCATATTGAATACTTCAGCATAGTGTGCTGCTCTACATGCCTCGACAAGAGAAACAGATCTCCGCTTCTTCCTCAGTAAATGTAGTGCATACCCTAGAGCAAGAGCGGCGCTTAAGCCGTATCCCTCACCTAACCGTACATTTGACAGTAGCTCTATCCTGATACTAGGCTTTAATCCTAGGTAATTAGCTACAGCATTGACTATGTTTGCCCCTATAGCTGGTCCAATATCACTCGTATTCATTCTCTTACTAGCTTCCTTAATTATGCAGTAGGGGCTTAACGTAATGCCAGCACCCAGGGAGCCTGACAGCATGTAATCCTTTTTTATGATAGGAACCCAGAAGCCGCTTATGTGCAGCGGAACCTTAACTATCATTGACCTGCTACCCTATCCCTTATTAAATCTAAGAGCCTCCTAGCAATTACGGATTTAGGTGACTTAGGTATGTGTTCTGCTAAACCCCTGTCATCGATTATGTAAACTTCATTAAAGTCTGATGAGAAACCTATATCAGACCTGCTTACGTCATTTGCTACTATTATGTTGAATCCTCTCTTCTTCAATTTCTCCCGTGCCAGTTCAATTAATCTGCTGCTGCTACCAAAAGCTGTCTCGGCTGCGAACCCTACTAGAAGACCGTCAAATGCTTTCCGTAATTCAGTAGATATCTTTGGTGTCGGAACTAATGTTAATCTCAATTCACTGCTGCTGGACTTAATTTTTTCTTTAGAGTACTCGCTGAATGTATAGTCTACAGGTGCTGCAGCTAATATTACAGCGTCGTAATTTCTTGATGTGACCTCACTTATTACAGCGTCGAGCATTTCCTTAGTAGTTCTAACTCCTACTGACTTAATGTAGTGTGGTACACTAACTGTCACAGGCCCGTGTACTAGGGTCACCTCAGCGCCTCTGAAGTATGCTTCTCTAGCAATAGCTATACCCATCCTACCGCTGCTGGCATTCGTCAAAAACCTAACTGGGTCCAAATACTCTCTAGTGGGGCCAGCAGTAACTAGGATCTTAAGGCCCTGCAAGTCTTTTCCTCGCAGTGTTGCAGCTTCAGCAGCAGCCACTATATCATCAACTGGAGGGAACTTAGCTTTATTCTCTTTAATTGATGGTGGCACTACAGTTACGCCCCAATGCTTAATCTTACTCAACACTTCCTTTGTCTGAGGCGAGTCCCATAAGCACTTGTGCATTGCGGGGGCAACGACCACGGGCTTTCCCATGCCCATCATCGTTATAGCTATTAATACTACAGAGGTATCAGCTACACCGCTGGCTACCTTAGCGAGAGTATTGAGTGTCGCTGGAGCTATGACCATGGAGCTACATATTTTAGAGAGAGCTATATGACCTGTTTCTCCTCCGAATTCTACGTAAACGTCATTACCTGTAGCCCACTCGAAGAGCATTGGTGATACAAGCTTCGTAGCGTCTTTACTCATTACTACATAGACGTTGGCACCTCTTCTCATTAATTCTCTCACAACATCAACAGCTCTGTAGGCGGCAGCTGATGATGTAACACCCACAACTATACTGGTGTCCTTAAGAGTGGAGGAGTAAGTACCCACTATCTCACTGCTTGGGTGGTGTTTAAGCCTCTTCAAAACATGACACCTGCTTGAACCCTGCTAATAAATTAAATTTAAACTCAAAATAAATAACCTTGCGGGTATAGTGAGTGAGCGAGTTTACTATTCGAGAGATAAGAGAGGGGGATCTCGATCAAGTAATAAAAATAAATATGATTTCGCTGAAGGAGCACTACCCACTTCAGTTCTGGAAGGACCACCTGTACTTATGGGGTAGGATATTTCTCGTAGCTGAAGTAAATTCAAAGATTATTGGTTACGTCATGACCAGGATTGAGAGGGGTTTTGGCTTCTTTAAGAGGGACTTGAGGCGGCTAGGCCACATAGTTAGTATAGCAGTCCATCCCGACTATAGGAGACGTGGCATAGGTTATGCTCTCATGGTTGAGGTGCTTAAGAGAATGAAGGAACTCTATAATGCCGACGAAGCATATCTCGAGGTTAGGGTAAGTAACACCCCCGCAATCAAGCTCTATGAGAAGCTAGGCTTTAAGAAAGTAAAAATAATTAGGTACTACTATGCGGATGGCGAGGATGCGTATCTTATGGCTAGAGAACTCTAATTATTTCATGTGATCAAGCTTTCCTGGCTGACCTGCAGTTTAAGTAATGAAATGCTTTCAGGTAATCCCCTACTGCTAATCTCAAGGATGGCGCAGTAACCTTCTTCAGCAGGTCCTGGATTAACTACAGGAACTTCATTTACATAGCATATGCCTCGATTATTTATATGTCCTGTCAGGACTATGCTTGGCTCTAGCCTAACTATCAGCTCTTTCACCGAAGCCAAACCTACCCTTATACCGAGTGTCTCTATGTAGTCAAGGCAGCCTTTTGGCGGATGATGTGTTACCAGAACATTAATCTTTACCTTACCTCTTACTTGGCTGACTGTCTTAAGGAGCTTGACTATGCTCTGATAATAGTCAAGTCCACTTACGCCCGCGAATGTAATATTACTTAAGTAGATAATGTTGCCGTCAAGCAAGTTGCCAAGTTTTCTAGATGTTTTTGTTATATATATGTCGTCTTTATCGCCACTCAGAAAGTAGTAACTAACTTTCTCCCTAAGCGGCAGTTCCTGCGGATCTAGATTGCAGTCACCGCCTATTATAATAGCTTCAACTCTAAATGTCTCTATTAGATTAGTAAGAAGCATATGTCCTAATTTTTCTCTCTGGTTTAAGTCTGTTATGTAGCCTATTCTAACTAACGACATCTTACGAACCCACCAATACAATACCACCAAAATTGTAACTGTATGGCTTAAATGTGGGGATACGCGCAATCGAAGGTTAATGACCGTGGAAAAAGCCTTATGTACTAGCCGGGCAACTGCTTTACTATGTATATCTTCTCAACTTCGTCTTCTAGTGCTGCTTTCCACTTGTCGCCGACAGCAATTATTGAAAATACACCAATAGGTGTGGCACCTGACATCTTGACTAGTCTCATGAGTGCTGAGCTAGTTTTTCCTGTTCTTAGCAGGTCATCCACTATCAGTACGCGGTCATTAATACTTAATGCATTAGTCGGCATGAATAAGTTCACTACTGTCGGGGGATCGGTAGCGATAAAGCTCGTCTCATAGTAACTCTTAATACCTATGTCAGGGCTTTTTCTAGCTATAACTAGTTTAGCATCTAAGACATCAGCTACATTTACTGCAACAGGTATTCCATCAACCTCAACGGTCGCCACAGCAGTTATGTTATACCTCCGAAATTCCTTGAATGCTAGGAAAGCGAATATCTTCAATAAACTGACATTATATATTATTCTGGTTAGATTGAAGATATTGCCATCAACTGATATGATGTTATTTTCAAATATTTTATTTATAACTGAAGGACTTGTCAACTTGTTGATGAGTTCTTGAGCTCTCTCTTCGCTGGGCATGATTTTCATGTTAATGTATCTCCATAAAGCAGGTGCTGGCAGCCCTGTGATAGCCTCCAACTCCTTGTACTTAAACACCTTCTTAAACGATCTTAATAATTCAATGGCGAATATCCTTACATCAGCAAGCATTTCTTCACCTCTTTCTATCAAATATGTTAAAAAATCACAATAAAAATGTTATCGTATACTAATTAAAATCTTATGTTAACTGAACTTGCTTTTGAGAGCAACTGCAACTTTACTTATGAAGTCGCGGTCACCAACATCATAAGTTAATTTAGATGTTATTTTCTCTATAATGAAATCTATGTTGTCGTTTAAGTTTATGACCTCATCCATAACTATGAGCTGCGGCTCCTTACCTCCCTGAGCAATTACTAGATTAATCTTTAGACCCACCTCATCCTTCAAGTATGAAGTAATTAACCATATCTTCTTGATTATTTCATTATACGTCACGCTGCTCAAGGAATTAGGTATTGTGGCTATCAGCGTCATCAACTTAAACATCGCGGCACCCTACCTAGCTCTCGGGTCCGGTAACATCTTAAAAGTACGGAGATCTATGGGGTTAAGGACAGGTGTTACCTATCATACTACTAGGTTTAAATAATGACATGTATATATTATACTTAGGAGGTGAGAAGCATGGCAGCAGAGGACCTGAAGGTTGTTTATGAGGACGAGGATGTAGTGGTAATGCGGGCTCCGGACGACAGTGAGCTGGAGAAGCTAGTCATTAAGATAATCAAGAAGAAAGGAAGGCCGGTGACGTGGGGTGAACTAAGAAAAGAGCTAAGCGGTCTAGCAGGTGAGGACAGGCTGAGAAAGGTACTAGTAAGTCTAATTGAGAGAGACGAAGTAATTGAAATGATTGACGGAACTTTCGGCCTTAGGGGTATGGAAGTCAGCTATATACCAAGGAGAATAAAGAAGAGAGTGAGACCGCTAGTACCTAGCAAATTCAGGATGAGGTGGGGGCCAATAATTGAGATGAGAGGAAGTATATCAGCAGCCATAGAGTACCTTAGAGAGCTGAAACTGAAGGAGCGACTAAGGGCGATTAAGAACTCCGTAAATTAGTTCTCAAATGTGCTAGCTGAATCCAGCGTTCTCAAGCAATAACGCGTGAGGCAAGCATAAATTAGACTATCGTTAATGTAGAGATCTGAAAACCTTAAAACCAAGATATATTTTTATATCCTAGCCTAATTCAAGCAGCCTGACTATTGAATTTTAGTAAAAGGTTAAGACCAAGGTAATGATTTCACGGCGTCATTTAGGCATACTACACTTACTCTTCGATTTGCACAGGCGGACATGAGGTGATTAGCGATCATTTAATTACTTTTGCTGATATTATCGTGTTGGGATTTGGATAAGAGCATGGTGATCGATTTGAAAGGTAATTGTGAGAAAGCTAAGGTGGAGATCTATGGCAGAACAGCAATAATAGTTACTGAAGGAGGTTCTAGAGCTTTCATACCGCTAGACAAAATATGTGAGGCCTTAAGGAGGTTTAACATATGTGTAGATGACCCCAGGATAAAGTGTGAAGAGCAGTAGCATCTGCTACAACGACTCTAGAGTTTCCTTAATCAGCAGCGCATCTTCCTCTAAGTTAGGTGATTCACATATTAGAACGCCTTTCACGTCAAACTCCTTAATTACTTTGAGAGCATCGACCCAGTTGATCTCTGATTCCTGAAGATTCAAGTGCTTTCTCTCTCCTCGAGGGCCATACTCCATACCGGATATGTGAATGTGCATGTTATCTAAGGCTTCTCTTCCCAGCCTCTCCTCAATCACTTCAAGAATTTTCCTGAAGTCCTCATAGCTGTTTATCTTACCTAAACTCCTAGCATATATGTGCGCGAAGTCAATGCAGGGCAAGGCATAATCGATGCCCTCAACAATACTAATGACTTCTTCGAGGCTTCCGAACTCGGCTAGGGCACCCATTGTTTCAGGTCTAACCCATATCCTTACACCTAAATCATTGAGTATGTCAATTACCTTCTTTAAATGATCCCTAACTATCTTAATGGCGGTCTCCGAGTCATACTTCCCATAGTAGCCTGCGTGAAAAACTACGGACCAGGCTCCAGCCAGGTAGCCAACACGTGCAGACTCAACAATGCGCTTTACTGAGGCACTCACCTTAGCAGGATCATCAGAAAGTAGGTTAATGAAGTAAGGAGCATGAACAGTAAGTACCACACCATTATCTATAGCTGCCTCCCTCGTCTTACTAGCTAAGTCCGGCTTCATTCTCACACCACGAACAAACTCTATCTCCATAGCATCAAGCCCTAATTCAGCAATCCTCCTGACACCATCTGGCGTAGACTTCTTAGGTGTCGAGTGAGGAATTCCAGCAGTACCTATGTGGAGCTTATTCAGAATCCTCACAAAGCAACACCCAAAACATAGTCTCAGAGATGTAAATAAACACAACATCAAGACTTAGTGATAATGCAAATTAGAAATTGGCGGGGGGCGTCCGTGGTAGCGGGGGGTGGACTTTCCCGGGGCGGCCACCCCTACAGTTCCATCATTAAAGTGGCCTATTTTTCCTTTTAAACTTTTATGTTCATGTTGATGAAAGTATTCGCTTTAGACGGGATATCTTTAATGGGTGAAGTAGTATGATATTATTAACAAATTTAGAGATGTTTGTCTTGCCACTAACTACTAATCTATATGCGTAACCCTTCATGATCGTATATACTTTACAATCTATATTGAGATAAGTAAGCATATTCTTAACGTCTAAAAGCCCACAGTAGTTTACTGACGTCACCGATATTCTTCTAGTACTTACGTCAATGTAAGCTTCATCATCAAAGAAGGCTCTTAACCAGTTTCTTATAAGCGAAGCAGTTGTCTTATAATCTTCTGCATAAAATATCTGTATTGGAGCTCGCCATTCCTTAGATTTACCAGCCCCTAATTGTTTTAGCCTATTAAACGCATATTTTGATTTAAAACGGGCTATAAATGCACCTTTATGTCTAATAATTGTTGGAGATGCCTTATACTCACTCACGGCATCACAAATAAATTCATTAATTAGTTCAGTATGCGTATTTGTGTACTCAACTATATATCGCTTTCCTCTTTCTCCTTCCTCAACATATAAGTGACCATCACCACAGATATGGGCATGAATCCTTGCTTCCTGCTCCGAGCGTAATCTCATCCGCACAGTATTAACACAGAATAGAGATCATAGAGCGGGGTGGCCGCCCCGTTTTGAACCACCGACCTCGGGCTCGACCCCTTCTCGGTGTGTCTCCGAGGC
>CAYQIX010000007.1:0-34621 GCA_964417765.1 uncultured Desulfurococcaceae archaeon
AGGTGCATGTTTTCCTAGAAAATGGCAGGTATGTAGGGGACTTAGAGGAGGCATTTGTAGAGTACCTAGAGCCGGGAGACGTCTTTGTTCTAGGAGGTAGGACATACGAGTTTGTTAGATCTGACGGATACCGGGTAATTGTTAGGAGAGTAGAGCATCAGCGCCCCACAGTACCTAGCTGGTTCTCCGAGATGTTACCCCTTTCCTTCGACTCAGCATTGGAAGTAGGAAAGTTTAGGAGGAAAGTCAATGAGCTAATTAAGAGTGAAGGTTTTGAGAAGGCAGTCAGTACTCTGATTAGGAAGTACGGCCTAGAGCCCCACTCAGCAAGGTATATTGTAAAGTACATTAGTGAGCAAGCAAGATTCACGGGCGGCTTAATCTCTTCAGATAAATTAATCTTAATTGAAATATGGAGGGACTATGAGTCACGCACAGTAAACGTGATATTTCATACACTCTTTGGTAGGAGAGCAAATGACGCGCTTTCAAGAGCTTACGCCTATGTGCTAGGTAAGCTGACATCGTATACTGTCAGAGTGACGGTAACAGATAATGGATTCATGCTGACACTGCCTTTAAGCATAAGAGTAGATCAAAACATCATCTCTAAGCTACTGAATACTGTCAGGAGCAGCAATCTAAGGGTAATTTTGAGGAATGCCTTACGTAGGAGTGAGATACTTAAGAGAAGATTTAGGCACTGTGCTGAAAGAGCATTTGCGATACTCAGGAGGTACAGAGGTGTAGAGACAAGTATTAATAGGAGGCAGGTGAACTCCGAGACCCTACTAAGAATTGCTGAGAGGTTAGACAACTTCCCCATTCTCGAGGAGGCTTATAGAGAGGTAATGGAGGATTACATGAACGTCGATGAAGCAGAGAAAGTACTTGAGTGGATTGAGGAGGGGGTAATAGAAGTTAGAGTATTTGAGGCACCTGAGATACCGTCGCCATTTAGCCACAATATAGTAGCACACGGGTACAGCGATATAGTGTTAATGGAAGATAGGAGGAAGTTACTGCTAAGGCTATATGAAGCTGTACTGAGTAAGATGCATTAATTAGTAGGTAATGCATTCATTAAGCTATCTGGCTCGTGAGGTGGGGGTGGTGAGTGTCAATAATCTATTAGTGATTGGAGCATTTACTAACGACATCTTACCTAGTGGGGTAAGTATTGGCGGATCAGCTTATTTTATTGCAAACTCTCTCGCACACCTAGACTCGATGCTAACAATTATAACAAATAGTTATGAACTGATGAAAGTAGTTAAGTATGCTGCTTACGTAAGTTGCGTTTACGCCCCAAAATACGGTTCTGTATTTGTCTTTGAAATTAGGGAGTCCGAAGAATCCAGAAAGCTGAAGCTAATTCGTAAAGCCTCCAGCATAGACTCTTTAATTACAGACTTGATCAATGAATGGATAGATAACGGCACTAGGTTTAGAGTAGCCATAGTATCTCCGGTTTTTAATGAGGTATCAAGTGAGGTAGTTACAGAGTTAAAAAAAGTAGCAGACTACGTTATTGTTGACATACAAGGCTTTGTCAGGGAATGTGAGAGCGGTAATAGTTGTAAAATAGTCGTAAATGAACAGCGATTTTATGAACTAATAAGTATTTTCTCGAATTCAGTTGACTTAATCAGAGGCGAACTGCTGGAATTCCCAAAGGAATGTAGAGGGGATAGTATACGCAAATGTGTGCCAGGATCTGTAGATGTTGTGCAAACGAATGGCCCAAATGATATGTACATATACTTGGGCAAACTAGGTAAAGTTGCAAGATTACACCCACTACCAGGTATTGAGGGATCTAGCGTTGGTGCTGGAGACGTGTTTACTGGTGTTTTAGCGTATTTCATAGCTAAGGGTTTTGACTTACTGAACTCATGTGCTAGAGCTGCTGTTGCTGCGGGTTTAAAGGTAGGGAGAGCTAAGGTGCCATGGTTTACATTACCAGAACTTGAAGTGCTGAGTCATAAGGTTTTAAAGCACATAAAATTTTAGTGGTTGGCTGATACTTAGTGAGCGATAAAGACAGTAGAGTTTTACTCAGTATAGTGGTGCCTACATACAATGAGAGAGAGAACATAGGCGAGTTGCTAAAGAGGATAGATAAGGCGTTAAGCGCTGAGAATATAGTGTATGAGGTGATAATAGTTGATGATAACTCACCTGATGGAACAGCAGATTATGCTGAAGAACTCTCAAGAATATATCCAGTAAGAGTTCTCAGAAGGCCTGGAAAGCTAGGGCTTTCTTCAGCTGTTATGGATGGTGTAAGACTATCTAAAGGCAACGTAGTAGCTGTTATGGATGCTGATCTACAGCATCCGCCAGAAGTACTTCCAAAAATGCTTAAGATACTTGTGAGTAACGGCTGCGACTTAGTTATTGCATCACGTTATGTAAAGGGTGGATCCGTTGGTAGCTGGTCGTTACTTAGAAAGGTGATCTCTAAAGGAGCTATATTAATAGCAAGAATTTTGCTGCCTAAGGTAAGGAATGTGAAGGATCCGATGTCAGGGTACTTCATGTTTAGGCGTGAAGTAATTGCACCATGCATAGAGCGTATGAATCCTCGCGGCTTTAAAATACTCCTTGAAGTAATTGTTAAAGGTAATCTAAGTAAAATATGTGAAGTTCCTTACACGTTCGGCACTCGATACAGAGGTAAGTCTAAATTAAGTACGAAGGAAGTGATGAATTACTTGTTCCACGTACTTAATCTAGCTCCAGACTACGTGAGATTTGCGATGGTCGGTGCCGCAGGGACTGTGGTGAATCTTGGGATACTGGCACTACTTAGATATGCATTAGGGGTACCGCATGCTTACGCGTCAGCTGCAGCTATAGAAGCGTCAGTAATTAATAACTTCATACTCAATGATGTATGGACCTTTAAGTCATCGAAAAAAGCTGGTGCATTACGTAGATTCATTAAGTTCCACTTATCCTCAGCATTAGGATTACTGACTCAGTGGATAGTTTCGTATGTTATTTATTACGTCATATTCAGTCAGTCAATTATTGCTCAGCTAGTAGGTATCCTGGCAGGTTTCACAGTGAATTATGTACTTAGCAAGAAGTTTGTTTGGAGATCCTGACTTTAAATGCTACCAGACTAAAGTAGTACTTGAGAATGTCTGCTTTAGTATCTAATTAGGTGGTGCTTATTGAGCAGAATAAGGTCATCTGACATACTTGAGGAATTAAGTATAGATGCTGAGGTTAAGTGCTATGAAGGTGTAGAGCCTGAAATTACTGATGTCAAGTTCACTGACATTCTCCCCCAATTAAGCAGAGGAGGCGCAAGAGCGAAGGAAGTTGCTTATGCTAGGCTGTATAAGCACCAGCTTGAGGCCCTTAGCGAACTGCAGAAGGGCAATAACATAATACTTATTTCAGGTACTGGTTCGGGGAAGACCGAAGCGTGGCTTCTTTACGCACTAAGTAAGAAAAAGAGAGTCCTCGTTATTTACCCGACGCTAGCGCTTTCCGCTGATCAGATAAAGAGGATTGAAGACTACAGTAAAGCTATTAGCTCAAGTGATTACGTAATAAAGATAGATAGGCCGTCCATTAATGCATTTAGCGGGGCTGATATAAGTGCTAAGATACGTAACGCAAACATAGTGATTACTAATCCAGCATTCCTTATGAGTGATCTAAAAAGAGCGGCTAGCAGACCGTCATGTTCTTACTTACTTCCTTTTCTAAGGATCACTGATCTCGTAGTTATAGATGAGTTAGATTTCTACGGCTCCAAGGGTGCTACACTGCTTATCTCCATGATTGAATTAATTAACGACTATATTAAGCAGGGTAACCTGCAGGTGGCTATACTGACCGCCACACTAGGTAACGCAGAAGAGTTAGCTTCCATATTAGAGAAAATGACGAAGAGAAAGACAGTGATAATTAGGGGCAGGCCCTTCAAGATAAGAAATTGCACCTACCTTGTGCTGGGGAAAAATGTTGAGTCGATAAGGAATATAGTGCTCGATTACTGCAGGAAGTACAATCTAGATAGCTGGGTTAGGGAAGCAGCTGAGAAGCCCTATTTATTCAGAAAGTACGTGCTAGATATAGTTGACTACTTAAAGTCCAAAGGCATTAAAGTACCATCTCCCTACGTAGACCCTGTAGAGATACTTAGGTACTATCTGAAAGACGACTACGTAACGGTGGTCTTCACGCCAAGTATTAAGACAGCTGAGAGACTAGCGAGAAGACTCAGGGACAGCGTGGAGGATCGATTAAAGAATTTAGTTGCTGTGCACCATCACTTAGTCCCTAAGAGTGTAAGAGAGAAAATTGAGGAATATGCGAGAGCAAAACCACCTAAAATTAAGGTAATAATTACGGTAAGAACGCTTCTTCAGGGAATAGATATAGGTAATATAGCAAGAATTGTTCACTACGGCCTTCCTGTGGAGGTCAGGGAGTTCTGGCAGAGAGAAGGCAGGAAAGGTAGGAGGAAAGAGCTGGGTGAGGCTGAGACAGTCATAATACCTGTTTCTTCGTGGGATAGAGCAATAGCTTCTAATGGACTGAGAGGTGTCGAGGAATACTCGATGATCCCTCTAGAGAAAGTATATGTATTAGCGGATAATAAGTACGCAGTACTATTTAAGGCTTTGTTTAAGGTTATTGCTGACATTTCTTTAAAGAATGATGAGCTAGCACTGCTTAAGGAGCTAGGGTTAGTAAAGTTAGCGAAGACGTTAAGCGGCGAGAGGCTTGAGTTAAGTGACCGAGGGCTTGAGGTTTGGAGGAATCTAAACTTCTATGAATTTGGACCACCTTACGGCGTAAGAAGGCTTTTAATTAGTGATGGAGTTTCTGAAGCTGAGCCGATCTCCCGCAGGGATCTAGTTGAGAGGTATCAGCCAGGCACTATAGACTACTCATCAGAGGCCATAGTTGTTAAGATAGAGCGTGGTGTGCTTTACGAAGTGCCATCAAGTAGAATTGAGGCAGTGAGACGAGAGTATCTCTTCGTAGATGAGGCACTGGGTCATTATGTGGCAATTAAGGGGCGCTGGGGTGAGAAAGCTGATCTAGTAGGTGATGTTGTTAAAGGCAAGCTGAACTCAGTAGTTGAGATTAGTGTTAAGGTCCCTAAGTCAGGCTTCGGCGAGTACATTGAGAGGCCCTACTACGTTAAGTGGATTATTGAGTCGAGCAGGCGCGTCAAGATAGCTAAGTTAGGCAATACTATAATTCCATACTATGACGAAGAGGTCATTACGCTTGACGTTAACACGTATGGGTCATATAGGGACTTTACGTACGGTTACTACTACAGAGTTGATCCAGCAACCGACCCGGTAGCGCTAAAGATAGGGGCAGCAGCTGTCAGATTAATTCTTAGGCTATCACCTAAATTCGCCATATCATTTAGAGAACTTAATATTTCAGTAGAGCATGCGCTTACACCCGTCTGCACAGTAGCTATATGGGAGCCTGAGGCTTCAGGCATACTAAGTATTTTGAAATGGGAAGATATTTTAAATGAGCTAGAGAAGTTTAAGAATCCACCCTCACTCTGGTTTTCACTAATTAAACTAATAGATAGGGATGCTGCCTCGGTAATTGCTAGCAGAGAAATGAGTTGGAATGATGTGCTTTTATATGCTCGTACGTTCATTAATGGTATTGCTGGTTTAGAGAAGGTAGATCTTTCGGATATGAGAATCTACCTGCCTAAGCCTTCAGTGGATAAAGGCATAATATCGCTTGAGGCAGCGAGTGCGTCTGGACCAAATAATAAATGGATGCTAGCTATAGCATCATTCGATGGTGAAAAGAGGGAAATTTTAATCGACGCAGACAGCAAGTACCTGCTAAAGGAAGCAGATAAGTTTGTTGAGTCCGTACTTTCAAGAGCCCTAGATGAAGACTTTATTATAGTGACGTCTACTGACTTAAGTAGCATAATCTACAGAAGAACTACACGTCTGCTGTATAGTCACTTAGCTGGAGAGGGCAAAATAGTGAATCCTTACACAGAATTAAAGAAGTATCTCAATATTGGATTAATTGATATTGAAGAACTGAGTAAGATCCTCAATATCAGAATTCCGAGAATTCAAGGTGGTAAGTTAAGTAAGAAGAAACTTCAAGAGTATGTGGAGAATTATGTACTACTAACTTATAAGGTGTACCTACTTAACAATGAACTCCGCAAGAAAAGAGGAAACGTGAGTGTAGAGAAAGGAGTGATGTAGAGGGCAATTCTGATTTAAAATATTTAATCACATCTTTTGTACTACCTCATATATTCAGTACTTCAACTATTGGATTGTACTGGGAGAGTGATGTGCTTATCTGCCTCATTAGTCTGTAAAGATCAGATGCCCTAACAGGAGTTGAGAGCGGTATTAATCTAAGGACTAGCGAAACTGACGCAGTACTCATTGACTTAATGGGCATATAACTTTCATCGAGCCTAAACGGTGAGCCTGAAACTACTTCCTTAATTGTTTGAAGTATTTCATTAATATTTAGGTATTCATGAGATGTTACAGTTAGCTCTAGAAATATACTTGGATTGAATTCCTTAATGAGAGAGTTCACTAGTACAGAGTTCGCTATATATATCTTGTTGCCGTAGACGTCCTCAATAACTGAATTGAAGGGCTGTATTTCGGTTAATCTGCCCCTTATAGGGCTGCTGTAATTAGGTAAGTATACTTCAATCCAGATTCCTTTAGCATATCGCTGAAGCTGTATTGTTATGAATGCTGTGAACTCCTTAATCTCATAGTAGAACATTACGATAACTAGCAGTCCAATAACCGTTACTATTATGTACGGAGTTAGTGACGCTGTTATCGTGTGAACAACAACTACAGCAACAACTATTACTACCAGAATGTCGAGTATCCGTGTAAGTATCATTCTAGTACCTGTTGAGATAAGTCCTCTCCTAACAAGTGTTGAGACAAACCACGCGACTAAGTACCTGATTAAAATTACAATGACAATAAATATTGCAATGTTGATTAGGGTACCCAGTGGGATATTCCTAAATAACTCACTTAATGTATTGAGAGTAGTTGAGTCAGGCATTTCTCTACCCCTTGAAGAGCTTTAGAACATCTGTTGTTTTTGTCAGTACTATGAGTTGGTATCCGTTTAGTAACCTTAAGTTCTTCTCTGGCGGCTTTAGTGAGCTTCCATCAAATACAAGTATGATCTTAATATCCTCAGGCAGGTTAAGCTCTTCGATCTTCTTGTTTACTACTTTATCAGTCTCACTTATTGTTATCCTGTACATTTTATATTCATTGAACTCAGCTAGCAATGTAGGTGCGCTAATAGATTCGAGGAAGTTCCTAACTAAATCGGCAATTATTGAAGGAGAAGTTATTGGAACGCCTAGCCCTAATTCCCTGATTAATTCTGCAACTCTCGGATTTCTAACCCTAGCTAATCTGAACGGTATCCTATATAGCTTGGCTATAGTAAGAGTGAAGATATTTACCTCATCTCTATCAGTTAATGCTAAAACAACATCGAGTTCCGACATAGAGATATCTGTTGTGTAGACTGACGCGTCTGTTGCATCCTTATTAATAACTAGTACGTCATACTTGCTGCTGATGTCGGTGCATCTTGATGTATTCTTCTCTACTATAACAACCTGATTACGCTTAAGATCAATTATTCTAAGTAGCTCCTCTGTTACGCTGCCACCACCAATTATTAATATCTTCATACCCTAAAACACCCATGTCATTCTAATGCTTTAACTAGAAGCATTAATACTTTACCCTAATTAAAGTTCTTAATTACACAGACTCTGTATTACATCATCGACTGAGGTCTTGATAGGGCTAAAATCTTTTTGCCGAATATTAGTGATGCTAAGAAAATTAGGTGTAGATACTCAAGTCTTCCTAATATCATTAAGGTTATAATCGTTAATTTAACTCCAGCTGGGGCTGTAGGAGCGACTATTCCAGCGCTTAATCCTACACAGCTAGCTGCTGAGGCAGCCTCGAATAGCGAGTCACTTAATGCGTACCCGTATGAAGATATTAAAACAGCACCTGACACTATGGCTGTTATGTGTATTATTATAAACAGCATCGCATGCGATATATCACTTTCATTAACCACTCGTCCTCCTACAGCAATAGGTTTTACTGCAGTAGGTGGTGCTACAAGAGATTCGACACTATTTTTAAACTTCTTGAGCACTAGAAGGAGCCTGAATGACTTTATTCCTCCAGCAGTCGAAAAGGACATGCCACCTATGACCATGCCTATTGTTATTAGTGCTTTCGTGGTATCGGATAGTTTAGCGATGGAACCTATACTGAAGCCTGTTGTAGTCATTCCCGAGACGTTATTGAAAAATGAAGCAATAAATGCGTACCACAGATTGTGTACCTTATCCACAAGTACGTAAGACGCAAAAACCAGTGATGATATAACAAGTAGTGATATAAGGTAGCACTTTAGTTCTTCGGATTTAAGTAGAGCCTTAAATCTGCCCGTAGTCAAGTTGTAGAGGTCGTAGAGGTTCATGCCCCCAAGTATCATGAAAATGAAAACAGGTATGTACGTTAGGGGAGCACTAAGGAAGATGTATTGATAACCGTCGTCATAAGTAGACATCCCTCCAGTCGCTATTGTAGTCATCATGTGGCATATGGCATCAAAAAAGTTCATTCCTGCTGCAACATAGGTTACTGAGCCAGCAAGTGTTAGTACGACATATATAACCAGCAATTGTGCTGCAGTACGGTAGAAGGACGCTTCTATTTTAACAGGTCTCTCAACACCATATAGGTTCTTAGCTACACCATAGAAGTAAGGTATCAGGACCATAGCGAAAACAACGAAACCTAGCTCGCCAGCCCACTGCATGAGGCACCTCCAGAAAATTATTGAGTGCTTCATACCCATCAAATTAAATACCGTAAATCCAGTACCAGTAAAACCGCTAACTGACTCAAATAGAGTATCTATGAATGGTAGGCCTGTCTGAAGCTTAAGTACAGCAGCTCCTATAAATGAAACTGAAACCCAGCCTATGGCTGCAACAAGCAGTGCCTCAAGAGAGGCAAGCGGCGGTGCCTTAATCTTACTAGCCAACAGTCCTATAAAGACGAGCGCTTCTCCAACCACTAAAAACCAGATGCTTACTGGTTCTCCATAAATTACGTCAACGAGTGGGACGAGGATCATCAGCAGCCCTAAGATGGTTAAGACCCCTAGATATGCTTTAGCTATCCCCCTAAGGTTCACAGTGTTTTCACCACAGTGATCCTTAGCCTCAAAATACTAAGACGTCAGAATATAAAAGGTTAGAGTAGTTTGTGCTAGATGGACGGGTATAGAACAGTGAAATCAGCTAGGATGGTAGTTACAGGTATTGTACAGGGTGTTGGATTTAGACCAGCAATTTATAGATTAGCAGTGGAGCTAAACCTTAAAGGCTATGTAAGAAATGTAGGCGGATCAGAAGTCGAGATATGGGTTGAAGGAAGCGAGGATAATATTAGAGAATTTATTAATCAAGTACTAAGTAGGATGCCACCGCCAGCTAAGATAGAATCTCTTCATGTAGAGTTTTCAAGTTCCCGCGGGTATAGGACATTTAAGATATTGCCTTCAGCTAAAGGGAGAATTTTCAGGTCGATGATACCGCCAGACATAGCTGTGTGCAATGAGTGCCTAGCAGAGGTGCTGAACCCAAGTGACAGAAGGTATAGATACCCCTTCAACTCATGTGCTTGGTGCGGACCTAGGTTCTCAATGATGTACATGACACCCTACGACAGAGAAAATACTGCTATGAGGAATTTTCCACTATGCAATAAGTGTGCAGGCGAGTATAGGGATCCAAGTAATGAAAGAAGATTCCATGCGCAAGGAATTAGCTGTCCACTTTGCGGACCAAAACTAGAGTTGAGGGATAAGTCATGGGAATTAATGAATGTAAAGGATCCTCTGAAGGAAGCGGCCAAGTTAATTAATGAAGGGAATATAGTTGCTGTCAAAGGGTTAGGAGGCTACCACATAGCGGCGTTAGCAACAGATGACGACGTTGTAATTAAGTTAAGGCGCAGAAAGAATAGACCCAGCAAGCCATTTGCAGTTATGGTTCTTGATATCGATGTAGCATCTGAAGTAGTTGAATTAGATGACAGCGCCGTTAAATTGCTGCTGTCCATGGAGAGGCCGATAGTGCTGTTACCCAAGAGGAGGGATTCACCGATATCAAAGCATGTTTCCCCAGGACTTAATACTGAGGGGATTTTCTTACCCTATACACCACTACACTACCTGCTGATAGCGGACATTAGAGATAAGATGGCTATTATGACAAGCGGTAATGCCAGGGATTTGCCTATGTGCATAGATGAGAATTGCGCCAAGAACGTACTTCTTAGATTCGTAGATTATGTCTTAGTACATAATAGAGAAATAGTTAACAGAGTAGATGACAGCGTAGTTAGGTTCACAGGTGGAGAGCCCGTCTTGCTGAGAAGAGGGAGGGGGTACGCGCCTAAGTGGATTAGGCTTAATAAGGCGCTCACCAGGTCAGCTATAGCATTTGGTGCTGACATACATAGCGTTGGCGCGGTAGCTTTTGGTGACAAGGTAGTACTAACTCAATATATAGGAGAACTAAATAATAAGGAAGTAGCTGAGGACCTTCTTAGATACATAAACTTCTTTGTCAAAGTTTATGACATACCATTAAAGAACTCCGTAGTTATTGTTGATAAGCATCCTAGGTACCTCTCTAGAGCGCTAGGCATGGAGTTTGCAGAGAGATACGGTTTAGATGTTTTGGAGGTGCAGCATCACTTTGCACATGTTCTCGCTACACTTGCTGACAGGAAATTAGGGGAAGGCAGGTATATCGGCTTAGCACTAGATGGTGTAGGATATGGTGATGATGGCAATGTATGGGGATGTGAAGTACTATTAGTGGATAATTCGTTGAGGTATAAGCGATTGGCTCACATGAAGTACGTTAGATCTACGGGAAGTGATAGGGATATTATATACCCTGCAAGAATGCTGATTTCCTTTTTAAGTGAATTTATGGACTCCAGCGAGATTAGAGATGTGTTTAAGAAATTAGGTCTTATGAAGACATTACCTCTTGGAGAAGCAGAATTTAATGCAGTAATTACCCGACTAAGTGCAGGAGCTTCATTAATCAAAGTTTCGAGTACAGGTAGGCTTCTAGATTCCATATCAGCTCTCCTAGGCGTGTGCCACATAAGGACATATGAAGGTGAGCCAGCAATAAGGCTTGAGTCAGCTGCAAGTGGAGGTGAGTACGTACTTGACGATAAATTACCTAGTAAAATGGTGACCTATGGCGAAAGCACCTATGAATTAGATCCTGCACCGCTACTTAAGGAATTAGTTAACACCATGCTAAGTGAAAAATCTGAAAGACCACCTATTAAAGACCTGGCATATTCATCGCTAAAGGCGATAGCGGAAGCCTTAGCCATAATACTAAAAAGTACTATAAAGGGTAGGAGAGTAGAACCCTACATCCTACTAGGTGGTGGTGCAGTAGTTAACGAAATAATAACAAGTACACTTAAAGAAGAACTTCTTAATGATGACATCTACGTGCTACTTCCTAGAGAGGTGCCGCCAAATGATGGGGGGATAGCGCTAGGGCAGGTAGCATCGCTGCTTTTAGGTGATGGTATTGATTAGAGAGCTCAAGTCTTACGATGACATAATTTATTATCTTAAGGAGAGCCTGCGTAAGAAGCCTATAGTTATCTTAGGTGTAGGAAATGAATTGAAGCGTGATGACGGCTTTGGTGTATACCTTGCTAGATCACTTGCTAAGTATACGAGCAGGTTTATGAATCTTAAGAGTACGTACATCATTGATGCAGGTAGCGCGCCAGAACTCTACACAGATATACTCCGTAAGGCAAGAGACGGCTCGATATTGCTTATCGATGCTATTTTAGTTGAAGGTAGAAGACCAGGGGATATAGTGGCATTTAATATAAGTCAAGATGCAGTCAGCAACTACCAAATAATCCGATTTGTGACTACACATACATTGGATATAAAGATGACGTTGAGGGCTGCTGGTGTCAAACAGGTATCTGTTATAGGTGTTGTGCCGTACTCTACGGATGTTGGAATAGGACTCACAGAACCCGTAGCTAGAGCATTTAAGCTTCTATTTAGAGCTTTCATTCGTTTCTTCAGTAACCAGATTTAGCTAAGCATTTTCAATAACATTATCGTTGGGTACGTATGAGTTTAAATAATTTCGGCAGGCAAGTCTTTTTATGCTTCAGTATATGGATATTGGGAGTGAGTGGTGGGCGAGAAGCTTATCAGGTACTCTCCATGGTTAATTCACTTTAATACTGGTGCCTGTAATGGTTGTGATATAGAGGTACTTGCAGCTCTAACACCGTTTTTTGATCCTGAGCGAATGGGTGTAAAGCTTGCTCCTAATCCGAGACACGCTGATATCATGGTCGTTACAGGAGCTGTAACCAAGAAGGCGGCTTCAAGACTTAAGAGACTATATGAGCAAATGCCAGCTCCGAAATACGTAATTGCTGTTGGCGCCTGTGCTATAAGCGGAGGAGTCTTTGCTGGTTCGTACTCTACGGTGTCAGGAGCAGATAGAGTAGTGCCTGTAGATGTATATATACCTGGGTGTCCCCCAAAGCCAGAGGCGATACTAGATGGCATAGTTAAGCTGCTGCTGAAGGTGGGCAAGGGTGGGTGAGATACTCGATTACTTAAGAAGTATTGCAGAAGAAGTTAAGGAGCAAGTAGATCAAGGGAAAAGATACATAGTAATTATTGATGCAGATAAAATAAGGGAAGCAGTATCTAAAATTAAGGTGCTAGGAAGTGAAACATACTTAGCCACGATATCAGTGGTTGATCTGATTGATGAAGGTATAATACAACTGAACTACTGCTTCTGGTCTCAAGAAGAGAAGTCTCTGGTTGTATTAAGAGTTAACTTACCTAGGGATAATCCACGTATACAGACAATCTCAGATATAATTCCAGGTGCGCGTAATGCTGAGATGGAAGCCTATGACTTAATGGGTGTTTACTTTGAGGGTAATCCTAGCCTTAAGAGACCCTTCCTGGCACCAGAGGAAGTTACTAAGCAAGGTGTATTTCCATTAAGGAAGGACTTCAAAGGGTGAATACTGTGTCAATAGTTGAGATACCTGTAGGACCCCAACACCCCGCACTCCACGAGCCAATAATGCTCAAGGTTAAACTTGATGGAGAAGAGGTTGTTGGTGTAGATGTAGTTACAGGGTACAATCATAGAGGAGTTGAGAAATTAAGTGAGGGCCGTAGCTGGGTAAGGAACATATACCTGTTTAGCAGGATCTGTGGCATATGCAACACTGTGCACCAGCAGGCATACGTCCAGGGTGTAGAGAAGCTGATGGGTGTTGAACCACTACCTAGGGCTAATTATATCAGGACTATTATGATGGAGCTTGAAAGAATTCACTCCCACATGCTCATATGTGCCGTCATGGCTGAAATAATAGGCTTTGACAGTCTATTTATGCTAATAATGAGGGACAGGGAAGCTGTTATGGGCTTAAAAGAATTAATTGCAGGTAATAGAGTTCATGCAGATATTCACATATTTGGAGGCGTCAAGAGAGATATTGATGACACAATAAGAGACGTGGTGGTAAATAAGCTAGTAAAGATCGAGGAAAGAGTTAAGTACTATAGAAAAGTCTTTGAGGAAGATTACACAATAAGGAAGAGGCTAGTTGATGTAGGCATCATAAAGTACCGAGAAGCAATAGAACATTCTTTAGTAGGTCCCACCCTACGGGGGTCAGGCGTTAAGTCTGATGTCAGAGTCGACGATCCTTATGCAGCATACAATGAAATACCTTTCAATGTTATTACAAGAGATGAGGGTGACTCATGGGCAAGAATGATGGTTAGGCTTGATGAAGTGCTAGAGTCAATTAATATTGTTAGGTACGCACTCGAGCACCTGCCTAGTGGTCCTGCCGTACCTAAAAGCATTAAAAGGGCAGCTCCTCCAGGAGAGGTGTTCTCTAGAGTTGAGGCACCTAGAGGTGAGTTATTTTACCACATTATCAGCAAAGGTGGCCAGAATCCGTACAGGGTTAAAGTTAGGACACCATCATTTAACAATATCATAAACAGTGTTTTTGTATATAGAGGTGCTAAACTAGCAGATGTACCTGTAATACTGACTTCCTTTGATCCATGTATTTCATGCACTGAGAGAGTACTGATTATTGACGAGAAGAAAGGAATTAAAAAATTCGCTAGACTGAAGGAAATTAGTTTAAAGGGGTGATGAAATGCTTAAGCTGCTTAAGGAAGTAATTTCAAATGTATTTAAGAAGCCAGTGACTATCGAATACCCTAAGGTTAAGCCTCCGCCAACAAATAGACTAAGAGGTAGACAGTACCCCGACTTAAAGAAGTGTATTGGATGCTCACTATGTTTCGTAGACTGCCCATCGAATGCAATCAAAATGCAGAAATTACCGATTCAACTGCCACATAACAAGAGAGGGATATTTCCTGTAATTGACTATGGCAAGTGTATATTCTGCTATCAATGCGTCTTTATATGTCCTGTTAAGGCCTACATAGTAACTACAGATTACGAACTAGCTGGAGCTAAGCTGGAGAACTCAGAACAGCTAAGCCTAGCAACACTACCTGAAGCAAGCACGTCAAAACAAAAGCAAGAGTAACTGATGGTGGTTGTAGTTGATTAAACTTAATTTACTATTGTCATTAATTTAGGGGGAGCGGGATGTCCCTAGAGCCTAGTGAGTCAACAGTGATTATGATGCTGATAGCGATACTGCCTATATTCATCACGGCATACGTACTTTACTTGATAAGAGCTGTTAAGGGGCCGACGATAGCTGATACTGTATTAGCTATTGATGCTTTCTTCTTTGATGTTACGGTTTTTGTAGCTGTTCTCGGTTTAATATTCAAGCAGCCGATAATGATGGTGGTAGCCATTGTTTTTGCGTTGTGGGCCTACGCGCTCGATGTATATGTAGCAAAGTACCTTGAGAGAGGTGAGATGGGTGATTAGTGCAATACTGATCTATGTTGGGTGGGCACTACTAGTAGTAGGTGCTATAGCTGACTTAATAGCAGCTATAGGACTTAATAGATTTCCTAACTTTTTCGTGAGACTGCATGCTGCAACTATAGGTACCATAGGAGGAGCATTTTACCCGTTACTTGGTGTTGCATTAATAGCATTTGGTGCTGAATTCTTAGGACCCTACAGGTTCTTCATGGGTGGTGCAGCCCTAGTTACAGCATTCCTCGTACTGCTCTTAGCGCCAGCTGGCTCTCATGCCCTAGCTAGGGCAGCTCACAGAAGTAAGGTAGTCAAGCCTGAGCCAGTCGTAGTAGATCACCTGGAGGAGGATGGGGGTGGGGAGTAATGGCTGACCTGACAATGGTGTTATTAGCGATTTTTGCAGGTATTTCTCTATTCTTCGCCTACTTAGCAATATCGGAGCGAAATCTAGTTAGAGCGCTGATATACTCGGCCGTGCAGAGTAGTGCATTTGCTTTTGTATTCTATCTGCTCCGAGCGCCTGATATAGTCCTCGTGTACGTACCTATCTCGGTCGGTATATATCCCGCAGCAATACTATTCCTAATAAGGAAGACTAAGGAGGTGGAGGAGCCGTGAAGAGGATATTAGTAGCTGTAGCAATAGTTATTATAGCTGTTATAGCGTCTTTAGCTGCTACAGCAGGCGGTGCGCTAGGTCCCTTATTTGACGGTGTAAGGTCATTGGCGGAGTTCTATCTCTTTAACGTCTTTAATGCACATAATGCAACACTGACAGCTATGTCACCTGAGGCAGTAACATCTATAGTATGGGATTATAGAGGCCTCGATACGCTCTTCGAGACTGTGGTCTTCTACATGGCAATAATAGGGTGTGTAGCACTGTATAGAGGTATAGAACTAGTTAGGGATGGACCTGAAGTAGGACTATCCAGAATTGTTAAGACAGTCACGAAAATCCTAATAGTGGTAAACATAGCTATAGCAGCTTCAATAGCGCTGCACGGCCACTTAACACCAGGCGGAGGCTTCCAAGCAGGTGCAGCAATGGCTGTTGCGCCAATAATAATCATAGTCGTATTCTCGAGGTTTTTCCTTATGAAGAGAGGCGTTACTAAGGAGGTGGCATTATCTCTTAGATCAATGGGGTTACTAGGTATAGCGCTAGTTGCGTTAATACCTCTAGTGGCTTGGGCAGCTACAGGTACCGTAGCTTACGTAATGCAAAATCAGGTGAAGATTGACTCGAGTTTTAGCTTCCCTGCCTACATAGGCAACGCGCTAGTTTCAGGTTCACTCATATGGTATAATATCTTCGAATTTTTAGCGGTAACGTTCGGATTCACTATAGTCTTCTTACTACTCTCAGTAGATGAGAAAACTGTTAAGAACGCCCTGAGAGGTGAGGAGCATGAGCATTAGCCCTATTGATTTATTTCTAGGTAACTTCGTATTAATAGCAATAATAGGAACCATAGCTATTTCACTCTACGGCATCGTAGCAAAACCTAACTTAATCAAGAAGATAATAGCGCTCACAATATTTACTGATACGGCAAATGTACTAGCCATAATTATTGGCTTCAGGAAACCGCCCTCAGCACCGCCAGTATTCATAGGTAATTTAGCGAGACCTCCATCACTTGAAGAACTGAGATCGTTTGCCACCATTGCAGTAGATCCACTGCCGCAGGCGCTAGTCTTAACAGCTATAGTTATAGGTATGGCGGTTAATCTGCTAATTATTTTCATCACACTTCAAGTCTACAGACTCTATGGGACTGTTGATATGAGAAGGGTAAGAGAGCTGAGGGGGTGAAGAGCTATGGTTAAGAGGATAGTAAAAGCAGTAACACCAGCTATAATTGCGTTCCTTACGTACGTCATCTTTACTGGAAGTGTGAGGGCTTACGATATAGTGACAGGCATCATTGTAGCTGTTGTAGCTGGGATCATTACAGCAGAAATACTAGTTAAGTCACCTACAAAAGCACTGAATCCTGTAAGGTTATTTTGGCTTATTGCATATGGACTTTACTACCTATTAGTAGCTGAGCCTAAAGCGCATTACGATGTAGCTAAAAGAATAGTCAATCCTAAGATGCCCATAAGGCCAGGTATTGTGAGGGTTCCATTTAATGTGAAGACAGATTATGCAATAACGACAATAGCTAATTCAATAACAAATACTCCAGGTACTGTAGTGGTAGACCTTAATACCGAAAAGAAAGTTTACTATGTACACTGGATTAACGTGAAGGCTCCAGACCCTAAGACAACATTTGAAAATATATCAAAAACCTTTGAGTATTTCAGTAAGAAAATATTCGAGTAGGAGGTGAAGGGTGATGTACGTAACAGTAGGATTCATAACGCCGTTCCTGGTTGCAGTAGCTTTCTTCATTCCGTTACTTACGCTGGTAACTAAGAGGAAGGTAGTGTTTGACGTTCTAATGATTTCTGCGACATTTATAGCAATGGTTTTAACATGGTATAACTACTTCTTAGTGAAGTTCTTAGGAAAGCCAGTGGTTTATACGTTCGGTGGGTGGCCGCCGCCGGTAGGCATAGTTTATGAGGTTGACGAGTTGTCAGCGCTGCTTGCAGTAGTTACTTCAACAATAATGTTTCTTGTAGGGATCTACAGCATCTGGTACTTAAAGGAGGCTAAGGGATTTGAGTGGTTCTACACTCTATACTTAGGGCTTGAGGCGGGTATAGTCGGATGCATTTATACCGGGGACGCATTCAACTTATTCGTCATGTTTGAGGTGATGTCGGTTTCGGCATATGCGTTAGTGGCTTTCTATAGAGCATCTAAGGAGGCTGTTGAGGCAAGCATTAAGTATGCGATAATAGGTGCCGTCTCTACGACGGTTTACTTCATAGCGCTAATGTTTATCTATGGCGCTTTCGGAACACTCAACATGGCTGAACTAGCAGCTAGGGTTAGGTCATTGACGTCGTATCCGCTATTTACTGGCGGGTTCCTAGTCCCGCCGCCAGCGAATATAGGCCTTGCAGCAAGTATAGCGCTAGCTCTGTCACTGTGGGCATTTACATTCAAGGCAGCGGTCTTCCCGAATCACTTCTGGCTGCCTGATGCTCATCCAGCAGCACCCACGCCTGTCTCAGCGATACTTTCAGGGCTAGTAGTTAATGTTGGTGCCTACGCTATCATAAGATTCTTCTACACTATCTTAGGGTGGGACTCAATAAAGGCCATCTCCTCAGCTGTAACCTCAGCTGCTGCAATCTTAATCATACTAGGTGGCGCCTCAGCCCTGATAGCATCGGTTCTAATGCTTGTTCAGAGAGATATTAAGAGATTAATCGCATACAGCACAATCTTGCATTTGGGGCTCATAGTATCAGCAGCTAGCTTAGGCAGCAGTACAGGACTTGCTGCAAGCACATACCACATAGTAACGCATGCGGTAGGTAAGGCACTGCTTTTCCTTACAGCGGGTGTTGTAATAAAGATGACTGGTTCTAGGAACATAGATGACATAGCTGGTGTAGCCAGAAAAGCGCCTCTGACAGTATTTGCTATGGCTATTGCGGTCTTCTCACTTGTTGGACTGCCACCTTTCGGCGGATTCTTCAGTAAGCTAGTGCTTTACCAAGCATTCATTACATCACCTCATGCGTACATGGTGGCTGTACTGCTTATCTCATCGGCGCTTGCACTGCTCGCCTATACCAAGATACTTTATGTTGCATGGTTTAGGTACCCAGTAAGGGAGTTTAAGGTGAAGCATGAGAGCCCGTTATTTACCGTACCGCTGATTATTATGGCAGTAATTCTAATACTTCTTGGCATTTTATCACCAATACTCTACAACAATGTGTTCGTGTCTGCAGCATATTCAGTCATTAACTACTCAAGCTATATTAGCTCAGCTCATACAGCATTAGCTTCATATCTAAGCTCACTTATAGGAGGTGGATGAAGATGGTGCAGGTGGTATTGGATCCATTTACACTAATGCTGGTGTTGGCTGCGGGTTTCTCAATATTGGTAATTATACTTGTTGTTGGGATGTACTTCATAGTATATAGGAAAATTAGAGTGACATCTGCGTACTTATGCGGTGAGGATGAAAAAGATTTCCGTAGATCGCTATCACCGGGGGGTTCTCCTATGTACTGGGGTGCTACGGAGGTACTGAGGAAGTGCTTGAAAGTACTGAGGGAAGGGATCCACACGGGCTTCATAGATGACTGGTTTAGTCTGATGATTCCGTTTATGATGATTCTCGTCGTAGTTGCTGTAGTTATATCGCTAATATTCACGGGGGTGTGAGCATGGCGTCAGAGGCGCTACTACTTGTATTCGAAGTTATAGTATTTCCGGGATTCCTATTCCTGTGTCTCCTAGCTCTAATTAGTCAATGGTTTAAGCGTAAGGTAATAGCAAGGATGCAGAATAGAATGGGTCCAACTTACGTGGGCCCGATTGGTCTGGCACAGCCGTTTGCAGATGCATTTAAACTTCTATTCACTAAAGAACTAGTTGTTAATAGAGGTATCTTATGGGCTGTAATATTATTTATGGTGACGCTAGGTGTTTGCGCGATCTCTGCCTCAACGCTACTGCTACCAATAGCGCCACTTCAGCTTATGTCACCTTATGACGTATTCGTGCTTATTTACGTTCTGCTTTATGCGACTTTCGCATTTATCCTAGTTGGACTAATGTCATCGAATCCATTTAGTGCTGTAGGATCGTCAAGGTATATGGCTATGGTTGCTATAGCGGAGCCAGCGCTGGCTCTGTCACTGATAGCTAGCACACTAGTATATTATAATTTACTGCCTCTATCGATTGGGGTTACATTAGCTGTCAATCCTCCATCACTATTTGATGTTGTCGTTACGATACTTGTCGGTATATCACTGTTCATAGTCCTGCTAGCTAAAGGTATGATTAAGCCGTATGACATACCTGAAGCTGAGACTGAAATAGCAGGCGGGTTTGCAGCAGAGTTAAGCGGTCCGCTCTTAGGCATGACGATGTTAATGCATGACACAGAGATAGCGTTTCTGACACTGCTTTACACGTTCTTAGTGCTCAAAGGACCTTATCCATTCACGCTAGCTTCGCCTATTGGATGGATTGTAGTATTTGTAAAGTACTTCTTGATCCTCTTTATCATCTCTGCTGTTGCAGCATCACTGGGTAGGTTGAGGATAGAGCAAGCATTAAGGCACCTACTAAAATATAGTTTCATATTATCTCTAGCAGCCTTTGCAATCGCCATAGCTTTTAGGTACGCAGTTTAAAATATTAATTAAAATTCTACAAACACTAGTTGACTTCATTCTAGCGTAATATATTACTTTTTGCTTAAGTACGTGTTAACACACTCTTTTACGCAGTCGTTAAATAAGGTTCCGGAATACCCTTCATCAGCACATTGTTCACGGCATCTCCGCACTATGTGCTGTCTATCTACCTCCTCAGCTACAGAACTATATTTAAAGCTCATTTCCTCACCAATCTGTAAGTTATTCCACGCTCTCTAATCATGTTAATAGTTTCGTCTTTCCACTTATTCCTACCATAAAGCACGATTACAGGCACTCTATTAAGCTTCTTTGAAGCAGCAGCTATCTTATCGATTAATTCCCCAACATCTTTATCATTAATTGCAACACCTATTACTAAATTACTGCCTTGTTTAGAGGCTAGTATGTAGTCACTCTGTACCCGTACTGAGTAACCAGCTAGTAAGTAACGTGAAGCTACTTTACCTAAGACACCGTACTTCTTTATTAGCCTATTTGACTGATATACTAACCTCCATGTCATTCTCTCTTTCACCGTATTATCTAAGTATATTAGGAGCAAGTAAAAACCTTACTTGAGGGAAGCGATTAGTAATAGTTTAGCATATTTATCCGCTGTTACTAATAACTTATTTGCTCCTTTACCTACCTGGTAAGTGAATGCTCACAACAAATAACGCATAAGGTGATACTCATGAAGTACCTCATCAGAGCTAGAGCAGAAATAGATGGCATAGTAGATAAGTCAGATATAGTAGGCGCTATATTCGGTCAGACAGAGGGATTGTTCAGTCCTGACTTTGACTTAAGGGAACTACAAGATAAAGGGAGAATAGGGAGAATAGTCGTCGATATCAGGCAGCAAGGTAGTAAGACGACAGCTGAGATACTAGTGCCGTCTAACCTGGATAAAGCCGAGACGGCACTTGTGGCAGCTATGATAGAGTTCGTAGATAAGGTAGGGCCTTACAGTGCGAGAATTAGAGTTGTCGATATAATCGATGTCAGGTACGAGAAAATTAGGAAGATAACTGAGAGAGCTAAGGAGATTTTGCGGAAGTGGTTTAGAGAAAAGACGATAGATATTAAAGAGATAATAAATGAAATTGAAACTTCAATAAGAGCAGGAGAGCTAACATATTATGGGCCAGAAAGGCTACCTGCTGGCCCTGAAGTTGACAGCTCAGATACGGTAATAATTGTTGAAGGTAGGGCGGACGTTATCAATATGCTTAAGTACGGATATAGAAATGTGATAGCGCTGGAAGGCGCCAGAGGTAAGATACCTGAGACAATAGTAAATCTCTCTAAGCGAAAAAGAACAATAGTATTTCTAGATGGTGATCATGCTGGTGATTTAATTCTAAAGGAGCTACTGAGAGTAGCGAAGGTTGATTACATAGCTAGAGCACCACCAGGAAGAGAGGTCGAAGAATTAACGGGCAAGGAGATAGCTAAGGCTTTAAAGAACGCTACTCCAGTAAAGACTTACCTCCAACAATTAGCTAGGGAAGCACCTGAAGTTAGAGTTGAGGAGCGTAAAGCTCATGTCGAAACTAAGAAAGAAAGCACTGTTGTTAGCGAAGTTGCTGTTGCTGAGACCATTCAGGTGCCAACAAATATTGTAGAGAATATTAAGAGTATTAGAGGCACTTTAGAGGCCTACATATACAATGATAAGTGGGAACTGCTCGACAAAGTCCCAGTCAGGGACCTAGTGGACTACCTACTAACAACTAATAGGGACAGCATATATGCAATAATAATGGATGGAATAATAACTCAAAGAGTGGTTGATGCCGCCTCCGTTAGGGGAGTGAAGTTAATTATTGGGGCAAGAGTCGGTGTAATATCTAAGAGACCTACCGAGCTGACTATGCTGACTATGGACGATGTTCTTCATTAACAACAAAAATCTACTTTTTACCTCCGAAGTAGTCAAGTAGCGTTCTTGAAGCTTTTCCGATACCCTCAAGCTGCTTCTCTGTAACTCCAAAGTAATTCAGTATCCTAAGTGCAGCAGGAATTATCTGGTGTTTCACGTAGTACTCAACATCAACATCCTTTGCTTTAACCATCATGTATGGGTAGGCACGTGCAGAGATCTTACCTTGACCCTTAACAATTACATAGCCTATCTTATCTCCCACCTCAACTCTTCCTCCAGCCTCGATAAGTCTCTTAGCAGCCATAACGTGAGGAGCATCTACTTCGTAATCGCTCAGTCTCCTAGTGATAGTCTTCCATATTATTAGCTTCTCTATAGGTATGGTGCCTTTTCTCAGCTCTGCTATTACATTCCTGACATAATCTATAGCTTTCTCTACCTTACCTTCCTTAAGGATTATCTTAGCTACTTTCTCCTGAACCTCCTTAGCTAACTCGGTCCAATCGCCCCGTGCCGCTTCAAAACCAACTATGTCTATGGTCCCGTCAGTAGTTAGACCTACATACCTCTTTTTGGCTTCAGTGAAGAACACCCTCACATACACTTTATCTACTTTAATCTCAAGCCCTAACTCATCCATAACCCTCTTGATAAATTCATTGATATTGCTCTCGTCGTAGCTAACGAAGAGCGAGTCAGTATCACCATAAATTACTTTAAGTCCTAGTGACTTAGCTATCTCTATTGCTTTCTTAATGGTATCCCTACCGAGTGCTGTAACAGCTTCAGCGCCTTCCCTAAAGTACCATCTTGCACCAACCCAGCCCATGTAGCCGTAGGATGCATTAGCCAGTATTTTAAGTGCCTTCTGTCTCTCATCAAGTAACCTATATTCTGGTGAGTCCTTAGGCAATTTCTTCATTTCCTCTCTAATTCTTTTTCTTAGTTTCAATAGGGTCTCTAAGACGTTCTTGTAGAAGCCCGGCGGGTGCTTCCTGAACTTATACCCTAGGCCAGGTACGGTATAGCACTCCTCCTCGCTACACTCACCCTCAATAAAGGTGTCTGGACCTATGTTATACTTAATCATTAAGTTCGGGTACATTGACGAGAAGTCAAGTACAGCTATGTTCTCATGCACACCCTTCACGGGCTCAAGAACTATAGCTCCTCTGTAGGGCTCGTAAGGCCTCTCAACCCTATTAGGTATCAGCTCGCCGTATTTGTACGCCTCCCGCATTAGGTACCACTCAAGTCTAAAGCCTACTGAAGCAGCACCTACCTGATCAAGCGGTAATCCCGTAAGGCTCGATAGCTGCATTGCGAATGGTAGGAATTTTTCTGCTAAACCCATAGTTGACACTACATCGTCTTTAGCATACTTAAGCAGCTTATCTCTCCTGCTCATGTCGTCCCAATAGAGGTATATCTCGTACCAAGGAATGTTAACTCTTTCACTTTTCTTCATAACTCCCAGATAGTCAGCTACCTCGTCGAGGGACTTTATCTTAACTTCAGGTAATTCCTCAGCAAAGTTATAAAGGTCGACATTCAGCCTGCCAGGGACAGATATATGTCCATATACTGACGTCCTTGGAATACCTCCCTTAACTCTACCTACGTCAAGTTTTATCCCTAAGTAATTACATCTTTGCAAAAGATAAGGCCAGTCAAATCCGTTAGAGTTGTATCCCACTATTACATCAGGGTCGTAGTTAGTAATGTAGTTGACGAATTCTTCAATAATTTGCTTGTCAGGCTTATTAAGGGAATCCTCAGCAACAAGCTGCTTAATTTCACCTTCAGAATTCATTAAAGATATGATGATAACCGGGTCTTTCTCAGGCCTTGGCGCACCTTTCGGGTTGTATACCTCAATATCAAAGGCAAGCACCTTAAGCTTAGGGGGTAGGGCCTTATCGAGCCTCTTAAATTCGCTAATTACTCTATAAACTCCAGAAACCCTGTACTTCGGATTTGAGTATTCCTCTTCAGCTTCTACTTCATACCACGTACATGGATTTAAGTCCTTGTCTATTAAGTAGCGCATTGCGAATCTAATGTCAGCCTCAAGTACTTCCTTAACTCCTCGTAATTGCTTAATCTCTTCTCTGTACGTTCTCACGTACTCCGGTATAACAGTCACTACCTTAATTACCTTCACCGGTTTCCCAAAATACTTCTTATTTACTATCTCTACATTAATTATAGGGGATGCAGCCTTACTGAGGCGCTTAATTCTGCTCACTAGGTCATTGATGTCAGCACTATCATCAGGCATTACATAAAAGTAGGGTCTAAATGAGTAATCTCTGATTAGTATAGGCTCGCCATTAGAGTTAATGCACCATAAGAGAATAACTGGCTTTTTCGAAGTTACTTCATAACTAGCATCTAACAGGTAAAACTCAACCTTCAATATTGCACCATCAAAATACCTGCAATACAACCTAAATACTTTAATAGTGCTGATACTTGACAGTAATTTAACTACTATGAGCTTCAAGATACTTGGCTACGTTCTTGGCTAGTTCTTTTGATTTCATAAAGACAGCATCCATGTTTAAGTATTCCCAGCTACCGAACCTACCGTGTGGAAATACCCCCGCTTTCATTAGTTCTTTCTTTACTTCTGGCAATACTTTCTGCCTGTGTTTATCATATAATACGTATGCGTAATTCCACCTCCAGACATTTGCGATATCAACATCAGCTTCACTCCTTATTAAGCCGACCTCCTCGAGCCCCTCAACTACCTTCCTTATGAGAGTGTAGTTGCTGACAGATTGCATAGATTCCTTATCGCGGAATGAAATCTCAGCAATTATAGCGGAATTTCCGCTAGGGGCAATAAGCGGTGAGTAATTACTTAATATTGCTACTCTGTGAAATACTACGCTTTTATCTGGAAAGTAAATCCAGTGAACTGGAAGAAGCGGTTTCTTTAAGCCAAGCCCAACAACCGATACTGGAATACTTCTTAATTTACTTGCTGCCTTAGCAACTTCGGAACTAACGATATTATCGAATATCCCTGCATTATTCAATGGAGCAGTATATATAACGCATGAGCAAGAAATCTCGTCTTCAGGGAGCTCTACAATCTTACATAGTTTACCGTTCTTTTCATAGCTTCTAATCTTAAGCGCTGGCTGCGAGCACATGATTTCAGTGCCTAAGCTAGTTATTTTCTTAGTTAGTGATTTAATTAGTGACTCAATGCCTCCTACTGGGTAGTAGAAAAAGAGCTGGTGTAGGTACCCCTCAACTTCAATGCCAACGGCTGCCTTAATTACGTCATCGATAGGCGGGTTTGGGACCCTACCACCTACCCACTCAAGAGTTATTTCCCGGAGGTCAACTTTCCATAACTTCTCGTTATATGGTATGAGGTATTTCTTTGCTATTGACTTACCGAAAACATAGAATATCCAGTCAAGGAAGTTTTCAGGACTCTCTAGTTCACCCTTAATTCTCTTTATATAAGTATCTATCATATCTTTCAAGCACTGATACCTTTCCTCCGGAGGCAGCTGACCTAGGCCGTTCTCAAACGGATACTTAATGAATGTGTCTTTATAGAATATTTTACTGTTCCTTCTGTGTGTTACAAGATCATCGTCAATAACACCTATAATTTCATTTAGCACTTTAGAGTACTTTGAGAAGATTATGTGTGAACCACCTATATCAAATAAGTAGCCATCTAACCTCTCGCTCTTAAGCAGCCCACCTATCCGGTTATCTGACTCGACAATCACTATATTACGAACTCCACACTTTATTAGATAGTAGGCAGCGGTAATCCCAGCTAGCCCAGCACCTACAATGCATACGCTGTAGTGTTTCATGACATCTTCACTCTATGAGTAAATATCTTGCTCAGGTCTCCCACTTCTATTAGAAAGACTTCGAGAAATGGATTAACAGTAGCTTTAATTAGATGACCACCATAAAATTCATTATGTGATCGCGCCAAGCCGACATGCAGATGAATGTTTACGTCATCTCCTACTCTTAAGTAATTACCCGCAAGTGAGACTACTTCGATTACATAGGAATTTCGGCTTCGAACCTCAATAACGTCGTAATTGCCATCTCTGTAAATACCTATTCTAGCCTCCTCAAATGCTCCGATACCAAATATAAAACCTCCAACTAAGTTGTCACCTTTTATCTTATTTCTTAAGTAATCTATAAGATCCGCACCCTTAGGTATCTTAATTGGAACAACCTTCATTACAAGTAGACACCGTCAATTAGTCGTAACCAAAATAAAAATAGTTGCTTGCCGCAGCTCAAGGAATGTTAATTACCGACAATTTATATTTGGCATCACTTAATTAATTCTAGGTGATTTGCTATTAGAGTGAAGTTGGGTATACCCCCACTTGATATGGCGTTGCCTGAAGGAATACTACGTTCATCGACAGTAATAATTTCAGGTCCGGCAGGAACAGGAAAGTCAGTTATTCTTACACATATATCATATAGTTTCCTCTCACGTGGTGAGGGAGTGGTCTATGTTACGTTTGATGACTCTCCTGACGCACTGCTTGAGCTCTTCAGGAGCTTTGGATGGGATCCAGCTAAATTTGTCGACGAAGGCTTGCTTAGTATAGTTGATGGTTTTTCATTTAGGTTAGGTCCATTAAAGAAGGTAATTAAAGGTGCTGTTAAGGAAGTAAAGCCTGAAGAGCCAGATAAGATACTCTACACTATTAATGAATTACTTGAGGATCGGAAATTAAATGGTAGGGGATGTGTAATAATTGACTCGCTTAATGAGTTAATGTTTAAACTAGACATCACTCAAGTTCTTGAGTTCGTTAAGTCAGTTAGGGCAATCATCTCCAAGGGTAGGGGAGTTGCTGCATTCTTAACTCTTCATACAACAACTGACGCGCTTGAGGAACTTAGAGCGCATCTCGAGTACCTCGTTGACGGGCTCGTAGAAACTAGAATAGAACCTAACTTGCAAGAAATGGGCATACCGCTAAAGCAGCTGATGGTTAAGAAGATGCGGGGTGTTCCTACTAATCCGCTATGGATACCATATGTTATCGTCTCAGATGGTATTAAGTTAGTTGATCAGAGCAAGTTAGCAGCACTAGTTAAGGCGAGATTGAAAGAAGCCATAGGTGGTTTGCAGCAAGGTGCGACGTAAGTTTGCGTGTCAAGATATATCTCAATAAGGACCTCTGTGAAATATGCGGGCTCTGCATCGAATATTGCCCAACTGGTGTTTTTGTCCTTGAGGATAGGGAGATTAGAGTTTATGAAGAAAAATGCATCTATTGTAGGTCATGTGAGGTGCTATGTCCTAAGAAAGCAATAAAAACAGTATTATTAGATGATGACCTAACTATAGAAGTACATAAGGTACTATGAAGAGATAAAGATTAACACTTATAACCCAATATAAAAAACTAAGTAAGGAGCCGGGGTCGCCTAGCCTGGTAGGGCGCCGGCCTGCTAAGCGCAAGGCCCCAACCGGCCGCAGAGAGCCGGTGGGGTTAATCCCCGCGCGGGTTCAAATCCCGCCCCCGGCGCCACCTAAATACAGCTAATAAAATTCTGCAATAGCATAATAGTATAGCTGCAAATGTACAGTAGTGCATCACTTGTAAATTAGTATCTTAAGGTAGTCATTGTATACAGGATCGGGACCTAGCTCCTCATTTACTTCTTTAACAGCTTCACTCCATGTCTTATTTTCTAGGAATACCTTATCAATTAGCTTCTTCAGCACTAGGTCCATGTGGCTTAATGTAACAGGCCCTTCCCACCCTATAAATACTTTTAGGCCTTTCCTAGCTATCGTGTCAGCTATGTCCCTAGTAAAGAGGGCATAGCAGCTCGCTACAATCATTACTGAGTTACTGCTAAATCTGCCCTTCAATCTCTCTTCAAAGAATTTCGGGAGTACAGCTAAGTAAGCCTTAGTTGAGTTATAGGGAAATGCTCGAGTAGCTAGCCACTTAACCTTCAGCTCATAATACTTGTCGCTCCATGGAACGCCAGTAAATAGGCCGTTAAGCTTATGAATAGTTCCATCAGGTGCCTTATAAACTGCCTTACCGCCATGAATCCTCAATATTATGACGGAGTAGTCAGTCAGCCTCGAGTAAAGCGTTAGATTAACATCCGTACATGTTGCAACATCTACATCGTACCCAGCTCTCTTCAGAACATTAACAATGTAATCTATAAGCTCAGGATTAGGGTAGTCCTCCATTAAACTGTCAGCAACAAGCGCCTTACGGGCTGTAGGTGCAGCTACTGTACTTACTGGTGTGTTGCTTATGTTTTGCTGACCAGGACTGCTGAAGTTAAGCAGCAACGCTGTGGAGCCGGCTGCAATCGCAATCACCAGAACTAATAATACTAGCAAAGTTGAACTCTTCTTCTGCCTCTTTCTCTCTTTTTCCTTAATTCTAACCAATTCGCTTAGTTCCCCTCAAGATATTATCAGTACACGCTTAAGTAAATAATTCTTTATGTTTTCAGCAATGGGACTTATCATCACTCATCAGCGAAGAGCGCTTACATCACATCCTCACTAAGTATATCTACTACTGTTTTAAAGCCTGACATCGTTGTGTTAGAGGAAGTGGAAAGTACTTGAAGCTCGCTAGCTGGCGCTTGATACATGAGCTGCTCGACATGTGTGACGTTGCGCTTGAGATAGTTGATATTAGGGATCCTCTAGCTACGAGAAGCAGGAAGCTAGAGGCTATAGCTAGAAGGAAGGGCGTTCCAATAATCATTGTGCTTAACAAAGCTGATTTAGTGCCACTTAGAGTTAGCGAGGCGTGGAAGAAGTACTTTGAGTCTCAGGAGAGAACTAGGGCAGTCTACATATCGGCTAGGGAGCGCTTAGGAACGCGAGTGCTAAGAAAAACAATAAAAGAGATTGTCGAGGGGAAGTCACCAATTACAGTAGGTGTCTTCGGCATACCGAAGGTGGGTAAGTCGACATTAATTAACACCCTCAAGGGCAGGCACTCAGCGAGCACATCACCATATCCAGGAACTCCTGGATATACTAGGAAATCACAGCTATTTAGGATAGGAGGCAACATGTACTTAATTGATACGCCCGGTCTGGTCCCCCCAGATAGTGGTGATATAGAGTCGGTGATTAGGTCAAGGCCTATTGATAAGCTGGAAAATCCTATTGCGGTAGCACTTGAGCTAATAAAGAAGGTACTTAAGTACAATCCTTATGCTTTCTTACAGGCGTATGGTATAGAGTCTAGGAATCCTAATGAGATAATAGCAGAGTTAGCTGGGAAGAGAGGATGGGTGTATAAGAAGGACGGGGAGCCCGTACTTCATGAAGCAGCTAAAGCAATAATAAGAGACTACTTAGATGGCAAGATAGTCTTTTATATTACGCCTCAACGACTTGAAGAATCTCGTTCTGACTCAGCTTGACAGCTCTGAAGTACTTGTAGCTCAGCCTCCTAAGGTCGGTGTTCTCACCAATTATCATAACCGTTATTAGTCTAGCGTCAACAGACTTTAGCTTCTTAGCTATAACTCTGTCAGATACTCTATCTTCGCCATCAGTAATGATTATTATGTCCGTAGGTCCTTTAACAACTCCCTCAGATAAGTCGTCACATGCCGTCACTATAGCCCTAGTTATGTCGGTGCCTCCGCCGCCGCGCACCCTTGCTAAATACTTAATTAGCGTAATCACCATGCCAGGCTTCATTCTCTTAGGTACCTTAACTAGCGGGTGTGGTAGCCCGTCAAAGAACCGCAGGTAGAAGTCCCTCCTCTCTCTCCTAGCTCTCATAAACATTGCTATAGCTGTCGCCTTAGCCCACTTCATTTTCTCCCCCTCCATACTACCGGATTTGTCGACGAGCACATAGAACGGGCCGAACGACTTAGGCAGTACCTTATCGTAGAGTAGTATCTTACCCTCAACTAACTTGACTCTGAAGTAAATCTTAGGTAGCAATAACTCAGTAGGGACTATACGCTCTACATCTGAGCCTACTTCATAGCCTACAAACTCACCCTTACTTGACTTACTTACTTTCCTCTTGAACTTACGCGTTAAGTCAGGTATCAGTGAAATAATATTCATGAGCTTTCTGACGTCTGTGTTTCTAGCTAATCTAATTACTTCGTCACCGCTCTCTTCCAAGTCAAGTACGGTGCCGGTTCCTGGCTGAGTTCCCTCAGAAATAAGCTTTCTCATGCTTTTAATTACACCTATTTCATCCTTAACATTCTTTACAGCCCTGTCCACTATTTTATTAATTAGCTCCTCATCAGTTGCTTCACCAGCACCTTCACCTCTACCTGCATATCTCATTTCGTTTTGCAGCTCTTCACCTATGTAGTGAATAAGCGATGCTGAAATCAGTGTTGTAGTGAAGCTATCTGCTATTGTATGCACCTTAACTTTTTGAACCTCTGGATTATCTATTAAACTCTTGACTATAGCGTAATTCATCTCCAGACCCACAGGTACTTGTTCTCTTGGAACGAGTATCGGCACGGGTAAGTACAGCGTATAAAAGACATCAACTGATAAGTTGATGTCTGCATACTTGGCCTCACTGCCTAACTTCTTAGCTAGCCTAAGAATCCTCTCTGCCCTGTACCTTACTATCGGGTCTTCGTATTTGACCCCCTTAAGGACTCCTGGCATAATTCACCCTAGCCTCTTCTTAATGCTATCTATAGCTGAATTAATTAGGTCAAGCACCTCATTAGCTACTCGCTCTACATTAGAGTCATTAGCCTCTAAGATTATGCCAAGAACTCTCTCCTTAGTTACATCTAAGTCTCTCAGCATCTGCCTAAACCTCATTTCAATAAACTTAGATTCTATGCCTTGGAGCGAATTAATATAGTTTATTACTTCCTTAATATTCGACTTAATTTCCTCTAACTCTCTCACATAGCGGTAAGGAGTCTTCAATTCTTCAGAAAGTATCGTAACAACCTTGTCGAGCTCATCCCAGTCTCGAGGTACGACATACTTTAGTACGGTAAGGTCTGTCTCTTCAGCGTGCCTCCTGCCTTCAATCACTGCGTTAGCAGCTATCAGCTTTAATGCCTTACTCTTCCTTCTATCAGTTACATGTATTCCCCTGCCCTCAAATATCGCGAACAACTTAACTAATTTCGTCTTAATCGGCTCTAGATTGACAGATAGAACAGCTTCGTGAAACTTCCTCAAGTCACTCATGTCAAGTAACTTACTGCCGCCTAGATTCCCTTTAAAGTAAAGCATTCGCTCAATTTCCCACGCTTTACTAAGGAGCTCCCTCCACAAATCCTCCGGCACGGGCTTAACGAAGTGCCTAATAATAAACCTGTCATAGAATGCCTCAACCTCAGGCTCGTCAGGTACCTCATTGCTTGCCCCAAAAAGCGACCAGAGAGGAACAAAGAGTTCTGTGTAGCCGTCGTACAGTATTCTCTCCTGAAGCAGGGTGTTCAGGGCATTTAATATGGCTGAGTTAGCTTTAAATATCTCATCTAAGAAAGCTATCTCTGCATCAGGTAGTTTGCCACTAGTTAACCTAACATACCTCCCTTCCTCAAGAGCCTTAATGTCGAGGGGACCAAATAGCTCAGCAGGCTCAGTAAACCTAGTTAGTAAGTACTTAAAGAACTTTGCATTAAGTAATTCAGCCGCTCTCCTAACAATAGCTGACTTAGCAGTATTATGGGAAAGCAAACCATTAGAGAAAAATGAGTGCGTTTCAGGTACGTGAAAGTCATAAACTCTAACCCACTCATGAACATATCTTATATCGCTAACTTCATCATATAGCGTATCTAATGGGTTATTGACTTTCGACCTTTTCTTCTTTGTTGCTCTACTTTTTGAAAGAATTGCCAGGCATTCTTCTAATTTCCTTCTTTTCTCCCGAGAAATAAATCCTATTTCATCGTAGAATTTCTTAAGGTTGTCATACCCTGAAATTCTTAAGATGTAGCTTGTATATGTTTTGTTGTAGCGTCTATCAAAGTATTCTGTTCTGTATATTCTTGAAAGTATGCCGTGTCGTAGAAGAAGGGCCTGTACCCCTTGGAGAAGTTTCAGGCTTTTGCTCTTAAGGCTGATGTTATATGTTCTATGTGATGTATTGATGTTGATGTGTGCGTCTCCTTCAAATAACCCTCTGAGAAATGCTGCGGATACGCTCTTAGGTGATGCGAGTATCCACCTAGGTACGCGCTTATCACCATCGTGTGCGTGGTCTAGCCACCTAAACAGTCTTACCAGGTATATTGAATTAAATCGAAGCACAGCTATGTTTTTAGTTCTTGTCTTCTTCGATCTTCTGTATGTTATCCTCACTTCTTGGATGCCGAATACGTCCTTCATTAGCTTTAGTATTCGTTCTTGAAAGTCTTTTTCATTTATTCCTATGCCGAAACCTATGTAGCCATGTCCGAAGAAGCCTTCAGCTACGAATGCTCCCAGGAGTTCTGCTAGTGGTTCATCTAGGATTTTAGGATGTTTCAACTTAACCTTAGTTTTTATTTTTGACCATCCTAAGTTTCGATAAGGCTTACGGGAAGGCATTATTTCGCCACTAGGTATGCTGATGTACTCTTTAGGTGAGGGAATTTTCGTGAAAATTAACAGCTTATCCCCCACCTTAAGATTTCTTGCCTCTACCCAGCCCTTATCTGTCATTAACGGGTGATTAGGGGTTACTCTAACTGAAAATCCCCTCTTCGTAGTGATCACTATAGTCTCCCAAACGTCATAGATGTGTAGCTCTGTAGCCCTTCCAGGAGGGAATATAGGGAAATCCGCAATATATACGCCGGGCATTAAGTTCTTCGCTATATCTTCTATATAGAATAACCTTCCGTCCTCACTACTAACTATAGCATCCCCTGTTAAGCAACCCGGCTCACCAATAAATACGGTGTGCTCCCTAGAAAGTAGAGTAAGCAGAACTACCTTACACTCTTCCTCACGCCCTACAAAGGGCGCCTGCAGCATCTTAATGAACTCCTTCAGCACGTTACTAGTCTTCACTAACACACCCCCTACATATCAAGAAGGCAATTAGGTTAATAAGAAGTAACAATTACATCAGAATAATCAACACTAAACTAATGAGTAGTAAAAATAATTACTGTAATCCCCGCATGTGAGTAACAGTTAAAAACTTTTCAAACACTAAATTTAATTGGGGGAAAGATGTTTAATGGAGATGGGAGCTTAGCTTGGAAGAAATTCGAAAGACGCGTCAGGAGGGTGGGCACGGGCTCTGAAGAAACGTACTACCACTACCTCAAGTTTGCTAAGCGCTTCATCGAGTTCTCGGGTATGGACCCCGACGAGCTTGTGAAAGCGCTGAGGGAGGGGAGGGTAGACCTGTACGAGCTGCTAGATGAATTCGTATCTGTACTTGTAGATGAGGGTAAGACTAGGCAGACGATAAACGTGTACATCGCAGCTATCAGGCACTTCCTGCTAGCTAACGGAATCAAGCTAGACCGCGAAGAGCTCAAGAACCGCGTGCTGCTCCCGCGCCACTACAGCCAGTTCGAAGACCGAATCCCAACTAAGGAGGAGCTAAAGCTCATGTACCATACCGCAGACCTCACGACGCGCACACTGCTGGTGGTGCTTGTGAGCACTGGCATGAGGATTGGGGAGGCGCTCAAGGTTAAGGTTGAAGACCTGCACTTAGACCACGACCCTCCATACATTAGACTGCGCCCCGAGTACTGCAAGGGCAAGAGGGGCAGGATAGTGCTACTAACACCTGAAGCGGTAGACCTGCTCAAGCAGTACATACGGGTGAAGGGGCTCAGGGAGGGTGACTTGCTGTTTAACCTCAGCTACAATTCAGCGTGGGGGAGGCTCAGGAGGGTGTTTGATAACGTAGACACGCGCACGGTGGGTAGGAGGTACATCCTGCACCCGCACTCACTGAGGAAGTACTTCAGGACCATGCTCGCTGTCGCGGGAGTGCACAAGGACTTCATAAACAAGTTGATGGGGCACAAAGACTACCTCTCAGAAAACTACATCAGGGAGAACCTGGAGATGGTTAAGAGGGAGTACGCTAAAGCAATCCCGTACCTTACAATACAGCACGAGGAGAGGAGAGACGTAGTTAACACATTCGTAGACCAAATGCTAGAGCTCGCTAAGAGGTATGGTGTTACTGAGTCAGAAATTGTAGAAGCTCTGCGACGGAAATTTAACTTCGAGTTAGCAAGCGCAGAGGTAACTTACGGCTCGCTAAGAGAGTCGCTGAACATAATGTACGCCCTCTACCCCGAGGAGGTGAGGGAGGTATTCAGGGACATTCTACA
>CAYQIX010000008.1:0-34610 GCA_964417765.1 uncultured Desulfurococcaceae archaeon
CCACCAAGAACTTAAGTACTTCGTCAGCTATAGCTTTAGCTAACGGTGGCGGCACTGCCTCACCAACCTGATTATACTGCTCGTCTCTCCCTCCTAAGAACACGTGACTGTCGGGAAATCCCATTAGACGGGCCTGCTCACGCACAGTTAGCAGTCTATTATCGAATGGGTGAATAAATCTGGACGAACCCAGTACTGTCGGAGCTAATCTATATGGATGCAGCTTAATAAGGTTAGGCAATCTTCTACCTGCAGCGCCCTCGTATTGAATCAGTGATTGACCCCATTTTAACCTAGTCACGCGCTTTAACTTCTTCGGACTTAGCCTGGGCGGAGGTTCGTGATTAGGTATGTGAGGTTCTTCAGAAGGTTCGGGAAGGTCCTTCAACACGTCCCATACACAAAATTTCTTTCGTATTTTCACAGGTCTGATAGGTATGTTTGAAATAAAAACTCTAACTCTTCTTGATGGTGTACCGTAATCCTGCGCTCTCAGCACATTAAAGAAGATACTGTCGTAGCCTGCGGATCTGAACTCCTTCCTCAAGGCATATTTAAGAGGACCGTCCATTATTGCTGGCACGTTCTCCATAACAAAAACTTTGGGGCGCAGGCACCCTACTATCCTAACAAATTCCAGAACAAGTGACCCAATAGGATCAGAGTAAAGCCTATCAAGAGGGTCAGGCTTCCTATTTGGGTTAGCACCAGTAAAGGGCTCGCAGGGAGGGCTGCCTATAACCACACTTATCTCTTCTACGTCCTTAACAATATACCTAATGTCATCGCAGCTGATATCTCTTATGTCCTCGCATACTACCGTAGCAGATTTAAAGTTCCCTTTAAATGATCTAGCAGCTGCCTTATCGTTATCTATTGCTAGGGTATGGCGAAAGAATGCAGGACTAAATCCTCGTGAAAAACCGCCAGCTCCTGAAAAAAGATCAATGAGTGAGAATTTTTTCTTCATTCGTTATTTCCTCTTCGAGACGTCTAATGAGTTCCTTAAGTTCATTTCTGACTTCACTATTATCCTCATAAGCAAGCATCTCACCGCATCTTGGGCAGCGGAAGTCGTTCTCCATGGCCTCCTCGAAGGTGAGTCTGACATTATCTACTGGGCATACATAGAAAGTATTGCTTTCCTCGAAGGTAAGCCTCTCCTTCAGTCGCTTCAGTACAGCCTTCTTTCTCTGCAGAAGCACGTGATTAAGGCGCGTTATGTCTATAAACCAGTAATAAATGTACTTATTGTCGCTGGGACTCCGAACTTTCTTATACATCACAAGACCTAAGTTATGTAGCTCGTAGAGGGCCCTTCTAATATCTTGCTCGCTGAGGCCAACTAATGACACTATATCCATGTCCAGCATTTCTTTCTTATTTTTAACTAGTACCTCGAATACCTTAGCACCAATAGCGCCAACATATTTCTCTATGAATGTTAGCACCTCATTAATGCCTCGCTCACTATGCATTCTTCACCACCTTCTTTCCGTGGGGACACGGCTCAATACGTATCTTCGCATCAGAGTAAATAAAATGTAATTCCCTGCCCTCAAATAACCTGTCGAGGAATATAGCTAAAGCAGCTACTTCTGAGTGAGGCTGGTGGCCTATTGCAACATTATAGTCGGCTACCTCATAATAGTACCTAGGAACCTTCTCTGCACCAACTATAACTAGGAGGTCTCCAGAGCTGTTTCTTATTTCATCTATAACATCATCCACATGGAGGCCATACATTGTCAGATGAACAACTACGCCACCTTTTCCTTTCCACTCTCTAACATAACGTCTTGAAGGCACGCCAGCCAGTACCTGGAAATCCTTTCTCCCCCAAGCTTCACAAACTTTCTTCAAAGATGTTATAACCTTCTCATCAACGACATCGCCAAGTACGAATCCGTCAGCTCCAAAAGCCCTCGCAACTAAGCCAACATGAGTCGTTATTCTCTTATCTCTCTCCGGCCTGTGCCCTATTCTCAATACGTAAACTATCCTCTTTTTTGATGAAATTAACTACCACCTCCTTTAGTACGTTTAAGTTTATTTCTTTAAGCGCCGAGATCCTCACTACGCTCCACTTCCACGGATATAACTCCGGCACCAACTTTCTTACGGCGTTCTCTATCTGACGTCCTTCATCACTACATAAGTCTATCTTATTAAGCGCTATTACTAGAGGCTTTCCTACGTACCCTATCCTAATTAGCGTATTTAAGGATGATCTTAATTTACTTAGCACAACATTCACATCTTCTGAAGAATCTAGAACAAGTAATGCGATATCAGAAGAACTCACTTCTTCTAATGTAGCATAGAATGCTTCAACTATTTCAGCTGGAATATTACGTACGAATCCGACAGTATCAACAACAATAGCGCTTAATCCATTTATGTTTGCTCTCTTTGCTTTTGGAGAGAGAGTAGTAAACATCTCAGGACCTACAGGCTTGCGCTCATCAGTTAGTTTATTGAATAAAGTGGTTTTACCTGCGTTAGCGTATCCCGTAATCGCTATGTGTGGAAAGCCGAGAGCTCTCCTCTTATTTCTCTCAAGTTCTCTTCTGGCTCTCAGTAGGGAAAGCTCTCTCCGTATCCTAGCTAATCTCCTCTTTAGGTGCTGGTAGTACTTATCTATAGCGTAAGCTCCGGGTCCCAAGAAGCCAGGTAGCTCACCGATCTTTGCTCTCCTTACCCACTCTCTAATCAGGGGTAACTGATGGAGTATTTTCGCCATCTCTATCTGAAGCTTGGCCTCCTTGGAACCCGCGTGTAGTGCAAATATCTCTAGTATTAACATTATCTTATCTACTACGTCTACCTTAAGCTCACGCATTAAATTAACGACTTGACGAGGAAATAGAGTATCGTAAATAACTAACCTTGCAGTACCATACCCGTTCTCATTAATCTTCTCGATAATACTTTTCAGGTCACTCAGTTTGCCCTTACCTAAGTACGTCCTCGTATCCGGTCTATACTTACTTCTTAACTTGACTACCTTGACTCCCCCTGGCTTTAAGGTGTTTACAAGAGCTAGAGCCTCGTCTAGATCATCTTTCCTAACAACAAGCACTATGTTCTCATTCATTTTTCTCGCTACCTTTCTTTCTAATACGAACTATATCCCCAAGCGTTAACTCCCTCATCTTCTGCTGTGGCTGCACGGTAAATAGTGATTCAGACTCAACTACGGGCTCAAGTAACCTAATGCCCAACACCTTTTCTAATCTTCTTGCTAAGTCTATCGAGGGCACAAGCCTTCCTGACTCTATCCTCTTAATTACGTTCTCACTCTCCTTCACGGCCTCAGCTAGTGCTCTCTGAGACCACCCAAGCCTCTCACGCGCTGTACGCACTCTCGCAGCAAAGTCAGGCACGACTTCATAATTATCTAAGTCAGCATTCTTAGGGCGCCTGGGTAGAGGCTTCCTAGATGCAGGTGCAGTACTTTGTGGCATCATCCTTCTCTTAAGTGAGGGAGCGTACTCTCTGATCTCAGCATCAATGGTCCTCTTACCTACCTTAGCATAACAGGCAGGACATAGTACTAGCTTAGCACCCTCTATAAAGACTATTTTACTCAATCTTCTCTCTACAGGTCTGCCACACATTTCGCAGTACACTATGTTGGAAGGCATGGATATACCTTGAAATAATATGGGACTCAGCATATTTAGGTTTTCTAGTGGATAACTAAAATAGTGGTGGAGTAATTTGGCCGAAGTAGACTTAAATAATGAGCGCAGGAAGGGCGTCACTGACTATGTCAGGTATTTAGAGATGAGGATTCAGGAGCTAGAAGCAGAGATAACCTACCTAAGGAGGGAAGTAAATTATTACAAGCAGGAAATCGAGAAGTTACTATCTACACCACTAATTGAGGGAATAGTTCTTGAGGTACTTGAGGACGGGAGAGCTATAGTAAAGAGCTCTACAGGCCCTAACTTGATAGTTAATATAGCAGGTAATGTGGATGTCAAGAAGCTACGGCCCGGGGCGCACGTTGCCTTAAACCAGAGAGGCTCAACTATTGTTGAGGTCCTCCCTATAAGGGAGGATCCGTATGTTAAAGCAATGGAGGTTATTGAGAGACCTAGTGTGAGGTACAGTGATGTCGGAGGTTTAGAGAACCAAATAAGGGAAATTAGGGAGGTTGTTGAGCTTCCGCTTAAGCATCCTGAGATATTTAAGGAACTGGGTATTGAGCCACCAAAAGGGGTACTTCTTTATGGGCCGCCCGGCTGCGGAAAAACTTTACTTGCCAAGGCGGTAGCTGGGGAATCGCAGGCAACATTCATAAGCCTTGTAGCTTCAGAACTAGCTCAGAAGTTTGTTGGTGAAGGAGCTAGGATAGTGAGGGAGCTCTTCGAATTTGCGAGGAAGAAAGCACCGTCAATTGTCCTGATAGATGAAATAGATGCTATCGCTGCTAGGAGGCTAGATATCGGAACTAGCGGTGAGAGAGAGATTCATAGGACGCTTACTCAGCTGCTTGCAGAGCTAGATGGTTTTGATCCCCTAGACAATGTAAAAGTCATAGCGACCACCAATAGGCTAGATATCATCGATCCGGCGCTTTTGAGGCCAGGACGCTTTGACAGAGTTATAGAGGTTCCCTTACCTAACCTAAGAGGTAGGTATGAGATATTCAAGATACACACAAGGAAGATGAAATTAGGAGAGGATGTAGACTTAATGGAGTTAGCTAGACTCACTGAAGGTGCTACGGGTGCGGACATCAAGGCGATATGTACTGAGGCAGGGTACAACGCCATTAGATCAAGTAGGAGACATGTAGTTATGGAGGACTTCACCAAGGCAATTAAGAAGGTTCTGGGCAATAGGTACAGACCTTACGTTCTAGGTGGTTCAAGAGAGAAGGGTCTAGATCGACAGGTGGTCTAATTGTGAGCCTCGTAAGGGAGGCGACTGGCGAGGAACTTAGGTATCTTAGAGCTATAATTAATCATCAATTAGGTGTTAATGTAGGTGATGTACTGTTTAAGAAGGGAGTGAAGCTCAAGATATCTAAAAACACTGGAAAAATTAGGGAGGTGCTTGATAGTAGCGGGCGCAGGTTAGCCTCTGTGAGAGCATCTTCATATACATTCAATCTTACACTACTTGCAGCAAGGATAATTCATAAAGTAGTTAAACCTCCCAGATTAAGGGTGGTTGTTGTTAATGAAGTCGCACCTGATGTAGTTAAGAGTGGTACGTTATTTGCTCGTCACGTACTTGATATCGACGAAAACCTCAGGGCCGGAGATGAGACCTTGGTAGTTGATGAAAGAGACGATCTGCTATGCGTTGGAAGGCTGGTTCTATCTCCTTTAGAGGTGCTTCACTTTATAAGAGGTCCTGCTGTAAAACTTAGAGAGTGTAGTGGTGAGTGACGTGGTTAAGGTCAGAGTATATGTATATGACGAATTTGAGGAGGATCTTAAGAAGACTAGAGGGTGGACACTAATTACCGGTTTCCCAGGTTTTGGTTATGTAGGTACTATTGCAACACGCTACTTAGTAAGCAAGTTGAACGCTACAAAGATTGGGGACGTTCTTACGAAATACATGCCGGACTTTACGGCGCTTGAGGACTATGGCTTAATGACCCCATATGAGGTGTTTATGGTTAAAGATAAGAAATTGTTGATACTAGTGAATAATGCCTTACCGCAGCCTCCTGAGAGGTTAGCATATGCTCTGAACTTTGTTGAGTGGTTTAAAGAGGTAGGTGGGAGTAAAGCCATACTTGCTGGAGGTCTGAACATCAAGTACAAGGCAGGCGAAGAAGAGTTTAGATGGATAGCTACTGAAGGCTGTGAGTGGCGGTTCAGCGAGCCACAAATTGATAAGGGACTATATATTGTTGGGCCGCTAGCGCTGTTTCTCACAGCGTTAAAGCTCAAGAAGATACCAACGCTTGTAATATTGCCTTACACTGAACCAAGCAAGTACAATCCGAGAGCAGCAGCTGTATTTATTAAGAAAGTTAATGAAATACTTAATCTCAGCGTGGATGTGGCTGACTTATTACAGTACTCGAAGCTTGTAGAGGAGGCTGAGGCAGCCCTTAAGGAGGCAATGAAAGCTGCTAGAGAAGAAAGAGGACCAAAGCCTTACATGTAGCCTATCTTTGGTATTTGGCTATTCATCCTCACATATCTCAATAAATTCTAGTAATCGTCTCACTAGTGTATCGGTTATTTTTTCTTTAAGTAACTCTTTCTGCCCCCATTGAATGCTTCTGCAAGTAAAGAAAATTATCTTCTTAATTCTCTTACTAGTACTTAATACAGTACTTAATAGGACGTTGATGTTTCTGAGCATCATGTCGATAAGTTCATTTGGCACCGTCAGAGGCGCTTCAAACTGCGAGTAGGGATATGTTTGGTCAATATCTATAGGAACGGCATCAAAGAACGGCAGGTATGCTATGAAGTAAACGTTGTCAATGCTCACATTGGCGTTCTTGATTATGTGGTTGCGGGCCTTTGAAAATGTTTTTGAGAACCTAAATGGTTTATCCAATGGTGTGCAAGGAACTAAGGCAATTACTTCCTGCTTTACGTCTTTAAGTTTATCTAGCAGCGCTCTTCTGTGTCTATAGAGCTCAGGCCTGTAGTATGATGATGTATCATATAGAAATAAACCGTGGACATCGCCCTTGACTCTAGGGTCTAACTTCTCGATCCAATCTATGTACTTTAGTAAGGCATTAAGTGCCTCCCTTATGGATGGATGCGTCCTAGCTCGCTCTTCAATCAGCTCCCATAATCTCCCTTCACGTATAGCTACCTTAACACGTTTTATCTCCCTATTAATTACGTGGAGATTATGAGTGGCTATGAGTGTTATTCTCTCGCTTTTGCTCATTTCCATTAGTTCTTTTGGTGTATACTTGCTGCAGACCTCACATTCACAGGGGAAGTAATCTAGGTCTTCTAGCCTGTATGTCCCGTGCTCAGTCATATATCTGTTCTCCCTGGCATAAAGTATGTATGAGGCGGAGTCGAAAGAATCAATTCCTAATGCTACAAATAGCGGAATCATTATTGGGTGGCCGCCACCGAATAAGTGAACTGGCTTATCTGGAGGTAAAATCATTTTCGCTGTAGCTACCATGTCAACAACCCTCCAGAACTCGTACTTTTCGAGCACTGTCACTGGACTACCAATAGCGTACATCGAGTAATAAGGGATTGTTGTTGCTTCTAGCGCAGATTTCCTAACCAGGTCAATACGTATACCTCCCTGAATAGGTAGAACCCACACAATATCGCTGTCCTTTATTAAGTGTAGCACTTGACGAGCTCTTTTCAATGTTTCATCTACACTCCACTGCGCCTCCTCGTAGGAAGCGTCGTCTTTAGTCGGTATATCTGCGATGACAGCTATATCGGATTTAATCATCAATTGGAACTCAACGATCTCAATAGGATCTATTACAACTCTCTCCTTCCCATACATTAGTAGTTGGTATGCGCCTGAGTCAGTCATTACTACGCCGTCAAAGCCAGTAATCTTATGAACATCGAGCTGCTCAGCTACGTTACCGTACTTCTGCTTTATAATGAACGCATTTGTTATTATTTGACTAAAGCCTATTTCCTTGATCTTATTAACGGGAACTTCTGTTTTTTGTTTAAATGGGTTAATTACAGGGAAGAAAGCAGGTGTTTCAATTGTGCCTGACTTTGTACTTAATCTCCCTATCCTCCCAGCTAAGTCCTTGTCCTTTATCTCGAAATTATTCAATATATTTCAGCCTGACTTTTTCTTTTTCTCTTCCATGTATTCCTGCCATACGCTGTATAACTTGCTAGCTAAGCCGCCAGCTCCCTCAACACCGTTTTCTGTTATCTTATATCTGTCATATACGATTACCATTTTTGCTTCCTTAAACACTTTAATAGTGCCTGGCGGCAGATTGAGTTTCTGCTGAACCAATGTAGCGAATTCTTCAGGATCAAATAACGGCTTCTCTACAGATATTATCTCAGAGACTCTCAAACCACTGATGAAAACCTTATGATAGGTATTGCCATCCGATGATTTAGCATCTTCAAGTACTAGGTGAAGGGTTAGTCGATCACCGACATCTATGCCGCGAAGTTTGCCCTCATAGCGGGTGCCGTCAACGAGCTTTACTATGACCTTAGAGTCGAGCATTCCTACGAGTTCTGTTATTAAGTTCTTTACAGCATTTTGGATGCTCATACTGCTTTACCTAGTGGTTATAGGGTGTAATTTAATATAAGTTTTAATAAGTTCTTAACTACCCATGAGCTTCCTAAGCTTGCTTGCTCATCTTAAAGTATACTTTATCTAAGTAATCAAACGAATCTATTATGTCATCTCTTTTTGTTTCGATTATTAGCAGGTAGCCCCAGAGAGATATGAGTAGCTTATTCGGCTTTTCTCCACTTAGGGTCTTCTTTTTAGAGAGAACGTATCCCCAAATTACTAAGTCCTTACCCTCACTGAACTGCGGCTTTTCGCGTGAAATCACTATATTTACTCTATCACCTTCATCAAATATTAGTAAGTCTTTGACTAGATCTAACTTGAGAACTGCCTCTTCGCAATCTACTGTCAGTATGTAGACCTTTGGTATGATTGATTTTTCGACCTTCTTTACTACACCCTCACCCTCTATCAACCCATCTTGTACCTTCACTTCTATGCCCTACTACTGCTACTAAACACACTTTAAAAGGCTAGTTGTCACTGGGATACCCATGTTCAGGCGCAGAAAAGAATCAGCTAATGAGTTTTGTTTTGAAATAAAGGCTAGTAATGAAACTAGCCTTAGTATTGATGCAGTAAGGCTTGTGCGGAGCGTCATTAGCGTATATCCTAAAGCATTAGTTAAAATTGAGAATGTATTCACTTCACGTGCTCATAGATCCCTAATTAAAGTCGTGTTACCGCACGACGTCAATACCAGTTCCAACCTTACTCGAGTTTTAGAAGCTATTCTAAAGACACTTCTTCCTCCTAATGTTGACTGTGTTCCTGTTAGATGCGATGATAGGCTCCCTTTTTAGTCAGTAGATTAAGTGTTGGTAAGAATGAAGTAAGATACGTTACTGTCATTCCTAGTGGGTATGGGCATGACGCAGAGGGAATTCTGATTGGCGAGAATATCACTGGGATTCCGAGACATGTTTACATTTCAGTTTCTGATTTTCTCAAACACTGTATTATTGTAGGCACTACAGGATCTGGAAAAACCACAACGGCAGCAGCCATCGCCGCACAGCTAAACAAGTACGGTACTGTTTTGGTTATGGACTGGCATGGAGAATATGGCAACCTGCTTAGTGAAGCACAGATAATAGAGCCTGGCCGATCAATACCTATTCCCATACCTGATGATGTTGATGATATGGTGTCTATATTTGAAGAGGTTCTTGAACTGAGTTCTGCTCAAGCATATATCCTGCAGCGTGTAATCGACACGTACAAGCCGAGGTCTCTTTCTGAGCTTATTGAATGTGTAGAGATCTATCCTACTGAGGCAAAATGGGCTGTTGAATCAAAGCATGCTCTACTCAGAAGAATATCGATGCTCTTAAGTAAAGAAAAAGTGTTTAGTATAGGCGATTATAGGTTATTTAAGTTGCTTAGGAGGCAGCAGCTGCTGGTAGTTAATCTTTCAAGCATCAGGAACATAATTTTAAAGCGATTAGTTACTGTAGCGTTACTCAAGGCCGTAGAATTAGTTAAAAGTGCTGGAAGGATTAGTAATAATGTCTTCATAATTCTTGAAGAGTCACACAATGTAGTAACTATGGGCAAGTCCCTGGTAGCGAGAATGCTCTCAGAAGTAAGGAAACTAGGTATAGGGATTATACTAATTACTCAGTCGCCTTCAGTACTAGGTCACTCAGTCATAATGAACTGCAATGTAAGAATAGTTCATGCACTTAAGTCCAGAGATGACATAGAATTAATGTCTAAGTCTATGGGTCTACCTAAAGAGCTATCTGAGGTTATACCGAGATTGAGGACGGGTGTGGCGCTAGTTGATTCACCAACAAGTATTGCTCCTGAGTTAGTTAAGGTTAGAGCACTTAAGGGAATGCCTTAAAACTCAGTAACTACTTTGAAGTTAAGAAACTCAGTACTTCGCTTACCACTGAATCATCAAGCAACCAGTTGATGTAAACCTTACACTCTACCCTGCCACTGAGTATATCTAGAATCTCCTTCAATACAGCATCTACGACCTTATCTGTGACATCTATCTCACATACTTTATCTACTGGATGCTCAGCGAGTGCATTAGCTGTACAAATACCTAGCAGCTCAGCTTCGACATTTTCCTTAATCTTCAGTAGTGGCCACGATCTATTTTCTAGCCGTTTAAGAAGCTTCCTGGGATCTAATCTTAAAATAAAGATCTTAATTATTAGGTCATCATCTACTATTTCACCGTAGTGGCTATCGATAACTACAAGTTGATTGGTTTCTTTCACTATATTTCTAACATAATCTTTCAGCTTTACCTCGTCTACGACGTATGTTTCGCGAATCTCGTCGTATTCGCTGTAAAGCTTCTTCTCAAAAACTACGTTGCTTAAGTTTAAATAGATTGCATTAAGTTTTCGTGCTAGTTCCTTAGCTACAAAGGTTTTACCGACGCCTGGTGTACCACTTACAACAATTACACCACTGGTTAGCTTCACAAAAGACACCGCTTAATAATGAATTTTATAATTCATAATTATATCTTTATCATCTCTTTAAAAGGTGAATTTTCGAATGGAGTAGGATGCAGTCTCAAGAAGTTTAAACTTCTACTAAGTGGAATAAGGAAAAACTGAGTTATTGTGTCGAAGTTAAATTACTTATTTTTCTTCTTCCTCCTTCTTTTCTTCTTTCTTCTTCTCTTCCTCCTTAGCTCTTGAAGCAGCAATTATGTCGTCGATTCTCAATATCAGTGTTGCAGCTTCAGTACCAGCTTTTAGTGCATTTACCTTAACTGCAAGCGGCTCTATGACACCCAGCTTCTCCATGTCCTCTACCTTGCCCGTAAATACGTTCACACCGTACTTACAGCCGTCTGGTCCAGTGTGTGCTTTTCTTAGTTCTGAGAGCACTTCTATTGGATCATGCCCTGCATTCTCTACTAGAGCTGCTACAATACCTTCTAGTGCCTTTGCGAATGCTTCTATAGCTAACTGCTCTTTGCCTCCTACATGTGTGGCATATTCTTTTATGTGCTTAGCTATTTCTATCTCGAATGCTCCTCCGCCATACACTATCTTAGGTGTCTTAACTATGTCAGCGACTACGCAGAGAGCATCCCTGAATGACCTCTCAGCCTCATCAACTATTCTTTCCAAACCGCCCCTAATCACTATGCTGACAGCTTTCGGATCCTTCGTGCCCTCAATGAATACCATTTTGTCTTCTCCTACTTTTCTCTCTTCTACGAGCTCGGCGTAGCCTAGGTCATTAGGTGTTAGATCATCTATGTTCGTCACGATTCTGCCGCCAGTTGCTCTTTCTAGTTTCTCCATGTCTGATCTTTTTACTCTTCTTACTGCTAGTATTCCTTTCTTTGCTAGGTAGTGCTGAGCAACATCATCAATACCCTTCTGACAAATCACAACATTAGCACCAATAGAAGCAATCTTCTCAACTTTCTCTTTGAGAATGTTTTCCTTCTCCTCAATGAACTTTCTCATCATAGCTGGATCAGTGATTCTGATTTCGGCGTCAATCTCGGTCTTCTCTATCTCTAGTGGTGCGTCTATTAAAGCTATTTTAGCGCCGGAGATTCTCTTGGGCATTCCTGGGTGAACGACCTCTTTGTCAAGGACGATACCGTATATTAACTTTGTATCAGCTAGTGATCCACCGTGCTTCTTTATGATTTGAATATTGTCAATATCCACATACTTCTTCCCATCGCGGTCCTCCACTATCTGCTTAACAGCCTTAACGGCTATTTCAGCGAAGTAGTCCCTGACACCATGGACTGCCTTGCTTGTTAGTGCAGTTGATGCTATTTTCTTGAGGGTTTCGTCGTCATTTAGGTCGACAGACCTAGCAATCTTCTCAGCACATCTCGTTGCCTCCTCTAGTGCCTTCTTGTACCCGTTGATTATTATTGTTGGGTGAACGTCCTTAGCAAGAAGTTCTTCTGCAGCCTTCAGTAGTTCTCCAGCAAAGATCACCGATGTCTTTGTACCATCACCTACCTCCTCATCCTGACCTTTAGCTATTTGGACAAGCATCTTTGCTGCTGGGTGCTGTACATCCATTTTATCAAGTATAGTAGCACCGTCATTTGTTATGGTAACGTCGCCAAGTGTATCCACCAGCATCTTGTCCATTCCTCTAGGACCATATGTTGTTTTGAGCATCTCAGCGACAGTTATTGCAGCCATCATATTTGTTCTTAGAGCCTCTGCACCAGTGGTCCTCTGAGTACCCTCCTTAAGGATTAGCACAGGAATACCTGCAGTTGGAATAACACCTCGCTGCTGGCTCATAATCCACTCCCTTGAGTTTAATTTGAAGGACCTCTATATAAGCTTTATCTCAGTAGCAGAACTCAGTACTATATTTAGTACAAACTATTTTAATCTCAGAAGTCTTTCATATATGCTTAAAACACCTAACACCTTAACATTGTAGTAGGTGAGGAGGTAAGATGGGAAAGGTAAGGACATTAGTGGTTAAGAGGGTGGCTAGGAAATTACTAGAGCTCTATCCGAATGAGGTTTCGGCAGATTTTGAAGCGAATAAAGAGCTTGTTAGGAAGTACGTCTACGTTAAGTCTAAGAAATTACGTAATCAGATAGCAGGCTACCTGACACACCTGGTAAAAATAAGAATGAAAAGAATGGGTCAGCAATCAACTTCGTTTTCGGAGTAGCTCAATCATCTAAAACCCCTAATTAGTCTCTTCGGCTCCGCAGCGCATACTTGCTTACTTAAACTCTCTGGTGAGTGTGTATGGCTAATGAGAAGTTGTACAATGAAGTTTTAGGGATACTTAAAGATGAAGTGTTTGATATTATTAATGAACTTACCTTAGATATTTTTGTGTGTAGTGATCAAGGGTTTGTTAGTAGTATAGTAAGTAGCATAGAAAAATATCAGACACCTAACTGCATTTTGCAGGTTGTTCCTAAAAATCTGGTGGTATCTAAGGCGCACATTAAGTTAGCAGCATATCTGACTTTTAAGGCATTCGAGAAGAACCGCAACATCAGTAGAAAAAAGTACATGGAGCTGCTGCTGTATCTCTTCAGTGAGAGACAGATCGGTAAGATAATTGAGAAAATAAACAGATTTGGAAGACCTCCGTATTTAGTGGTTCTAGTGTGTAAGGATACAGTTGATGCTATCACCGGGATCCTGAGGAGAAGTAACTTAGAGTTAGAGCGCTGCTGCAATAGGTTAGAAAGTAGAGAGGGAAAAGATCCGTTAGAAGCTGATGTAGACATCAACACAGTGAAGGCAGTTTTTGGGATGCAGGAGACTGACGACATAATTAAGGCGGTTCTGTGTAAGGTATCATCACTTGTTCTACAAGCTTAAGTTTATATTAGGTAATGCTTAAATACTTGCCCAAAATAGAAACATGAGTGATGGGGCATGTTCGAGGAGGAGTGGTGGGAGGAGGAAGAGGAAGAAGAATGGTGGGAAGAGGAGGAGGAGTGGGAAGAAGAGGAGTGGTAACCTAAAGGACTTATCAGAAAGATGCTAACAACAGCAGCTTATATGAGCTAAACAATTACCTGAATTAACTCATAATATAACGTGAGATCTTGATGCATGCCAATACTCAAAACTTAGTATACGGAAACCTGAGAGTGATATGCCATAAACACCATGTTTTCAGCTCTTTCAATACTTAGCAAGATTGTAACCGCTATTCTACTCGATCTGGTGGGTATTGAAGGCCAGCAGTAACTCTATGGTGATTGGGGATCAGAGCCGGATGTCCAATATCACCAATCAACGCCGTCACCAATCATCATTTCCAAGTTTGTGGTGTATACGTACTTAAAAGTAGTTATGGGAAAAAATGACCTAGGCGTGTGGTACCTTAGGGTGATCGCATGGTGAGAGTTGCAGTAATAGACTACGACGTGTGTAAGCCTCATAGATGTAGAATAGAGTGTATCAGGTTTTGCCCGATAAATAAAAGCGGCGGTAAAGCAATAGAGCTGCGGGATGAATTAGGCGGCAAGCCGCTAATATATGAGAATTCCTGTGTTGGCTGCGGTATATGTGTGAGGAAATGCCCGTTTGAGGCCATAACCATAGTTAACCTACCCGACGAATTAGAAAAGAAAGTTATTCATAGGTATGGACCGAATGCCTTCAAGCTCTATGGGCTACCAACACCCCAGAGCGGAAAGGTCGTTGGCATTTTAGGGAAAAATGGTACAGGTAAGACAACATCAATAAGAATTCTTGCGGGTGAGTTAATCCCGAACCTAGGTAACTACGATAGAGAGATTAGCTGGGATGAAGTCCTGCAGTACTTTAGGGGTACTGAGCTTTACGATTACTTCAGAAAGGTAGCTAACAAGGAGATACGCGTAGTGCACAAAATACAGCACGTCGACTTAATAAGAAAGTACGTTAGGGGGCGAGTAGGTGAAGTACTGAGCAGGATAGACGAGAGGGGCCTGCTCAAGGAGGTCCGCAAGAGCTTAAGCCTCGATTCAGCATGGGATAACAAGGTAGGGCTGCTGAGCGGCGGTGAATTGCAGAGGTTTGCTATAGCTGCAGCAATACTCAGGGATGCTAGCGTCTACTTCTTTGATGAACCTTCAAGTTACTTGGATGTGAGAGAGAGATTGGCTATGGTTAAAGCCATAAGAGAGTTACTGCCGAAAAACGCCTACGTTATAGTAGCAGAGCATGACCTAGCAATACTTGACTACATCTCAGACTATGTATCGGTAGTTTATGGCGAGCCTGGTGTCTACGGGATATTTTCAAAGATATACACTGTTGGCTCAGGCATAAATCACTTCCTACTGGGGTTCTTGCCTGCTGAGAACATGAGGATTAGAAAAGAGCCAATACTATTTCATGTCCATGCTGAAGCACCTAATAGGGAGGTCGATACCAACCTACTATACTTAAGCTGGCCTGTGATGAGGAAGAAACTAGGTAAATTCGAGCTCGAGGTTGAGCAAGGCATGGTGTACAGAGGAGAGGTTGTAGGGATCCTAGGCCCTAATGCTATAGGCAAGACCACGTTCATAAGACTCCTCGCTGGGGAACTTAAGCCTGATGAAGGGTATGTAGTTACTGAAGGACTTAGAATAAGCTATAAGCCGCAGTACGTTAAAGCTGAGGATTACCCGTGGGAGTATGTAGAAGAAGCTATCAAGGAATTAAGTAAGGAGGGACTTACTTCATCAGAGTGGTTTCAAGTGGACGTTATAAGGAAATTAGGCATACACAGATTGAAGGAGAGAAGAATAAGTGAACTAAGTGGTGGCGAGCTCCAAAAGTTTGCGATCATGGTTGCACTCGCTAAAGAAGCAGACCTTTACTTATTTGATGAGCCATCGGCGTTTATAGATGTGGAAGAGAGGCTTACCGTTAGTAAGGCAATAAAGAAGGTATGTGAAGTCAGAAAAGTCGCGACGTTTGTTGTCGATCACGACTTATCAATAATAGATTACATAGCTGATAGAGTGATGGTGTTCTCTGGTATGCCAGCAGTTAAAGGAAAAGCACATAGCCCAGTAAGCCTTAAGGACGGAATGAATGCGTTCTTAAAAGACATAGGAATAACTTTTAGGAGAGATCCAAAGACAGGCAGGCCGCGAGTCAATAAGCCAGGGTCATATCTGGACAGAGAGCAGAAATCCAAAGGTGAGTACTATTACACATCAGCGTAAAATGCGTTAATCCGGGCTTGGAGGATGTTACTAAGTGAGTACAATAAAGGCCATAGTTGAACTGGTTGATGAATTTTGGAAGGTACTACATGACATCAATCGCTGTTTCAAGGATAGCAAATACCTGGAGAACGTGTGGGATAAGGCTGTGAGCGGCAGCTTAGCGATGTTATCTGAAAATGTAAGTTCTGGACACATAGCTGACGTGATGCGAATCCTCAAGTTTATCCTTGAGGCAGCAGTGCAGTCACTGTACTTATTCGTGAAGAATAATGGTGATGATGAGAAGATATGGCGTGAGTTGCGTGTAAGAGGCAGGCACGCAACCAGCTTTAATGCGCGTATGATAGCTAACCTACCCGATACACCTCGCCAGATAAGGAAAGATATACTTAAGACATACCTAGCAGTAGCTAAGTACAGTCATCCCACATATGAAGTGCTAGCTGATCCAAACATTCTCGTAGTAATGAAAGTTCTCCCTAAAGACATACTTGAACTATTGAGGCAGGCACTAGATTACGTAGCTTACATAGCACTTAGATTATGTAAGTTGAGGAATCGTCTGACAAGTGCAGAGTTAAATCTACATCTTATTCAGAGCAGCATCTGTAGTATGCGCCTTGATAGAGCCTGCAAGTACATTAACAAAACCACTAGGTCGAAGAGCTGATCTTAAGTTAATTGAATCTTTAATAGCCTTGAGCGCTATCGTGTAACGGGGTTTATATGGCGGAGAGAACAACCGTATCTGTTATTAAAGCTGATATAGGCTCCCTAGCAGGTCACCATGTTGTTCACCCTGACACTATTGCAGCAGCAACTAAGGTGTTAGCAGAAGCTAAGAGCAAGGGATTGATAATAGATTTCTATGTTACTAATGTAGGTGACGACTTAGAGCTCATTATGACCCACAAAAAAGGCGTCGACGCACCTGAAATTCACGAGCTAGCGTGGAATGCCTTTAAGGAAGCAGCAGCCGTAGCTAAGGAGCTAGGGCTATATGCAGCAGGTCAAGATCTCCTAAGTGAGGCCTTCTCAGGTAATGTTAGAGGTCTAGGTCCTGGTGTTGCTGAGATGGAATTCACTGAAAGGCCTTCAGAGCCTATAGCTATATTCATGGCCGATAAAACAGAGCCTGGTGCGTTTAACTTACCAATATTCAGGATATTTGCTGACCCGTTCAATACGGCAGGTCTAGTAATAGATCCAAAACTTCACGATGGATTCAAGTTTGAGGTTTACGATGTATTTGAGGGCAGGTCAGTAATTCTGTCAGCACCGGAGGAGATGTACGATATATTAGCACTAATCGGTACGCCGGGAAGATATATAATTAGAAGGGTATTTAGAAAGAAGGACAATGAGATAGCAGCAGTAGTTAGTGTTGAGAGATTAAATCTAATGGCAGGACGCTACGTAGGTAAGGATGACCCAGTAGCTATTGTTAGAGCTCAGTCAGGATTTCCAGCACTTGGCGAGATACTAGAGCCGTTTTCATTCCCACACTTAGTTGCTGGGTGGATGAGAGGCAGCCATCACGGGCCACTGATGCCCGTGTCTCAGAGGTATGCGAAATGCACTAGATTTGACGGGCCACCAAGGCTTATTGGGCTAGGATTCCAAGTTAAAAATGGGAGGCTTATAGGACCTGCAGATCTCTTCGATGACCCAGCATTTGACGAGACAAGAAGGCTAGCACAGCTAGTTGCTGATTACATGAGGAGGCACGGTCCATTTATGCCGCATAGACTAGGTCCTGAGGAGATGGAATACACTACACTGCCTTCAGTATTGAATAAGCTTAAAGATAGATTTACTGAAGTTAAGGGAGCTATTAGGGCCAAGAAACCTAAGGAAAAGACGGAAATGCTGTAGCGAGAAATAGCAAGTTAAGTATTTAGTGTGTTTTTATGTATTTTAATAAAAACTTAATACAAACAAAGATATCCGGGTAATCAATCATGAATATCGAAATAGAAGTTAGAAATAGGCCGTTACTCGTGATTAATTATAAGGTATATCCGACATCATTCGGTAAAAAAGGACTTCAAATAGCTAAGGCAGCTGAGAAAGTTTACAGGGAGTTAGGGAGAGACGTTTTAATAATTATTGCTCCACCAGCTACAGAGATCAGATACCTATCTGAACTTGTTGAGGTACCTATCTTTGCTCAACACGCTGACCCTATTGACATGGGAGCTGGTACGGGGTACTTGCCGATGGAGGTACTTAAAGATGCAGGAGCCAGTGGTATAATACTAAATCATAGTGAGCATAAGCTCAGACTCAGTGAAATAGAATTCAATATTGAGAAAGCAAGAAAGTTAGGTCTAGTAACTCTTGTCTGTGCGGATACACCCAAAGTTGCAGGAGCTATAGCTATATTGAATCCCAACATTATAGCTGTAGAGCCACCCGAACTAATAGGTACAGGCGTAGCTGTTTCTAAAGCTAAGCCTGAAGTAGTAACAAACACGGTCAAGATTATAAGACAGATCAATAAGGAGATTGTAATTCTTACTGGTGCAGGGATATCAGAAGCAGAGGATGTCAAAGCAGCAATAAGGCTGGGCACAACAGGAGTGTTAGTGGCTTCAGCAATTATGAAAGCGAAGGACCCGGCAAAAGTAATTAATGAGATGGCTGAAGCAGCTATAAGCGAATATTACAGAAAAGGACGAGATTAGCATCCTTGGGCGGTTTAGCTATTGAGAACGTGGCACACCAGTCACAACATTAATATTTTGAGTTAGGTTTATTTCCTACGGAAGGGCCCGTCGCCTAGCCAGGATAGGGCGCCGGCCTGCGGAGCCGGTGGTCCGGGGTTCAAGTCCCCGCGGGCCCGCCACGTACTCGTACTCCTGTCATTATTACTTCTGTTAGCTTTAGTAATATTGTGTGTGGGGTAGGAGTTCTTTTAAGCCTAGTAGTAAAAGATTACATCAAGGATTGAGTGAGTCTGTGTATTAAGGTGATGTAACACGGAACTAGAGTATAGTAAGCAGCGTGATGTAACTCGTAAGCAGGGGTCGAGGTTAGCGAAGGAGGATGTAGTAAATAGCTTAATCAAGATACTCAGGAAATTTGGCTTCAACCTTTACAAGGATTACGTACTCACTATGGGTGAAGTATCACATAAGCTGGATCTTCTCGCGGTGCTGACCCCGGTAACAGGCGTCAATGTTAGATTAGGTTTCGTTGTAGTAGATGATGAGTTGAACATAGAGAAAGTAGAGAAATTCGTAACGTGGAAACAGGAAGGCAATTTAGATAAATTAGTTATTGTTTCATTAAAGGATGTGCATACAGATGCGTATGAGCTGGCTGTGAAATTTGGTTTAGGTGTCATTATTGCTGGTAGGGATAAAGTACTTAAGCTGCAGCAGAGGTCCGGGTATACTGTTGTTCATTGTCATCCAAGCATCAATGTTGAGAGCGCATTAAGTATCTTGGAGAACAGCTCAAGAGGATTCTTATTTAAGAAGAAGCGAAACATAGTGGGATGTAATTTAGTCTACCTGCCATTTATAGTAATCAGCGGCACAGTTCACTTATATAACGCAGAAACGGAAACTGCAGAGGCGGATGCGGTCAAGTATACCTTTGACGGCATTAAGGGTTTTTTGGTTGTTAGCGACAATAAGACGGTCAGGTCACTTAAGGACATAGGTAGCTTTGCTGATATTAATGAGGATGCCTTAAAATTATTGAAAGTGCTAGCTCATGAAGGCTATAAAACAATATCAGACTTGGTCATGGAGCTGAACCTAAGCGAGCAGAAAATCAAAGCAATAGCAACGTCACTTACAAATAGGTCGCTGATAGATGTATACGCGGATGTTATTGAACTGAGGAGAGATATACTAAAATATACCTTTGACTTAAGGGAAATGCTTCGCGAAAACAGCATAGAGCTGCACGATGGCGAGCCTAGGAGTAAGAGAAATGAAGTGATTATATACCCACTAGTTCCGGTAGAGAAGTTCATTGACTTCATTGAGGCACTTTCAGGTAGAGTTAGTGAAATAACGCTCTTATACTACCCGTTTTATATAGGTGTACTAAGTGAAAATGAAGGTAAGACGAAGAAATTTATGTTAATTGACGGAATAAGTGGAGAGGTTGCTGAAGGAATAGCTGAGCTGCTCCCCTACATAGAGGATGTATTATTTAGAGACTTAATTTAAGTCTAACCAAGACCTTGCAAGCTAGGTTCTATCACGGAACCAATACACTTACATAAGAAATAGCTTCTAATATAAAAGCTTCACTTGATCTAAGGAGGATAAAAGCACCCTTAGGGATAACTCTCCCTCCAAGAGTTATTTCTTTTCTAACGATCACAGGAACCGAACTATCATGCATGATCGCTCCTTTTACGAGAGCCTCAAAAAATCTCTTAACTGCTTGTAACATTGCACTCAGCACTTCTTTATCAATTGTATTGACTGATTGAAGTGTTGGTTCAACATTTAAGTACTTAAAAATTCTTAATGAAGGGTAAGCATTAATAAACTCATCAACTATTTTCTTGAAGTTCAGGCAAATCTCTTTCTCATTATGCAAGAGACACCATGTAAGAGTTTCAATGATATCCTTACTTATGTTTTCAGCTACTTCAGGCGTTATTTCATATAATTTATTGCTTAGGAGCTCGCTTTTTATTAAGTCCTTCAACATTATACTACTCCAATTACGAAATACCTCTTATTTATTTAAAACTGTATCACATATCTTAACTCTGTAGTAATTGTAAAAATTAAAGTATAGACTTGATGATGGCTAGATCATTAAGAGCAAGATAAATTGCTACAGGTAGAGGAAGTTTCTTAGTCTTTTGATCTCTAATTACTTCATATTCTAATATCCTAATTTTCCTAGGCAGCTTATTAACTAGCTCAATTAGTGCATAACCTTGGAAAGGAGATAGATGTATGCCGTAATCGAATTTGATAATGTCGGTCTCTTTTTGAAGAAGTACAGCAGGAATACCTGACTTACCATTTATTGTTCCTGGAATTCGAACCAATCTCGAAATATCCTGAGTTACCTGTTCATCTATATCAGAAGTTAATTCCTTGAGCAAGCTGTCTAAATTGATTAAAGCCTCTTCATAGGTCTGCACTCTACTGGCTATTCTTCCTCTCCATCCACCGCACTCTGGTGATGGCTGATATAGCCTAATACCTTTCTTAGGTTTAGGAATTATGAGCTCAGAATCGAGCCCTATACCTTTTATGTAATCTACGAGTTCACGTCTCAGATAAGGACTTAACTTAAGCCATTCTTCGTCAGATGGGTGCACTACGGTGTGAAATCCTCTATTCCCACTGAAGTACACTAATATTTCATTGTTTGAAAACCCGAAGTCATTCTTAAGTATATCAAGTAGCCTCAATTCATGTTCTTTAGCTAATTCAATACACTTCTTATCTATTATAGTTAATCTAGTAGATCCAACTTTAATCTCAGTGCTCTCACAGCCATCTATATGGTCTGAGTCTATATCAAACATTAGCTCAGATCCCAGCCAGCCCTTATCTTCCATTCTCTCAGCTGCTGGATCTCTGTATAGAGCTGCTGAGTAATATGCCTGCCTTGGCGTATACTTAATCAGGTACTCCTTCAATAGTGCTTTACTCTGAAATGAGAGATGCCTCACATACGCCTTAGACTCATACTGCTGGAAGGCAAACTCCCTGAGCATGAAGTCCTTAGGTAAATAGAAATCTGCAGTTGAGTAGTACTGCCGTAACAAGCCTCTTACGTAATCACGTTTCATCTTAATGTTACTCAACCCGCGGTGCGACATAATAATTGAACTTGGCACCTTGCATGTAATTAAGCTCTAGGTGGCAAGGCATGTCACTATCTGCTCTTAGATAGATGTAGTCAGCCAGCTTTATTGGCTGCTTCATGTAGCTGAAGTACTCTATGCTGTATGCCACAGAGAAGCCAGGGTTATTAACTTCCGCCTCCTCCAATGTTCCACGTTCTATGTCTAATACAACTTCTGCTTCACCTATGTCACTAACAGACTTCAAGCTCAGGTGCTGTTCATCACCCTCCACTCTCAGTACGTCACCGACGTCCTCTATGCCTTTTATTGATTCATAGAGTACTGTACCGCTTATCTTGTATGAGTTCTTTAAGTCTAAGCTTAGCTCAGGTATTTCCTCCGCCTCAACGGCAGTTTGCAGGGGTAATGTGAAGGATCTTGGGACACCTCTTCTTTCGAATATAAAAGTTATGGCTGACTCAGTCCACTCAATACTTATCTTATCATCCTTCTCAGCAGTCCTTAAAATCTTACTTACATCTTCAATATTTAATGTAAGTTTATGTTCACCTTCAACATCAAACTCGTCAAATGCTTCACGAGGTATTATGAACTCAGTTAAGGAAGTTCTAGAGGGATCCATCGCCTTAAAAGATAAGCCTGACTCGCTCACATGCAAGCTGCCAATTTCTATGAATTTTCCAATAGCACTCATTATGTACCTCCATAGCCTTGCATCGCTAAATGTTATTCTCAAACTCAACCACCATAAAAGGATTCTGTTGTTTAAAGATATAAAAGTGCCGTATGTGCTCAAATCCTACAGAGCGTCTTATTTCAATAATTGACTTTACTCGTACTCGCGCCATACATGTCCACACTTAGTGCACTTGTATATTCTAGTTGGTGGTTCATCAGCTCTTCTTGTCTGTATTATTGTATAGAATGCTTCATCATGTCCGCACTTAGGACATTTGACGCCTTTCGCTCTTGGAACGCCCCTAAACATTTCATCTGTGTCAAGTACATACATTCTTTCAGTTTCTTTGTGCTCTACCTTCTTGCTTATTCTCACATTTCCCTGAGGCCTTAGTTTCAAGCCGCACTTTGGGCATACAAGTACTGTTTTATCTCCCTCGCGTTTAGGTACCATTATTGAGCCGCACTTTGGACAAAACTGCATTGTTCTCACCTACCCTTTGGGTTAGTAACATTGCATCCCTATTAACCTAACTATCTCCCTTTCTAGTACAGCAAGTATTCTTGAAATGCTATCTATCCACTCTTGCCGTACACTTTCAGCAAGTGCACTTACAGAGACTGCATCATCTAAGTCTACAATGTATCTAACTTCATCTAATATACCGCGCTTTCTAGCATTTTCAACTACTTCGCCTACTCCGCCGCTGATAATGCCTAAGTGCTCTAAACCTTTATCTCCACGTATTACAGCATAAAGTCTTAAGCTATTCTTACATGATTTTATAGAGTAGATGAAGAGTACTCTGGTCTCGTGTTTAACATTCACACTTACTTACCTGAGAAAATACCGTTTAACAATTCAAGTAGTTTACTGGATATGGTCTTTGATTCCCTAATCACATCCTTGAGTACGTCAAGCGCCCTTACTTCACCATCTGTGATTATTCTAATAGTAGGACTGCCTTCGAGCGGGTGTTCAATGACATATGCAGCCATCTTAACGTGAGGGTGCTTTAGAGCCATCTTAGCTATTAAATTACCCAATGTATGGTCTTCATCGATTAGCTTAATAACTAGCTCTCTATCTGTCAACTTCTTGACTTCTATTTTCACTTCCAACACCTATTTTTCGTTGTAATAGCTCCCTTAATAAGTACCTCCATTCCTTTTTAACAAGTACTCTATGCCCGCGTATCTCTATTGCAGCAGCTTCTCTCAAGAAATCTATTGCCTGATCTACACTAGTATCTGTTAGTACTGCATATGAGGTTATTAGTGCCTTAGCTGAGTGCGAGGCCTTAGGATACTTGCGGACCAAATCTTCTAGTGCATATGCCAATTTAACAGCAAACGAAAAAATTGTGTCCCAATTACCTTCGCTTAAAATGTGTTCATCCCTCATTTCGGCTTTAATTCCAGTGAGATTAAGTACCTCAATAAGTGCGTCAGTTATGAAGGGTTTACCGACCATCTTTATGAGGTACTGTATCTCGATTACCCTACCTCCTCTTTTCCATGACGTAATGGACTTCCACTCCTTGTAAGCTTTAAGAATAGCTGATCTAACATTAGTTTTTTCCACACTTGTGCCGAAGATAGTGATTTCTAAGCATCCTCTCTTTACCTCGTACCTTATTAAAGACGCATTAACACCTTTATAATTTAGAATAAAATTAGCTAAGTCTATACAGTCGTCTATGTTTCTGCAACTTAATGAAAGCCTTAATGTCATATTTATAAACCTTTTAAATTCCCGTAATCTATACTTACCTTTCGCTTCTCTATACTACCGCATGACGGGCACTTTAACGTATCTGTGCTTAACTTCGTTAATCTATGGCCGCAGGTGCCGCAGAAGGCTAATATGACACCTAGTCTCGGCTCTTTCAAAGTGAGATTAAATGGAGGTGCGTCATTAAGGACCTTAGCTTTTACAATATCACCTACCCTCACAACATCATATAGGTTCTTTATGAATCTATCTGATGATTGTGATATATGAAGAAGACCTGTAAAAGTGCTTGCGTACTTTACGCCATGTATGCTGCCGAGTACCTTAATGATGGCAAATTCGTCCTTAACCATAACAACGTATCCATATATGTAAGCTCCTCTTGTAGGGACTTCAAATAACTTTACAGTCGGCCTAACACCTACAGTTCTTGTTGTTATGTCTACATACACTTTGCCTGTTATTGCTGCCTTAACAGTACCGCCATCAACGTAAGTCCATGGTCCGGGCAGAAATTCTTCTATTACACATATAGTATCTCCAGGTACTACATCTCTGCCATTAATTTCTTCAACTCTACCCATTACGCCACCCATGATGATTATGTACTTTACTATAAAATCTTTTTAAGCCTAACCAATACAACATCAACTATATGTTTTTTCTCTTTGTGTTTAGGTAAAAACCACTTAATGGGAAATCTGTATCTATCGATAATAAGCAATTGAAAACCTATTTTCTTACACAGCTCTTTAAGCATCTCTATACTTTTAGGAATGGCTTTATGGAGTGAGTAGATAGTGTTACACAATTTTACTGCAGCCTGAATAAAGTCGAAGTCAGCTCCCTTAGACCTGACACCAAATGGGGGATTCATTATTACGGTGCATTTCACTGGCATACCTATGTAGTGATAGTTGCTGATAGTAGGCAGTGTGTTTAACGGTAGTATATTCTGCCTTAAATCAGCGCTAACTACATCAAAAGGTACGGAAACTTGTCTGCTAATCACATCTTTAGCTAATTGAAGCGCTTCTAAATCTATATCAACACATACACCGTACTTGGCCCCAAGCAGAAGTGCCCCAAGGAGCAATTTGCCAGTGCCGCAACCTAGGTCTATAATCAGCTTATTGCGTATATCTCCGCGTATGTGTGTGTGCCAGAGCATATCTGCAGCTATATCAGAGGGTGTGATGTATTGCTCTAAGCTCTCGATAGGGTTAGGGAATTGAGGAACTGACTCGAGAAGCAGTTCAAGGTTCTTCTTACTACGTACAGCCCTCATGGAAACTTACCATGGAAACATGTAATTGTGTATCCTATTGCTAAGAATCATTAAAGCTTCTCCAGGGGTGAGTACAGGTTTATGGTACTTGCTCAAGTCCTCTATGGGTAGTCTAGGGCAAGAAGTCACTATGATCGCATCTATAGCCTCCGTATCTACATTCCTTAACGTGTGTTCACTTAATATTGCTACCCTGGATATGTAGTAGTTAGCTTTGTTTTTCTTCAGTAATTTTTCTAACTTACATATTATGCTCGGCCTGTACTGCCCGCGCGTTCCAGCAACTAAAAGCCAGTTTTTAGCGTCAAGAGCCTCCATGATCTTACTATACCTTATCTTGAGAAACCTATACACCTTATTATTAATTAGTTCTACTTTCTGTTCATAAGGGTCTAGCTTAAGAACGGGTTTACTATTACGTATTCTGAGACCTACTCCAATACCATGAAAATACCCTCCTGAAATAATGAGCACGGCGTCTAAATTGCCTAGCACGTTGTCGAGGTCAGAAAACCAGCACCCTAGTATCACAGTACTTGATAAATTATTTATTACGTTAACTCCTCTCGAAGACAAAATCTTAGCTAGCCTAGGAACTTCATGCTTATGCTGTGCTGTTGAATATATAGCAACGTTCTTCCCAAACTCAGCAATCTTTGATAGAGTGTCTTCTACTACTTCAGAACTGAGTGACTCCTTATAAAGCAAATCAATAAAGTAAACATTACTGGGAGGCTTCCAATAAGGGTACTTCTCATGCCCTAAATTAATGACTAGTTCGTAAGAGGAAGTTACGTCAGTATCTATTAAACAGGAACCATACGATGGTGATAAATCCATGTGTATCTCTACGTCCTTAAGCCTATCCTTAAGCTCATCAAGTAAGCTATAGGCAAGCGCCTTAAGACCCTCAGGCACCTGTAGTAGTATATTCTTTGCTTTCTTACTTCTAATTAATTTCGTGATTGATTCAATGTCATAGTAGTAAAATTCACTTAATTTTGTCATTATCTCGCACTGTATGTTAGTGATAAGGCTCACGTAATTCTACTGCTTAATTATTTCACTAATAGTTACTCTCGCATTAATTCCTAACTTGGACTTTAACCTCCTTAATGCTTCTTTAGCTTGTTCGATATGTTCTTTCTTTACTCTCACTTCAGCTATTACGCTGCCAAAGTAAACTCTCGCTGCTGTCCCTATGGGTTTGCCGAATGCTTGCCTCATGCCGTCTTGAAGCCTGTCGGCACCAGCAAACGCCATCATCTTATTCTCCCTTAGTACATGGTGCGGGTACTGCCTCACAATAAATACGTACTTGTCCTCCCCCACATTCTTGCTTAGGTACTTGTGTGCGATAACTCTCCCCGCCTCAAGAGCATTATGCCTTATCTGTGCCATCTCTAAGGAAACCAGCTCAAGCTTTACGTCATATTCACCATTCGGATTACCCATAACAAACTTAGTTATTTTCGGCGGTGGCACTCCATCTATGTACTCCCTTCTCGTATATGGAGGCTTCTTTAGCTCTTTATAGCATCTAGCAGGCCTTAAGGGCATGACCGCTCACCCGTGGTCTATGGTTCCAGGAAATATAAGGGTTCCGGGTTTTATTAAGTTAGTCAGCCACATAAATTTAGTACTTAAACTATTGCAGGTTTGAGCATTTGCTTATTCTATATCCTAATTTATAGGCTAGCTTCTTGAAGAACCTATAGAGAACGCTACATTCAGGCTTGGTCAGTGAAGCCTTAGTTAGCACGTGCCTTAAAGCTATAAAAACATCATCCGGTTCATCTGATACTTTACTAACTTCTTTAACTAAGTCTAAAATCGCTCTAAAGGTATTCTTGCTGCACTCTGTCCCAATAGTTAACTTCTGATTCCCTAAACTCTCCGCTTTACTTAGTTCATAAAGGTATAATGCCACAGCATGAGATAAGTTCATAACATTGTACTCGCTTTTCAGAGGTATTGTTGAGATTATGTCACACTTGCTTAACTCATCTCTCGTTAGACCTACGCTTTCTCTACCAAATACAATAGCAATAACTCCATCTACAGGCAGTACATACTTTAAGGCATTGATGGGCACTCCCTGCCTAAGAACGTCTCTATCTGAGCCTACCTTAGATGTAGTGCATACACTCATTCTGACATCCTCAATGCACTCATCCATACTTTCGCAAATTCTACAATACTTAACAGCCTCAGCACCACCTGCAGCAAACTCTAGGACCTCATGGTCCATTAGGTCAAACTTCGGCCTAACTACACATATGTCACGTATGTTAAAATTACTGGCTAATCTTAGTATAAATCCAAAATTTATTTTTCCTTCAGGCTCAATTAGCACCAGCCTAAAGGATCTCAAGTTTTCTCCTCCAATCCGAGCGTTCTGTAGATTCTGTACAAGTAACCAAGAACTATTGCATTGGAGACGTTCGGGGGTGGGTCAATAAATAGGTAATATCTCTCCTCACCCTTTATTTCGGTTAGCAATCGCTCAGTGATTATGGCTATTGGGTCCGGAATTTTCGCTCTTCTCTTTATATCCTCGAAGCTCTCAAATGGTTTTTTCTGCCTCTCTTCAAGAATAGCCCACATGGTTTTCTTTCCTATTCCAGGAAGAAGTTCGAGTGAATGCAGCTTAATTGTCAGTGGAGACGCTATGTTGAAGAATGTGACAAACACTTTTTCCTTTTCAATAACGATCTTCTTGACCGCTTCAGGAAGATATGAACGAGCAACAGCAGTTAAGTCTTCATACGATAGGGGTTCGCCCCACACGTAGTCTACCTTATCTCTAAGTTCCCTGAACCTGAAGCCTACATATACTTTTTCGCCTTGTGAAAGTGTAACACCATGTTTTGGATAGAACTCTAGGAGTGTGAAATATTTATCGCCCACAGCTTGTGCTATCGGTTTTGTCCTATGTGAGGGATGATGCCTATCAACAGGATTTCCGTGAGGCATAAAGTCAAGTACTATAGCATGCTCCTCCCTCATTATCCTGCGGTCTGAGCGCCTGTGTTTATCTGGCATGCAATAAACACCAAATCAAGCATTCATGACTCACTCATCAGCTACACATATTTTTGACTAACTCAATGATTTCATTCAGTTTATCCTCAGGCGGGATATCGGCCTCAAAGTTCATTAATGCCTTGAGTTCGTCAACTTTTTTTGGAGCTATGTTTGCTATCATAACACTCGTTATTTCTAAGAGACCTAAGCTCTTCAGCTTGCTCACGAGTTCTTCGGCGTTACTGCACTTATTGAACTTATTCACGTACTCATTAACTCTCATTGTCAGCTGATCAAGTTCAACATTTTTCTCTATGAGCTCCCTAATTAGCCTAGCTACAGTATCGTAAGGTATGTTTCGGTAGTTGATTATCTTCATAACTAGCACCGATATTACTCTTACAAGCGAAATGCTTAAGTCTTTATGTTTGCGCAGGCCTGAGATGTTCAGGTAAAATAATCAGCTCCTTACGCTTGTTTCCTAGATAAACCTCAACGATGTAAGCACGTCCTCTCTTACCTATTATAGTGCCTACCTTACCTATATATCTCCTATGTGGCATACCGCCGTGAACTGCTGGATTCGGTTTAATGTAAACTTTATCACCTTGCTTATATTCATGAAGCAGTAGGCTCAGCGGGGGTATTGCTCCCTTTTCTCTTATACTTTTCCTCAATACCTTCCTTGTCCTATGCCTAAACCCTCTTGACGCCTTAACCACACCGCGCACCTAAAAACTCTTTAAGAGTAATCCTTATAAACTTAAGGTAGGTTAATTCTACCTACTTTAATGACATCAAGAAATAGTACCGTAAGGTTCTTACGAAGAAATTCGGCAAAACTAGGCGTAGTACGTCCGTCATCACCATGTACTAACTCCTTGACGTACAGACCGCCCTCGCACCACACAATAAACTCTACTATGTTAGGGTGCAGCAGCTTTGCATTAACTTCATATACTCTCTTAACCCTTAGGACCTCACCTTTCCTGCGTAAAACACGTTTTGGTGTTAGCTGCTTTACTACCCTGTTTGAAAAGAATTCTTTAAGGTTGCAGAGTTCCTTCTCACTTACGCCTTCGTCACTAAGTGCAATAACCCTATATACTTTGTGAGGGTTAGACTGTTTTAACGCAGTTACGGCAGAGGGTTTTACTCTTCCTTCGAGTATTATGCGGATCCACGGGTTTTTCTCGAGGACTACGGTGAGTTCACCTATATTTATATCCTTTCTCCTAGGATTACGAACTTCAATTATTAATGGTCTGCCGTCACCTAGCATTCTGGCGTCAACATCCTCCCTGCCCGAAGCGTGAACCTTTACGTCAGTGCCGCCAACAAGCTCTAATAGTCTTCGGCACTCCTCTTCAAGCGATAATTTGTACTTCTTAGTTCCATCTCTTCCGATCCATGTCATCTGGGAAATGAACCTACCTAGTTTAAGGTACGTACCCTTTAAGTAAAGAGGCATTAAGTTAACGCTAACCTCAGCCTTATCTAAATCAAGCATTACAACAACATCAGGATTCTTAAAGTCGGGTTTTAAGCCCAGTAATGCCTGTATCTTTTTTCCTACTTCTCTCTTTACCTCCCTCCTGACACTTTCCCAGGAATCTATGCTTAATATGCTGGCTACCTCCTTCTCTCTTTGCTCGATGCGGGAATCCTTCTTAACCCCCACTAAAAATGTAGAAGCTTTTATTTCTTTCAGCTTTTCTACGGCCTGAAACGCCAGCTCGGCAATCAGAATTCCTAACTTACTGTCGCATACGTAACACTTCTTAATACATAAGTTGCCACTTACGTACTTCCTGTACAGTTCTGAGATAGGATAACCAGCATTAGGCGCTAACTCCTTAATTAAGTCAATAGAGTTTCGCCCCTTACTAAGCATCTCTGTAAGTGCCATAGCTACGTAAGTCTTTATCGATTTACCTCTAAGTTCATTACTTAAGTTAATGCCGTATCTCGCGAATAACCTACCTAGGCACCTATTGCATAGAGGAAATAATTTAAGTGCCTTCACAGCATTAGCTATGAAATCACTACTATATTGAGCGGAAGTCACTCAGCATCCCCAGACGCTTTAGAAGTCCCTTCCTCCTCTTAACATCCTTAATTAATCTCTTAACCATTTCATAGTACTGTAGCAGCTCCTTAACATCCTCTACAGTAGTACCGGAGCCTAAGGCTATTCTACGCATTCTTTTCTTATCGATTATAGATGGGTTATCAAGCTCTTCATAAGTCATTGAGTTCATTATGCTTAGCCACTTACTCATTTTCTTCTCCGAGACATGTAAGCGCTCGTCATCTATAGGTAGCATGGAGATACCCGGTATTAGCTGAAGTACCTTCCTTAACGGACCGAGCTTCCTTAAGGACTGAATTTGTGCGTAGACATCACGCAGCGTTAGCCTGCCAGTTGTTAATGCTTTTTCTAATCTTTTCTCTAACTCTCTACTCTCCTCCAAGGCCTTAAACTTCTCGAGAAGGGTCTCAAGATCACCTAGTCCCAGCAATCTTGCGACAAATTTTCTTGCGTTAAAGACTTCGAAGTCCTCAAGTTTTTCGCCATCACTAATAAACTTTATCTTAGCACCTGTTGCCGCAACAGCTGAGAGTGCCCCACCACCTTTTGCAGTCCCATCGAGTTTTGTTACAACTATTGATCCTATGGGGGTTTTTTCGTGGAATCTTCGGGCCAAGTCATAGGCCTTCTGACCCATGTAAGCATCTATAACAAGCATTACTTCATCAGGCTTTATAGCATTGGCTATATTCTCCATTTCATCAAGCAATGCCTTCTCCTCACCATAGCCGTGCCTGCCTGCGGTGTCTATTATCACTATGTTAGCTTTAGCTTCGTTAATTAGCTTCTTCAAACCATTAGCAGCTATCTTCACAGGATCATTACTATTCCTCTCGCCATAAAATGGTACGTTTATATATGACGCTATTTGCCTTAGCTGATCATATGCTGCAGGTCGGTACGTATCCGTAGTTATTAGTGCTGGCCTAAATCCAAGCTTCTTATAGAATAAAGCTAACTTACCAGATGCAGTAGTTTTTCCACTTCCTTGAATACCTACCAACATTAATACCCATGGCTGCTTAAACGGTATGACCTGAGGTTTTTCTTCACCACCAAATAATTCTACTAGACTATCGTATACGACCTTAATGAACCACTCCCGCTTGAGAATTCCAGGCGGAGGTTCCTCATTTAAAGCTCTCTCCCTTATCTTCCTAGTTAGTTCAAAGACAACCTTAACATTTACGTCCGCTTTAATGAGGGTCTTCTGAAGCTCTTTAATAAATTCATCAACAGCTTTCTCATATGGACCAATACCCTTTAAAAACTTAGCTACTTTTTCACGTAGCTTCTCAAAGCCTTTCATTGACCTCCCTTAAGAACTCTCATAATTTTTCTTCTGCCCATTACCTCCCAGTACTCAACCTCTGCTCCCGGAGCCAGCTTGGATCTAATCTCCTCCTCCTTAGGTATGTCGACCTCAAAAGTCTCATATGTCTCTAGATCCATTAGCTGTAATGTATCACCTGTTATTGCTATTACCTGAGCAGTTCTCTTATCTATGATGGGCACCTCTACTCTTTGGTCTACAGGAGCAACTAGGGTTTTCTTGGATCCGCTAAATATTCCAATAGCAACTACATGCGCCTTAGCGCTGCCATGCTTTCCTGTCTTAGCCTTACTCATCTCAACTATTCTACACGGCTCGCCGTCAATAACTATGAAGCTTCCAGGCTTTAAACTGCCTAACTCGGCGTACATGGTGCTCATCAATACACCCTAAACAACCTATGGTGAATTCCCTTATAAGTATAAATATCGGCGTACATTAAAGCGAAAAGATGTAACTAAGAAGTTGTGGGGTCGGTGGCGCCGCGGCCGGGATTTGAACCCGGGTCACGGGCTCGACAGGCCCGCATACTAGGCCGGGCTATACTACCGCGGCACCCAATCCATACTATGTGAGATATCGGGTATTTAAAGGTTTTATTGCCTTATCAAGGTTTGTTCAATCTGATTAGGGTGCTAATGGACAGTTTACTTTATTACTCAGCTTATAGATTAATTTAAGCTTAGGTTGGGAGTTATGGAGGTTTTCGTTTACCGTGACTTAGGTAAGCCCTTTAATGAGTGGTTTGACTGGATCATACGTGAAGCAGAACTGTACGATTACGGCAGGTACCCAGCTAAAGGAATGGGTATATGGCTACCTTACGGCTTCAAATTAAGAAAGAATGTTATTGAGTTAATTAGGAAGCTACTTGATTCTACCGGTCATGAGGAAATACTCTTACCTCTGCTAATACCTTATAATATCATTATTAAAGAATCTGAACATATTCAAGGATTTGAGGGACAGCTCTACTGGGTGACGCATGGAGGCTACGAACCTCTGGATGTTAAGTTAGCACTGAGGCCTACGAGTGAGACGCCCCTCTCATATATGGAGGCTCTCTGGATTAAGAGCTATAAGCAGTTACCTAAGAAGTACTACCAGATAGGCAGTATTTTTAGATATGAGACGAAAGCTACTAGACCCTTACTTAGGGTAAGGGAGGTCACAACGTTCAAGGAGGCCCATACAGTACATGAAGACTTCAAGGACTGTGAGAGGCAGGTTAAGGAGGTAATAGACATCTATAAGAAGTTCTTTGATAAGCTAGGAATACCTTACGTAATATCTAAGAGACCTGAATGGGACAAGTTTGCTGGAGCTATCTATACAATAGCATTTGATACTTTACTACCTGATGGCAAGGCGCTACAGATAGGGACTGTACATAATTTAGGTCAGAACTTCAGTAAAGTATTTGAAGTTAAGATTCAGAAGAAGGATGAGTCAATAGATTATGCTTGGCAAACAAGTTACGGTATCTCAGAGAGAGTTATAGCGAGTTTAGTAGCTATTCACGGTGATTCTAAAGGTTTAACATTACCGTTTGAAGTAGCCCCCATTCAGGTGGTCATAATACCCATACCTGCAGGTAGTGAAGAAGAAAAGAAGGCTGTAGCAGAACACGCTATTAAACTTAAGGAGACCCTTCTTAATGAGGGCTTTAGGGTAGATGTCGACTTGAGAGAGGACATAACGCCTGGCGAGAAATTCTATATTTGGGAACTAAGAGGGGTTCCCATAAGGATTGACCTAGGTCCTAAGGAGTTAAAAGGTCAGTACGTGACTGTAGTTAGAAGAGACACTGGCGAGAAAACTAAGGTAAGTATTAATAAGTTGCCTGAAGTACTGAGACAGCTAGGTAAGCAAATAGATACCGAATTAAGCAGGAGAGCCTGGGAAGCTTTTAGGAGGAGAATACATAGGGCAAGTAGTATTGATGAAGCTAGGGAGTACTTAAGTAAGGAGAGAGGCATAGTTGAGATACCTTGGTGCGGAAAGTCTGAGTGCGCTCATAGGACCTCTGAGATGTTAGAGGCAGACGCTCTTGGTACACCCTTGGACGAGGAAATTAATGTGAACAATCAGAACTGCCCCATGTGTGGTGCGAGAGCAGTGACGATAATGAGGTATGCTAAGAAATACTAATTTAGGGCTTAAGAGGATTAATTAATGATTAAAAGGTTAATAAGGTCACAGTAACATGTCTAGGAGGTGTGGTGCGTGCCAAAGAAAAGAGAAAATAGGGGGAGGCGTAAGGGGAGTAAGGGGTCTGTAAAAACTGTTCAGTGCGACCAGTGCGGAAGATTAGTACCTGAGGACAAAGCAATATGTGTCACGCGCTGGTACTCCCCGGTTGACCCACAACTTGCTGCTGAACTAGAGAAGAAAGGCGCTATAATAGCAAGGTACCCAGTCACTAAGTGCTATTGTGTCAGCTGTGCTATATTTCTAGGAATAGTTAAAGTAAGACCTGAAGAAGAAAGAAAAAAGAGGGGAATCAGGAGTTAAAGTATCTAGATTGAATTAATGGTGGGTGAATCATGAAGATACCAAAGAAAATACGAACATACTGTCCGCGGTGCAGGACTCATACTGAGCACTCAGTTACTATATATAAGCACGGGAAGAGAAGAGCACTAGCTGAAGGAGAGCGTAGGTATAGGAGGAAGCAGGAAGGCTACGGAAGCAAGAGAAAGCCAGAGCAGAAGAGATTTGCTAAGGTAACAAAGAAGGTAGTCCTTAAGCT